>NZ_JBFBCF010000003.1:515912-555019 GCF_040683035.1 Streptosporangium sp. NPDC051022 | reverse complement strand
CTATCGGAGTACCTCATGCTTTCAGGCTGTCACCAGGGCAAGCAGCGCCCAGCGGGTACCTGGCATTACGTCACGCCCGCACTTCTTGATCAGTAGGGCGACGACTGTCCGCTCGAGGTCGTCGGTCCAGGTCTCGTAGTCCCACATGCGAGGGTTGGTCGCCACAACCGGCCGACCAGATCCGGCGGGACGACCGGCTTCGGACAGCAAGGTCTCGAAGCGAAGATGAACAGCGGTGTCGGAGCGGGCAAGCGCGGTGTCCAAGATGGCCTGGGTGTCAGGCCGGGGCTGGGTGTCGATACTGAGGCGTTCCCATTTGGAGACGGTGCCGACGGCGACCCCGAGATGACCGGCGAATGCACGGACGCTCATTCGTAGCGCGAGACGCAGAGCACGGGCCTCCAGGCCGCTCCATTGCTGCACAGTCGTCATGCGTCGCTCCTTTCCGGAAATTCATCGAAGCAGCCGAGCGCTTGAAGCAGGACGGAAGTGCAACGGAAGTAGAACACCGGGCCATTTCCCGGCAGCGCGATCGCGGTCAAGCTCAATGGCGCAGGCGAACGGCCTCCCGCCGTTCCGGATTCCATTTGGGCGGTTATGCGCATGTATTTAACCGAACAACATCACATACCGGGCCCGATCGTCTACGGCTACCTGCGACTGGTGAAGGCCTCGAAAGCCCGTCAGGACGCGTTGAGCCAGGCGCTGGCCGAGTACTGCCGCCAGCACGAACTGCTGCTGGCCGGTGTCTTCACCGAGCGGAACCCCGCGGCAGGCGTTGACCGGTCGCCGGCGTTCACCGGCCTGCTGGATGTGCTGGCCGTACCCGGCGTCTACGGGGTGGTCCTGCCGACGTTCACTCACCTGGGACCACGGGCGAGTGCCCGTCAGCGACAGCGGAAGATCGCCGGGCTGGGAGCGCGGCTGCTGCTGATCCGCGACGCGGCCCGCTCTCATCGGCTTGGTGAACACACCGCCTGCTCCTACGGTGGCCAGCTACGCCGCCACAGCAGAGAGCTCGTCGTCGCCTCGGACACCGAGACATGAGGCGCGCGGTGGGCCCCGTCGAGCGTCTCTTCCCCGCCGTGAGCGAATCGGCGCCGCAGGCCCGCAATCTGGTCACCACTGTCCTGGCCGACTGGGGCATGGCGGGGGAATGCGTCGACGACGTCGGACTGTGCGTCACAGAGCTGGCCGCCAACGCGCTGATTCATGGCGGCGTTCCCGAGCATGGCTTCATGGTGAAGGTCGCCGCCGTCGACGGTTTCGTCCGCATCGAGGTACACGACCACAGCACGCGCCACCCGCAGATGCGTTACCCGGCCGGCACCGACCTGGGCGGACGCGGCCTCATGATCGTAAACGAGCTGGCCGACAGCTGGGGCGTCAACGACCAGGGCCAGGACGGCAAGGCCGTGTGGGCGCACTTCAAGTTTCCGGCGGCGGTAGGAGCCGGACAGCTCATGAGCCTTCAGGAGCAGGAGGAAGAACTCTGTCCGGGCGGTCCGGCGAGGTGCTTTGAACCCGTGGCGCCGCGCCGTACGGCGATGCCGGACACCACACCCACCACACCGGCCGGAACCTCGATCACCGGATGTAGCCATGGATCCGCGGCGACCGTCCAGCCTCGTCGGTACCGACGGTATGTCGTAGCCGAGCCGAAGGCGCATCGGCAGCCGCATGACCAGCCCCTGCGATCGCGAAGGATTTGATGATCATGCCTCCCGAAGTCACCCGACCGGCTTGGTCGCGCCCCGTCCACACACTGCGCCGACGAGAAGATCCAGCCGCCGGTGGGTCGCCGACGGCTCCCGAGACCGAGCACGAGTCCGGTCCCTTGAGCGGATTCCAGATCGAGATCAGCAAGTGGTTCACCTTCGAGGCCGCTCACCGGCTCAACGGGCTGCCCGAGGACCACCAGTGCGGGCGCCGTCACGGACACAGCTACCGGGTGGAGATCCGGCTGAGCGCCGAGGAACTGACCGGCCCGGGGTTCGTCACCGACTTCGGTGCGCTGGAGCCGTTCGCCGCCTACGTCAGGAATCATCTCGATCACCGTGACCTCAACGAGGTGCTGGAAGTGGAGCCGACCTCAGAACTGCTGGCAGTGCACCTGGCGCGATGGTTCAGGGAGCACGTGGAACCGACCATCCCAGGCCGGCTGGTCGCGATCGCGGTCAGCGAGACCGCGAAGACCTCCGCCGTCTGCACGGTGGGGTCGCGATCATGACCGCCTTGATGACGGACCAGGGCGCCACCGAGCACCAGGACCTGCTGATCGCCGAGCGGTTCGGCCCTACCATGCAGGGTGAGGGGCCCAGCAGCGGGGTGCCTGCGATCTTCGTGCGCCTGTCGCGATGCAACCTGTCGTGCGGCTTCTGCGACACCCCGTTCACGTGGGACAGTACCCGCTTCGACCTGCGTGATGAGAGTGCTCGTATGGCGGTCGCCGAGGTCACTGCCTGGGCGCTGGCCAGCGGCGTGGAACTGATCGTCATCACCGGCGGTGAGCCGCTCCTACAGCAGCAGGCGCTGATTCCCCTGGTGAGTGCACTGGTTCAGGCCGGGCGCCGGGTGGAGATCGAGACCAACGGCACCGTGCTGCCGCACCTGCGACTGCTGGTCGACGGGGTGCGGTTCAACGTCTCCCCCAAACTCGCCAACGCGCGCCTGCCCCAGAGCAGGCGCATCGTCCCCGAAGCACTCGCGGCGCTGACCGCCAGCGGCCGGGCGGTCTTCAAGTTCGTCGCCGAACGGGTGGCCGACCTGGAGGAGATCGATCATCTGCAGCAGCGGTTCGCCCTGCGCGAGGTGTGGGTGATGCCGGAGGGCACCACACCAGAGCAGATCATCGACCGCGCCCGTCGGCTGGCGGAGGCGGTGATCGCCCGCGGGTGGTCGCTGTCGCTGCGCACCCACGTCCTGCTGTGGGGAGACGAACGCGGCCGCTGACCCTTCCTTCCACAGCACGCCCGAAAGAGCGAGCAAAGCACCTCAGAAGCGCCGAGTCAGCCGTCCTCCAGAAATCTCATCTCCCGGAAAGGGGGACTTCCTGTTGTGAACACGGAGAACAACGACCAGCAGTCCACCGGCCACGTCGTTGTCGTCGCCTCGGGCGGCCTGGACTCCACCACGTTGGCCTACTGGCTCGGAGCCAACGGTACGGCCCGGCTCACCCTCCTCGGCGTCGACTACGGGCAGCGGCACGGCACTGAGCTGTCCTACCTGGAGGTCACCGCGAAGGCACTCGGCGCGACGTACGTCCGCCTCGACCTTTCCGGTCTGGCCACTCTCGTGAGCGGCTTCGCGCTCACCGATGCCCGTGTCCCGGTCCCGCCGGGCCACTACAGCGACGTCTCCATGCGAGCCACAGTCGTGGCCAACCGCAACCTTCTGCTGCTGGATCTCGCCGTCGCTCACGCGGTCTCGGCTGGAGCCGACGCCGTGGCCTTCGGGGCACACTCCGGAGACCACACGATCTACCCGGACTGTCGCCCGGTGTTCGTCGAGGCCTACCGGCGCATGGTCACCGTGGCGAATGAGGGCTTCATCTCCGACGGCTTCCAGGTTCTCGCACCCTTCATCGAGATGACCAAGGCCGAGATCGTACGGCTCGGCGCCCGGCTCGGGGTGCCCTTCGCCGACACCTGGTCGTGCTACCAGGGCGGACGCCGACACTGCGGACGGTGCGGTACCTGCACCGAACGCAAGGAGGCGTTCGCGCTGGCCGGAGTGTTCGACCCCACCGACTACGACGACCCGTCTCCGGCGGTGTCACGCAAATGATCATCAAGAAGCCGCCTAGGCCCGGTCTCCTGGGCTCTACCCGCAGCCCGGTGGACGCCTGGGGCGGCACGCTGGAGGTGGGTGAAGGGTGAATCTCGTCATCGTCGGCTGCTCCTCCCGCAAGAAGTTCACCACCGTTCCCGTCCCCGCCCTCGACCTCTACGAAGGTGGTTGCGTGCCCCACCTACGTCGGCGTGTCGGGCACCTGCGCGCGCTGCGCTCTCAGGTCCGCATCCTGTCGGCCGAGTACGGCCTCGTCTCCCCGGATCGGCTGCTGCTGCCTTACGACCGGCGCCTGACCTCGGACCGGGCTCGTGAACTGTGTCCGATCACCGCCGCCGTACTGGAAGAGGAGTTCGAGCGGAACGGCAGGCCGGTGCGAGCGCTCGTCGTGGCCGAACCGCTCTACCAGAGCATCGTGCACGCCCCGTTGCGAGAGATTCGGCTTCACCTCATCGACGACCCGCGCGACTGGGCCACCACCTCAAAGGTTCTCGACTCTTGGAACTGGCCGTGACCGGCCCACGTTCCCTGCCGTTCCTCTCATCTGCTGTTCATCACCGTGAAGGGATCATTCCATGCCCCCGATTTCCAACCTGTCTGCCCCGAACCGTCAGCGGGTCTTCGACCATCGGCGCATCTGGCGTCTGGAACCGGAGACCTTCATCACCGCCGCCGAGATGCTGGCTGAACACGAACGTCCCCACCGGCCCGATGTGGTGATCGCCGTCGCCCGAGGCGGAGTCCCGCTCGGCACCGCGCTGGGTCGTCTGCTGGACGTTCCCACGGTCAGCATCCGGCTGCGGCACAACCGCGACGACAAGCTGGAGGTTCAGGCCACCGGCCGGGTCGACGTCGTCGACTGCACCGAGCTCAACCGGGTGGTTCCGGGCAGCCGAGTGCTGGTGGCCGATGACATCTGCGGCACCGGCGCGACGCTGAGGGCAGTCGTGACGCTGCTGCGGCAGCGGCTCGGATCGGCCGGCGTGCGCGCCGTGGTGCTGTGCCGCAACGCCGCCGGCCACGAGGCTGAAGGCGGGGCGAGCCCGGACGCATGGGTGTGGGACACCCGCGACTGGGTCGTCTTCCCATGGGAGAAGCCTGCGGACACACCCACCGAGCCGCTGGCGGCGCCCACCGGCGTACGGGCAGGTGAACGCGCGTGCTGAACGGCGACCGGCACAGGACCATCGCGTTCTGCCTGCTCAGCTACCGCCCCGACCATCCCGCGGGTGTCGAGCGCAGCCTGGCGGCACTCATGAAAGGCCTGCGTCAGCTCGGCCACACGACGTTGATGCTGGCCGCGGGACCGTCACAGGCCGCCGATGCCGCCGAACCGGATCTGGTCCGGCTGACCTCGCTGCAGTTGCCCTGTCCTGCGACCAACGACGACGTTCGCAGCGCGCTGACCGATCCCATCCCGGTGGCCGCCGAGGTGTCGGCGGTGCTGGCCGAACGTGGCGTGGACATTGCCTGCTGGGGCGACACCCTGTGGGGGCTGGGATACCTGAACGCGGCTCCACCGGAGGTACGGACCGCGCTCATGGTCCACAAGATCCGCCCCGCCGGTGACGAGCGCTGGTTGCGGGCGTTGGCCAAGGCCAGCGTGGTCTGTCCGGCCAGCGCCTACCTCGCTCAGGAGGGAGCCGAAGCCGGGTGGGACACCAGCAGGTGGCGGACAGTGCCCAACGCCCTGGAGACGATGCCGCCCGCCGTACTGGGCGCCGAGCGCGAGCTGCTGCGTCGTGACGGGCCGATCCGCATCGTCTCCCGGGTGGAGCCCGCCAAGGGCCTGGCCGAGCTGATCGAGGCGATCCCGCCCGGCTGGAACCGTCCGGTGGAACTCGTGCTGGCCGAGGCCGACTTCGAGTTCTGGCCCGGCATGCAGACCGATGTCATCGACGCCTGCCGGGCGGCGGCCGCGCGATGGCCCGGCCTGATCACGATCCGGCCCGCGCTGAGCTGGCACCAGGTCCCGCCCTACCTGGCCGGGGCCGCCGCGACCGTCATCTCCTCGACCGAGCCGGAGACGTTCTGCTTCACCGCCGCCGAAGCGCTGTCGGCCGGCACCCCCGTGGTCGGCTTCGACCACGGCAACGTCCCGCTGCTGACGGGAGCCGCCGGCCGGGTCGTGCCGCTCCACGGAGGCGCCGACGCGCTGTGGAGCGCGCTGAAAGCGCTGCTGGACGATCCGGCGGCGTACCACGCGGCAGCGACGGCGGCGCCCCGTCGGGTGGCCGCCCACACCCCGGCCGCCGCGGCGAACGCACTGCTGGCCGCCGTCGACAACGCCCCACCACGTTCCAACCGCGTCACCGTACCGAGCCCTGCCGTATCGGGCTCCTCTACCTCTCACTGACCGCACCTGCCGCGCAGTCCCGTCGTCCCTTCCACGGACAAGAGGAGGGCACCACCATGTTCGACCTGTTCCCCGGGGATCGCGTCTTGGTCGTCACGGTCCACCCCGATGACGAGAGCTTCGGGCCCGGCGCCACCATCGCCGCACTGACCGGCTGCGGTGTCACCGTCGACGTGCTGGCCGTCACCTGCACCAGCCTGCCGATGTACGGCGGCGCCTCCGACCCGCAGGTACGGGCCGAGGAGTTCGACGCCGCCTGTGACGCCCTCGGCGTGGCCGATCGAGCCATCGCCTGGACCGACACCGACCAAGCCCGTAATCCTGGCGCGTTCATGCCCGACCTCATCGCATTGATCGAGTCCGGTACGGGCCCGTCGCTGCGTACCAGCACTCCTGATGTATTGCTGCTGCCCGCGCACGGCGCTCACCATCAGGACCATCAGGCCGTACATCGGGCGGCGCTGGCCGCCGCCCGCCCTGGCGACCGGCGGCTGCGGTCCGTCCCGCGGATCGTGCTCGGTTACGACGGCCCGGAGGATCGGGCCTGGCAGGCGGCCGATACGCGTCCGCTGCTGGTGGACACCACCGCGAGCTGGCCGGTGAAGGAAAAGGCGATGCTGTGCCACGCCAGCCAGGTGCGCGACGATCCGCACCCGCGCAGCCTGGCCAAGATTCGCGCGCTGGACGAGGCGGCAGGCGCCGCCTGCGGGGCGGGTACGGCCGAGCGGTTCGCGATCTACCGGATGGAGGTGTGAGCATGTCCGACTCAGAGCCGTCCCCTGCCGCCCTCGCCACTTCGGCGGCCTCGGCGGGCGCGCCGTACCGTGATGACGTCCTGGTCGCACACCAGCCGGCCTTCCTCCCCTGGCTGGGATACCTGGCCCGGCTGACCGACCTCCGGCGGCTGGTGCTGCTCGACCAGGTGCAGTTCTCCGACCGCGGCTGGCAGCACCGCAACTACATCCGCGGCACGCGCGGCGACGCCCAGCTTCTGGGCGTGCCGGTGCGGCGCCGTTTCGGCCAGCCCATCCATCAGGTGCGCACCGCCCCGGAGGCCTGGCAGTCCCGGCACTGGCGCACCCTGACCCAGGTCTACGGACGCGCGCCGTACTGGCCCGAGTGGGCAGAGCCCCTGCAGGCGATCTATCAGCGGGACTGGGAGTACCTGATCGACCTGAACGAGGCGCTGCTCCGGCTGCTGCTGGACGGCTTCGGGTTGCAGGTGGCCCTGATACGCGCCAGCACCCTGGCCCCGGCCGGTCACAAGAACGCGATGCTGATCGACCTGTGCCGCCGGACCGGCACCCGGGTGCTGCGCACCGGGACCGGCGCCACCGGCTACCTGGACGTCCCCCTGTTGGCCCAGGCCGGTATCAGCGTGGAAATCGCCACCTACCAATCGTCCCCGCCGAGCGACGCCACATCGTCACCGGGTACCGGCGGGTCTGCGATCAACGCCCGCACCAGCCAGGCCGTACCGCTGTCAGCCCTGGACGCGCTGCTGCATCATGGGCCGAACGCCCGTCACCTGCTCACCACCGGAGCGCGGCTACGCCCCTGGACTGGGGTGGAAGCATGAGCCTCAACAGCACCCACCCGCTCCCGGCGGCCGGTCCGGGCGATGCGCCGCCTCGGCGACCGATCGATCACGTGGCAGTGGAGGCGCACATCCGCCAGCTGCTGGTACTGCTGGGCGAGAACCCCGGCAGAGAGGGGCTGCGTGACACCCCTCGCCGAGTGGCCGCCTGGTGGAAGGAGTTCCTCGACTACACCCCTGGCCGGGTCACGACCGCTTTCGAGCACGACATCCGTGGCGACCAGTACGTGCTGGTCCGGGAGCTGTCGGCATGGTCGCTGTGCGAGCACCACCTGCTGCCCTTCCACGTCCGCGCCGCCATCGCCGTCATCCCCAACGGCCAGGTCCTGGGGTTGTCGAAGTTCGGGCGGATCCTGCAGACCCACGCCCACCGGCTGCAGCTCCAGGAACGCCTGACCACCCAGGTCGCCGCGACGGTCGCCGAGCTGTGCGGCAGTCCCGATGTCGGGGTCTGGATGACCGGAGAGCACCTGTGCATGAGCATGCGTGGTTTGCAGGCCGAAGGCGCCCGTACCGACACCGCGTGCCTGCTCGGACGACTGCGCACCGACGTGACGCTCGCCGACCGGCTACACGCCGTGATCCACGCCGGGAGGACGCGATGACGGCGACGATGGCGTGGGTGAGCGTCGAAGGCCTCAACGGGGTCGGTAAGACCCACCTGATCCGCCAGGTGGCCGCCGTACTGGAGCCGGCCTGTGTGCCGTTGGTGGAGCTGCCCGACGCCCCGCCCGACCTGCTGTCCGGCCGCGTCATCGCCGCGCTACGTCAGAACGGTGACCTGTTCCTGCGCACCGGGACGCCAAGAACCGAGACGCTGCTGCTGATGGCGTTGCAGGTTCACCGGCACGAATGCCTCGGTGATACCGGCACCGGCCGGGTCGTGCTGGAAGACCGCGGCCCGCACACCGTCGCCCTCTACCAGGCAGCGATCTTGACGCCGGACGGCGATGACGAGCGTGCCCTGCAACTCGCCGAGGCCATCCTGACCACGATCGGCGCCTGGCGGCCGTTACCCGACCTGACGGTTCTGCTACGCGACGACCCGGCGCGCTGTCTGGTCCGCTTCGAGCAGCGCATCGGCCGACCGGCGCGCGCCGACGAGCGGACGCTGATGGAACGCGTGGACCGGCTGTACGAGCGCTTCGCCGCCGCGTACCCCCAGCGGATGTCGCTGCTGGATCGGCGCGACATCGACGAGTCCGGCCTGGTGGCGGCGATCGCAGAGGCGTGCCGCACCCTCATTGATCTGTGCACCGGCCCCGTGGCCGAAGGAGGCATCCCATGCGTAACGTGACCCTCCTGTGGGGGCTGCGCAGCCCCTGCAACCTGGGCTGCCGCTACTGCTACTTCGGCACGATCGAAGAACATCGGCTCCTGCCGGTCACCGCCGTCGGCGCGCTGTCACACCTGTCGCGCAACGACCTGTCGGCCGAGCAGATCCTCGCCTTCGCCGCCACCATGGCCGACTCCCCGGTGCTGCGGGTGTTCCTGGCCGGTGGAGAGCCGCTGATCTGGCCGCCGATCATGGATGTGATCGCGGTGCTGAAGGACGCCGGTGTACAGGTGGTCGTCTGCACCAACGGAATCCCATTGAACCGCGCCGACACCGTCAACGCGCTGCTGAAGCTGGGCGTCGACGGGGTGTCGGTGTCGCTGGACTCCACCGATCCGGCCTACAACGATGCCTGGCGGCCCGCCCGCAATGGCCGCGACGGCTGGCAGCAGGTCGTCGACGGGGTGCGAGCGCTGCTGACCGCCCGTGCGGCAGCCGCATCGGCCTGGCCCAAGGTCGGCCTCTACAGCGTCATCACCCGCCGCAATCTGCCCGACATCACCGCCGTCCCCGCTCTGGCCGCCGAGCTCGGCTGCGACTACGCCGTCCCCCAGCCCATCGCCCTGGCCACCGACCACGCCCTGCACGGCGAGCTGGCGCTGACCGGTGAACACGAAGCCGATCTCACCGAGCGCCTCGCCACCCTGTACGGTGCCCGCCTGCCGGTGCAGCTGCCGCCCGCTTCCTACCCGGCGCGGGTCAGCGCGGCCGTCACCGCGCCGACCGGGCTGGTGAAGCGGTGTTTCGGCGGCAACACGTTGTTCTTCGTCGAACCCGACGGGTCGGTGTGGGACTGCCCGTCCTCGTTGCGGATCGCCGCGACCCCACCCGAGCGGCGGCGCGGCATCGTCGGCGCCGACGCGGGAAGCCTGTTCGCCCCCACCGGATGCGCGGCCGACTGCGCCCTGTTCTCCACCGACTGCGTCAACATGTGGCCGCTGATGGACTTCACCCGCGTCCTCACCTCCTCTGTGAGCACGCCATGATCCTTCCGACACCGCCACCGGTCGACGCGCGCATCTTCCAATCCGTGCTGGACCGGATGCCCGATCCGGCAGGCCAGGCCGAAACGGCCGCTCTGGAAGAGGAACTCGAGGCCGCCTTCGGCGTCGCGCATGCGGTCGCGGTCTCCTCCGGAACCGCGGCCCTGCACACCGCGCTGGCCGCCTGCGGCATCGGTGCCGGTGACGAGGTGCTGTTGCCCGCGATCACCGTGATGATGACGGTCGCCGCTGTGGCCGAGGCCGGAGCACATCCGGTGTTCGTCGACGCCGCTCCTGGCGGAGGGATGGACCTGGCCGACCTGCAGACCAAGATCACATTGTGCACTCGGGCGATCCTGCCGGTACACCTGCATGGCCGATGCGGTGGGATCGGCGAACTCGCCGTACTGGCCCGGCGGCACGACCTGATGCTGATCGAGGACACCTGCCAGGCCCAGGGCAGCCTCTATCGGGGGCGACCGGCAGGAACCTTCGGCGAGGTCGGCTGTTTCAGTCTCAAGGACGGCAAGATCTACGCCGCCGGTGAGGGCGGTTACCTGCTCACCGACAATGCGGCCATCGCCGAACGCGCGGCGGCGTACCGTACCCACTGGGCCGTCGGCGCTCCCGGGATGCCCGCGGGCAGCCGCCTGGGCCGCAACTACCGGCTGCCGGAGCTGTCGGCACGGCTGGCCCGTCACCGGCTGCCCGGTTTCCCGGCCGAACTGGCCCGCCGACGTGCCCAGGCCGCCCTACTGACCGTCGCGGTCGGTGACCTTCCCGGACTGGAGGTGATCGCGCCGGGCGAGCAGGAGGAGCCCAACGGCTACAGCCCCCTGTGGCACATCAGATTGGCCGAACCTCGTGCCTTCGCCCAGCACCTGGCCGATGCTGGAGTGCCCAACAGCGTCGGCACGTTCGGCCTGCGCGCTGCCTCGACCCACCCGGCCTGCCAGGCTCTGGAGCCGGCGCCCTGCCCTGCCGCCGAGCACATGGTCGACCACCTGCTCGCCGTGGTGCTCAACACCGGCGACACCGAAGCCGATCTGCGGGCCCGCGCCCGGATCATCCAGCGAGAGGCCTTGGCATGGACCGTACGAACCACCTGACCTCGTCGGCCGGAGCAGGATTGGCCGCCGATCCCAACTTCGCCCGGCACACCTATGTGGTCATCGACTTCGAGGGGCTGACCCCGGCGGGCCGCTCGCCTGTCCCGATCGAGGTCGCGGCCGTGGCGTTGGTGCCCGAGGACGGTGAACTGGTGGAGGTCTAGCGTTTCCAGTCACTCATCCGGCCGCCCGAGGAGGTGCCGATGACCGACTTCGACGTCCGCCAGACGGGCATCACCGCCGCCATGCTGGCGGACGCGGCCAGGCCTGAGCAGGTCATGACCGCCCTGGACGCCATGGCGACCGCGCCGCCGTACCGTCTGGTCGCCCACAACGTCGGCACCGAGGCGACTCTGATCGCCCACCAGGCGGCGTACTGCCCGACCCTGGCCGCCATTCCACTGCTGGACACCGTCCGTATGGCCCGCATCGCCTACCCCGAGCTGTCCTCGCACGCGCTCGACGCGGTGCTGCGCTACCTGCGCATTCCGCTGCCCGCCGACCGCCATCGGGCGATGCCGGATGTGGAACTCACCGCGACGGTGTTGCGACGCATCCTCACCGACAACGCCGCCGCGCGCCGGTGGACCACCCTGCACGAGCTGGACGCCGCGGTCGGCATGCCGCCCAAGCGCCTGCCGACCGCACATGGCTCCCAGGAAGGGCTCTTCTGACCACCAGGAGGACGACCGCAGTGAACGGCATCGCGTGCGTGAGCGTCCGCACCGCCTTCGGTTCCTATCTGCGCGCCGCCGACGGCGGCGGCACGCACACCGCTGTACACATCCACCTGACCGCCTGCCCGACCTGCCGCGGCGCGTGGAACCGCTACCGATGGGATCAGGCATCTGCCAGCCCACTGGTGCGGGAACTGCGGGACTTCCTCGGTGAGGAGTTCACCCCCTACCTGGACTCCGCGGCCGCGCTTGCCGAGACCTGGAGGCAAGCCGACCCGCGAAGCGTCGAGGACGTGGCCGCGTTCTTCCGAGCCAGCACCGCCTACCTGTACAACCTGACCATCTGGCAGGCCAGTGGCAACCGCCCTGACTACACCTCCGCAGCGATCCCCGCCCTGCTGGATCATCGGGTGCGCACGGTGCTCGACTATGGGTGCGGCATCGGCAACGACACCCTGCCCCTGTTGGAGACGGGCTTCGGCGTCACTTGCTGCGACTACGACTCCCCCTCCACCCGGTTCCTGCGCTGGCGTCTACGCCGTCACGGCCACGACGCCACGGTGGTGGAACCGGGCGAGGTGCCTGCCGAGTTGGCCATCGACGCGTTGTGGATCGTCGACACCCTGGACCACCTGGCCGACCTCGACACTGCCCTCGGCACGTTGCTTCGACGGGTGCGTGTCGTGGTGTGCGAGAACCTCACCGTACGGCGCGGCGTCTCCGGCAAGGGGTTTCACCACCACCGACCTGCCGAGCAGATCGCCGCGGCCTTCACCCGTTACGGGTTCCGCTCTCTGAACCAGGCCGCCGAGGACGGGGCAGTGATGATCTGGGGCCGCGCCCCTACCGTGGCAGCGCCACCTGGCCCGAGGCGATCAGCCCCAGCACCTCCTTGGCCTGCAGCCGCGAATCCTCCGCGATGTCGGCAGCCTCCGTCAACTGGTCCACGGTGAACCAGCGCACCTCGTGGACCGGCTCCCGCACCGGCGTGCCGTCACCGGCCCAGGCGAGGAACACGTTGTCGACGTGGATGTGCGGTTCGGCGGTGTGGTTGTCGGCGCAGGCGTCCATCTCCACGATCCACCAGGGTGCCGTCACTGCGGTGTGCGGAAACCCGGCGGGCAGCGCAACCGCCGGGGCGGGGATCAGCTGCGTCACCAGGCCGGTTTCCTCGGTGATCTCCCTCAGCGCCGCCTCGGCCGGATGCTCGTCGACCTCTACCTGCCCACCGGCGGCCATCCATTCCCCCAGCCGTGGATGCCACACCAGTGCGACCTGTACGCCGTCGTGCTCGCTACGGCGCAGTACGAACGCACTCGCGGTGGCTTCTTTGATCTTCACCTGCGGTTCCCCTTCGTCGCGCCCCAAACCCTGCTGCTTCAAGACCCCGAGCGTGGCACACCGCCCACCCCGGCCAGGCGGCAAAACAGCAAAGCCTCACGCCCCTTTTCATGCACCTGCCCGAAAAGCCGAGCCACTGAGAGGAGATCGGCATGGACGAGGTCTGGAACGGCATTCGCACCGTCGACTACGAGCACACCAGGCCCGCTGGCACTCCGCTGGAATGGGACCTCTACACCCGCTCGCTGATCGCCTGGCCACAAGTGCTCATGGATGTGCCCACCCCGTACGGCAGGCTCCGCCGCCCCGGCCTCGTTGACATCGACGAGGCCGACCACCAGCACCTTGTCGGCACCTGGCACACCCGTCTGACCGATCCGGCCTACGTCACCGATCTCATCGCCTGCACCGCTACCGCCCGCGCCCGTACCGGTGCCACTCTGGAGGAACTGGACGCGGCCTTGGAGACTGAGAACGTGGCTGCCGCCTCAGCGGCCCTGGCCGACGCGACGGCTCATCTGCTCACCGTCATGTCCACGCACATCGTCAACTGGTTGCTACCCGAAGCCGCCTGGGAGCGGCTGCTGGCCGAACTGCTGGGAAGCCGATCAGCCGCGCTGGCAGGCGGTTTGGCCCTGATGACCCCCACCGATCCCGGACGGTTACTGAACGCCCACCTGTTCCCTGCCCATATCGCTTCTTCCACCAAAGTGCCTGTCGCTCGTCAGCATGCCCTGGAACGCGCCAGCTCCTGGTCGCTGGCCATCCTGCTGGCCGCCACCGGAGATGAACGCCAGCATGCTGCGGCACGTCTGGTGATCACGCTCAGCCGGTGGGCCGCCGACAGTGAGGAACGCCGCGCCGAGCTTCGTGACCGCTATCTGCCTGCCGTCGTGCGCTGGGCTTCTCTCACCGGCGCCGACCTCGCTCAGCTGAGCATCGCCGACCTGATCACCAGTGGAGCCGTTCGATGACCACTCTGCCTGCCGCGCCCGCGCTCATCGCCCTGGCCGACGCCACCGACCCCGCGCTCTGCGGCGGCAAGGCCGCAGCCTTGGCCCGTCTGCGCGGTGCGGGCCTGTCTGTGCCGGACGGCGTCGTCATCCCGGCCTCCCTGAGCGAGGATGCCTTCCCAGACGCGGCGACTGCGATCCTCTCCTGGGCCGCCGGGCGGGCGCCGTACGGGCTGATCGCCCGCTCCTCGGCCTCTCATGAGGACGGGAGGCAGGCATCCTTCGCGGGCCTGCACGTCTCCGTCTTCACCCCGGCCGACTCCACACCGCTGCTACGCGCGTTGCATCGGGTCCGAGACTCCGTACACGCTCCGGCAGCCGCCACCTATGCCCTCGGCCGAGGCGTCGCGCACTCGACCTCGATGGCCGTCCTCGTCCAACCCGCCGTACGCCCCTACGCTTCCGGCGTCCTGGCCGCCGATTTCACCGGCCGAACGCGCTGGCGCATCGAAGCCGTCCGCGGACTGGCTCACCCGCTGGTCAGTGGCCGGCAGACCGGCGAGATTCACACCGGCGGCTCCCATGACGATGTGGTCTTCATCCCGTGTGACCAGGCCACAGTCGCACTGCCCGGCAGTGCCGAGGAACTCCGGCTTCCCCCGGGCGAATGGACCGTCCTGCGCGACGCCGACGGCACCGCCCATCGCGTCAAGGTGCGTCTGTCCGATGACGGCGTTCTCCAACTGCACCCGCCCGCCGCGTGGGCCAGCCGCCTGATCCTGACCGCCCAGCAGGTTAAGGACCTGCTCACGACAGGCGGCATCAGCGCCGAGGTCCTGGGATGGGAGCGCATCGACATCGAATGGGCGCTGACCTTCGACGGGCTGCACCTGCTCCAGGCTCGGCCGCTGACCGCTCCCCTGCCACCGCCCGCCCTCGGCCTGATCGTCGACACGGGGAAAAACCAGTGGCGCGGGATCCCGGCGGTGCCGGGCATCGGCAGCGGCCCCGCCCTCCACCTGGACGTGGCCACTGTCGAAGCACTGGCTCCCGACGACATCGCCGGCGCAGTCATCGTCTGCGACGCGCTCGGCTCCGAGGCCGTACCCGTGCTGCACCACGCGCCCAGCGCAATCGTGTCCGGTACCGGTGGCCCGCTGTCGCACACCGCGATCCTGGCCCGCGAGTTCGGCATCCCATGCGTCACCGCCGTCGCCAACGCCGTAACCGCCATCCCGTCCGGAACGCATATCCAGGTCGACGGTACCGTCGGCACTGTCGCCACCGTCCTCACCGCCACCGCCGCTCAGGCCGTCGAGAACGTCGACCTGAGCGGCAGCGCTGTTCTGGTCGCGGCCCCGCCGGTCGATCCACCGACCGACGGCCGGGCCGCGACCCTGGTGCTGTTCGATCCCGCCACGACAGATCCCAGCGATCTTGCTGTTCAGCGAGGTGCTGGAGCGGCTCCGGTGGGACTGCTACAGCTCACAGCCGACCCACCGTTTCCTCACCTCCCCAAGGGATACCGCGATGTCGTCGTGCCCGGAATGGGGCGGCTGGCCTGGCCACGGCGTGAACCGCAGCCCGCCCGTGTCGTGGTTCTCGCCCCGGACGGCACGGTTCTGTTCACCCGTGACACCGGGCTTTCTCCGGCCCCGCCCGGCAGGACCGACAGCTCGTGCCGGGAAATCGCCTCCTGAACCGCCCCAGAGGATCTACCGCTGCGCGCGAGGGGCGCGCTTCGGTGTGGAACTGTGGCGGATCAGAAGGGAGGGGGTACGGGGCGCAGGCGTTGCCAGCGCCGCAGTGGCGTGGTCAGCCCCAACAGCCCCTGCAGGGACACCGCTCCACCGGCCCAGCGGCGTAGTTCCTCCCTGCCGATCAGATGGATCCGGAAGTCGTCGGCGATTCGCCGCGCGTCGCGGGTGAAGGATCCGTTGGTGACCACCACCGCGACGTCCGCCCCGTGCACGGGATGGGCCGTCCCGTTGACCTCGTAGATAACCCGGGCCCCGACCTTCGCCGCGGTGGTGGTGTGCTTGCACTGCGCGACGATGACGTATCCGCCGGGATCACGGCCGATGACGTCGGCTGCCTTGTCCCCCCGCTGTCCCACGTGCCGCGCGGCGATGCCGTCGCGCACCATGAGGTCGCGCACCGCCCACTCGAAGGCCATGTGGGACATCACGTCCAGCGTGGGCAGTGTCAACCGCACACCATGCAGGCGATCGGCCCGGCGGCGGAGGGCGGCGACGCCCCACCGCGCCCACACCGTGATCGCCACAAGAACACCGATTCCCACCGGGACGCCGATGTACCAGCGGCCGAGAATCAGGTCGACGGCGATCCGAAGTCCCCGGATCACGAAAAATCCTGTGATCACCGCGACCACGGCGGCGGCGCACCACTCCGTCGGGCCGGCCGGCATCCGCGGCCGAGGAAGACGTCTGGGAGGTCTCCGGCGTCTCACGGCGCTCCGGTCGGCTCTGGGGGCGGGGGCTCGTCACTCGGTTCCGCGGGCTGCTCCGCCGCCGGGGCCGGGGCCGCGGTCTTCGAGACCCGTGACGGCTTCTGCGGTGTGTTCTCGTCCGAACCGGATCCCAGGGTGGCGAACCACGCGAAGGCAGCAAGAACTGCCAGAATCACCCATCCGGACACCTGCACGCTTTTCGGTCTCCGTTTATTAACCCAATGTCCCCGCCGGTAATACCTGTCTGGCATGGCAACTCCCTGAAGGTCAACCGATGATGTTTGCGGCGCGTCGGCCTACGGGAGATATAAACACGGGCCACCGACAAACGCCCCCGGATCGGCAATCCACACGGAAAGTCGGGAATTATAAGTTCGTTTCCTTTTAGTGAGTAACCTGTCCTCTTTCCGGCGTGGCGGAAAAATGGTAGGCGACACGATCTCGGAATCATCAAACGATCGCCTGAGTGAGAGAAGCGTGCATGGTCGACGGGGGCAGGCTCATCGGCATCCTCGACGTCCACACGTCATCCCTGCCTGCGCCACTTCCTCTCACTGACTGAAAGGGCACCTTCGGCGCGAAATCTCCGCGTCGAGGAGCTTTCTCCCCACATGGCGATGACCGCGCGGTCGGCCCCCTCCAGTACCGAACCGCGCGGCCATGTCCCGGCGGCGTCCATCTCTTGTCGGCCGGGGATCAACAAGAGGCAGAAGGCCGGGAGCTTGGTGATGTGACATCGAACCCTGCGCTGTCTTAATGGCTTCCGAACTGTCAGACCGGAGCACACGGGCGCTCGGCGACGAAGCCACAAGTGCACGCCGGATACAGGGCTGCGATCAGCCTTGCCGCTCCTGCCGGGGCGGTCAGTGGATGGCTCTTCCACCGTCCGTCGCCGCCAACCCAGCGAAAACCATGCTGGAGCCCGATCCAGATGACCAGACCAGGAGCGAGGCTGAGCACGGGGTCTCCGTGCGGCGCCCAGAACACGTCTCGATCCTCGGTCGCGATGGACACGGTCATCAGCTCACGGCGGAGCTTCACCACCGCTTCTTCCAGCATCACGTCCTCGTCACGGCCGCGTAAGGGTGCCGGTTGTCGGATGACCGCTCCACTTCCTGAGTAGGATTCTCTCCCGTGAGCAAAACAGCTTCGGGTGAGTCGGCTTCCGAACCAAGCAGCCGCTGCTCGATTTCCACCGCCTTGCTTTCCAGGTCCGTTGCGATGCGTGCTTCAACATAAAGAAGGACATTGCTCGATTTTCCCTTGAACAAGGCCCAGAAGTGTTCGGTGTGCTCGCCGTACCAGATCGTCCAGTTCGGCAGTCTCACGGAGAGATGCCACAACACGCTCCGCGTCATCACCTCATCGAGCATGCCCGCCTCCATGTCCACTGACTGCGTGCAATGCCATTAGAGAGGTTCCTGATAGGACTCTGGAGGATGGCGGACAAGGACGATTACCGGCACGGGGCGCGTCCAGTTTCGCCCAACGATGCTCGCAGGCTGATATTTAGACGACGCACCGGGCCGAACTGCGCGCCCCCGCCCCGGACAGCGCCAGCCCGGCCGCTGGTGAGGCTGACGCGAACTGCCCGCTCATCCCGAGCAGTCTGCCCGAGTCCCGGCCCGCGGTCCGCACCCGCGAACGCCACGCTGTCTTCCACGACCTGCTCACCCAGGGCAAGAGCCACACCGAAATCTGCACGATCTTGGGATTGTCGGACAAGACGGTGCGCAAGTTCCGCCACGCCGCCACTGTCGACCAGGCCTTCGCCGGTCCCCGTCAGTCCATCAAGCAGATCGAACGATTCGCCTCCTCCCTGCTCGATCGGTGGAACCAGGGCGTTCACGACGGTTCCGTTCTGCACACCGAGATCACCGAGTTGGGCTATCGCGGCAGTTCCCGGTCCGTCCGCCGCTACCTGCAGCCCCTACGCGCCGGTCTGTCCCGACCACAGCTTCCGCCCCCGCCGCCCAAGGTCCGGGAGATGGCCAAATGGATCACCAGTCATCCCGACCACCTCTCTGAGGAGGAGGCCGCCGCCCTTGCCCAGGTCACCACCCGCAGCACCGTACTGGAGCGGCTCAGCACTCACGTCACCGCGTTCACCGAGATGTTTACCGGACGCCACGGCGACCGGCTGGAGAACTGGCTCGCCACCACGGAGGCCGACGACCTGCCCCAACTACAAGCCTTCGCCCGAGGCATCCGCCGCGACCACGCAGCCGTCCTGGCCGCCCTCACCCTGCCCCACAGCAGCGGCCCGGTGGAAGGCAACGTCTGCCGCGTCAAGGCACTCAAGCGCCAGATGTTCGGCCGCGCCAACCTCGACTTGCCCAAGAAACGGATCTTGCTCTCATAGCTCACCCACAGTGATCAAGTCACGATCTCTGTGCCAGAGCCACTTTTGATGGCCGCCGGCCAGGAACCGGTGTCCGTCAGCCGCGACTTTCCTGTCCGCTGATCAAGAGTTCCACGTGACCGCTCTCAGGCGACATCGCGACACTGCGCTCTCAACCGGAACCGTTCGGCCCCGTCGCCTCCGACCCGACCGTCTCCCGGCTGATCGACCGGCTCGCCGCCGACACCGCCAAAGCCCTCACAGCGATCCGGGCCGCCCGCACCACAGCGAGAGAACGCGCCTGGGCCCTGGCCGGACCGGTCACGCCCGGAGCCGACGGCCAACCGATCCTCATCGACCTGGACACCACCATCGTCCTGGCCCACTCCGATAAGAGAAACGCCACCCCGACCTGGAAGAAAGCCTTCGACTTCCACCCCCTGACGGCCTTCCCCTTGGCCGTCATCGATGACGGCCAAGGGGAAGGCGGCGGGACGAGTCAGCACCGTCTTAAGCCACCGGAGAGCGGCAACACTCAAGCCAAGCGAAAAGGTCAGAAGTTACTTTTCCTGCCCTACGCTCACAGCCAAAAGCGCTTCCGATCCGGCCGACGCCTTCTTGATCGCCTCCTGGGCTTTTTCTGGATACAGCTCTATTTCCGATGAATCAAATGGGAAGATCGTCAGATACACCCCATCCCATACGGTCGATTTCATCTGCATGAATTCAGAGGTGCTCTGCGAAACTGCTACCCACTTACGTTTCCGCAAAAGGTCGCCGGCTTTATTGATCGCCTCTCGGGAATTCGCACTTCCGGTGTCGATGGCGAGTTTGTTGATAACCTCTTTCGTATTGGACCAGATACCTTCGGTCGTGACCTCTCCCAGCACCTTGCCGATGCCGCGCACATCGTCAAGCGCAGCGGGATTGACCTGCAGCGCCGCAGAACATCCCGCAACCAGGAGATCGGCGCTCAGAAGAGCCGCGACCATCCCGAGAACGCGACTCGTCTTCCGCGAACCCCCAGCCTTGGTCAAGGATATTGCCTTCACGCATTGCGACACTTCTTGTAGCCTCCCACATTAGGCGAAAGAGCATAGTCGACACATCGCGAGAAATCGCCATAGACGTCCCAGCTGACAATTCCCTCCAGGAAGGCCCTGCGCTCCTTCGCTACCTTCACGTTTTTCTCGCTACCCTGGAGCTCACCGCCCTTCATCCAGGCCTCGAATCTATCCGAGATCAGCTTTTGGGACGGACGGTTTCTTATGTCCTTGTAAACCCCCGAACATCCACAGTAGGCAATGGCGGCCTCCTCGTCAGTGAGATGATGCGGGCCAGATGGAGTCTTCCACCATATCTCCCGCTTCAGCTCCGCCAACCACGCAGCAGCCAACTGAATGGACGTACTCGGATTTTTGTAGAGGTGATCGGCGATATAGCGGGAAGACGCACGAATCCATTTCTGCGCCTCCAGCCCATTTTTTGAAGTCTCAATCAGCATCTTCCGCGCCTTGTACACCTCCAGCTGAGCGATCCCGACGGACGTATACTCTCCAGTACCATTCGTGATCAGGTTTCCGAGATATTTTTTCTCGTAACCCCAGCGCCCCTGCTTCACCTCATCTTGGTTAACTTCCCAAAGAAGTACGGCGAAAAGGACGTTCTCCTTGATTTTGTGAGTTGCCGCCGCAGATCTTATGTCTCTCCAGTACGGAAGAAGGTCTTTGTAAATACCGTAGTACTTAAATTTCACCTTCCCTGCGGAACTCAGATAGTAAACAGCTCCATTTTCCGACTTAACAACCTTATTGGGATCAAGGCTCTTCAGTCCACCGGAAAGCGCCCAGTTGACCGCGAGCTGCATACCGGTCAGCTCTGGAGTCCAGCGCTTGATGTACTCCATCCGCTCTGTTTCAGGAGCATCCCAGTAGTTCGCCTGGTCTATTTCCCTGCCGTTCTCCATGACGCCGATCCGTCTGGCCTCGTCGGGGTCGAACAGCGGGAACTTCGTCCACTCGCCGAAGTTTTCGTTATACCACTTTTTGTCGTCGTTGCTGGCGTTTGCGCCGTTGAACACCAAATCTGAGGGCTGATCCCCCCATGCGTTGTACACCGGGGCGGCCGGGTTGGCCGCCCAATGCCCAGTGGGGTCGACATGGTTGAGAGGGGCAGCGTTGGCGTAAGTGTAGCGATTGGCCCGGATGGACGGGTTCGGGACGAGAGTGGCGGTGTCACGGGAGGCAAACGCGCTGGTGCCGGGCTGATACCAGCGGGCGCTCATGTTGACCTTGCCGGTGTCCGGATCGGTGTACTCGCCCTGGTAGCCCAGCGTGCGGGTGGCGCCGGTGCGGTGGGTGACCTGGCCGAACGGGTCGAAGGCCACCGAGTCGACCAGCGCGGTGCCGGAGAAGGTGCCCACCACATCACCGTGCAGGTCGGTCATCGTGGCCAGGGCGGTGGTGCCGCTCTCCTGCAGGCCGAGCAAGTCACCGGCCGGGTCGCGGCCGTATTTGGCCTGGACGGTTCCGGCGCCGTCGGTAACGGCGGCGATGTCGTTGGTCAGCCCGGAGTAGACGTAGCGCTGCTGGTCGACTCCCTTGGTGCGGGAGGTGACTCGGCCGAGCGCGTCGTAGCCGTAGGTGATGTCGCCGTCGGTGATGAGCCGGTCGAAGGCGTCGAAGGCCAGGTTACGGGTGGCACCCGCCTTGGTCTCGGTGGCCGTGGTGCCGCGCGGGGTGTAGGTGTAGTCGGTGCCGTCACCGGAGGTCAGGCGGTTGCGTTCGTCGTAGGTGTAGGTCTTGGTGCCGGCCTTGGTGCGGTTGCCTGAGTCGTCCCATTCGTAGGTGGTGGTGCCGCCGGGGGCGGTCCAGGAGGTCAGTCGGCCCGACCGGTCGTAGGCGTAGGTGTGGGCGCCGGCGCCTGCGGTGCCGACGGTGGTCTTGGAGGTGAGGTTGTCGTCCTTGTCCCACCCATAGGTGATCTTCGCCAGTTGGGTGCTGGAGCTGTTCTTCACCGTGTGGGTGGCGATGCGATCAACAGCGTCGTAGGTGTAGGCCTGGCTGCCTGCCGGGCTGGCAGAGGTCTGGCTGGTCAGCCGGTCGGCGTTGTCGTAGCCGTAGGTCCAGGTCCGTCCCGTCACCGGGTCACCGGCCGTGGCCAGCCGGCTGGCGTCATCATAGGTGAAGTTCGCCGTGCCGGTCGGATCCACCCGCTGAGTGGGGTTGCCCCGGTTGTCGTAGGCGTAAGTGGCGACCTGGACGGTGGCCTTGGAAACCTTGGTCAAAAGGCCCCGGTCGTTGTACTCCAGGGTGTAGTCGCCGATCGCGGTGGTTCGTCCGGCCTGGTCGTAGGCGACGTCCCGGTCCGGGGTGGTGACCGAGGCGCCGGTTCCGGCCTGCTTGGTCACCCGGCTCAGGTGGTCGAAGGTGCGGTCGATCCGCACTCCGCCGGGCTGGACGGCGATCACCGGGTTACCGGCGGCATCGTAGATCGTGGTCCAGGTGCGGTCGGCGGCGTTGGGGTGGGCGGTGGTGGACGGCTCGATCACCGACTCGGCCAGGCCGAGAGAGTTATAGGTGGTCCAGGTGCTGTTGCCGCGCCCGTCGGTCAGACGGGTGCGCTCTCCGGTGGCGTCGTAGCCGAACATGGTGGTGATCGTCTTGGTGGCGGTGACCGGTTCAACCAGGGAGGTCACCCGGTTGAGCGCATCGAACACCTGGGTGGTGACATACCCCTCGGCCGATGTGGTGCTGGTCGGGTTACCGGCCAGGTCGTGGCCGTAACCGGTAGTGCGCACCGTAGCGCCGGTACTGTCCAGGTCCTTGACTACGGTCTTGCGTCCGGCCAGGTCGTAGGTGTCCTCGGTGGCGTTGTTCAGAGCGTCGGTGACCTTGGTCTGGCGGCCTCGGATGTCGTAGCCGAAGGTGGTGGCATGGGTCAGCGGGTCGGAACTCTTGGTGACCTCTCCGGCGGCGTTGACCGTGAAGGTGGTGGTCTTGTTGCCCGGCGCGACGCTCTTGGTGAGGTTGCCCGCGTTGTCATAGGTCAGCGCGGTCGTATAAGCCGCGCTGGTCGGGGTGCGCTCGATCTGCGTCTGAGTGATCTTCCTGCCCAGGTCGTCGTAGGTCGCCTCGGCCCGGGCACCGGTCGGATCCACCGCGGCAAGTTGCTCGCCCAGCAGATCGAACTCCGACACCCATACTCCGCCTGGCCCGGATGGGCCTGGATCGGTCTGGCGCACTGGGTTGCCCAAGGCGTCGTAGTCGGTCTTGGTGACATATCCACGCTGGTCGGTGGCCTGGGTGCGGCGGCCTGCCGCGTCATAAACGAAGCTGACCGTCGGAGTGACCGCGGTTCCACCCGGCGGGGTGTAGGACGGCGAGATCGCCGAGATCAGACGACCTGCCTTGTCGTAGACCGAGGTGACGGTGCGGCCCTCGGCGTCCACAGTTTGGGTGGACTCTCCCATGGTGTTGTAGCCGTACTTGGTTGTGGGCCTGCCGTTGACGGCGGCCGTGCCGTTCTTCTCGATCGTCACCTGCGGCGCCTTAGTCTCCACCAGCCGTCCGGCGATGTCGTAGCGCATTGTGGTGGTGAAGTCCGCCGCGGTGGCGCCGGAGGCGTTGCCACGCGGATCGACGGTGGCGGTCAACAGACCCCGCTCGTCGTAGGTGCTGGTGGTCACCAGATCAATGGCGCCATTCTCCACCGTCTCCCGGGTCACCTGGCTCAGCGTGTTGTACTGGTAGTCGGTGATCTCGGTGCGGGTGGTGCCTGCCCCGGTGAAGGTCTCCCGTGTGACGTTGTTGATCGCGTCGTAGACATAGGCGCTCTTGCGGTTGAGCGCGGCCGGGTCCAGCGTGGTAGAGGTTTTACGGCTGGCCGCGTCGTAGACGTGGTCGACAGTGGTTTTACCGCCACCGGTGATCTGCTCGACCAGGTTGCCCGCCGGGTCGAACTCATCGGACTCCAGCACCACGTCAGCCGGGGTGGTCAGCCCATTGAGCTTGGCGTCGTCGGCGATAGTCTGCGACAGCCGGTTGTCCATCCAATAAGTGAAGGTCGTCTTACGGCCCATCGCGTCGATCTGCCCGGCCGTACGTCCGCCCGGGTCGTAGGAGAAGGACTCCAGCAGCACGTCGGCGGCAGGCTGCGGGTTGACCGGGCTGCCAGTCCAGTTCTTCAGCGTCTTGGACGCCAGCTGGCCGCGTTTGGTGTAACCGAAAGTGACCGCCGCGCCCAGCGGGTCGGTCGCCGACACCTGCAGGCCGGCGACGTCCCAGGTGGACCCCGTCACCTCATTCTCAGGGTTGGTGACGGTGGTGATCCGGCCGTGGGTGTCGTAGGTGTAGGTGGTGGTGCGCGCCGGGTCCCCGCCGGTCAGGTCACTGAGGGTTTCGGTGAGCTTGTCGCCGTCGCCGTTGTAGACGACCGTGGCCTTGGTGGTGTGGGTGACGCCGGTGACCTCGTTCTCAACGCCCGGTCCGGTCTGGGTCAGCGGACGCCCCACTCCGTCGTAGGTGAAGGTCGTGGTGGCGCCGCTTGGGTGGGCGGCCGAGACCTCGGTGCGGGAGGTGGGCCGGCCAACTGCGTCGCGAGCCGTGGTGATGATCAGCCCGGACGGCATGGTCTGCTCGACGATGTCCCCGGCCGCGTTGTAGCGGTAGGTCGTCTCCTCGTTCTTGGCGTTCTTCTCCGACTTCACCAGACCGGCCGGTGTGGTGCCGCCGCCGACCGCTGGCTCGGTGCCGTCGGTGTAGGCGTAGGTATGCGGGCGGCCGGACGGGAAGTCCGAGGTGGCAGGGGTGGTGACCTTGGACACCTCACCGTAGGTGGTGTACTCGATCGTGGTGCGGTAGGTGTTGTCGGTTTCGGAGGCTGAGCGGCCGTCCCGGTAGGCGGTCACCTGGTCATTGCGCGGGTCGAACGGGTTGGAGGTGTTCAGGTAGTAGGCCTTGAACTCCAGCGCGCACTCGCCCGGCGCCCGGCAGTACTTGCGAGCCAGCAGGTTGCCGCGCTCATCGTAATAGACGTCGTTGGCGATGTCGTTACGGTCGATCACCTTCGACAGCGAACCGGACAGGTTGTACTCATGCCACTGGGTGTAGCCCAGCTGATCGGTCTCTCCCAGAATCCGGTAACCGCGTTCGGAGTCGTACAGATACTTCAGTGCCTCGTTCTTCGGGTCGGTGACCACCACCTCGGCGGCCGAGGAGTAGGGGTCGAAGGTCTTGATGCCGAGCTGCCACATACCACCGTTGTGGTCGGTGTGGGTCTTGAGCCGGTCGGTGGCGGCGTCGTAGGTGTTGGACGCCCATACTCGTCCCGACGGCAGCGTGACCGTGGTTAGCTTGTGCGGCACCTGCAGCCGGGCGCCGTAGTGGCGCTGCACTTCGGTGGCAGTGAGCGGCTTGTCGTACAGCGCGACCTCGTCGATCATCCCTTTGAACGGGAACGCCGCCCGCGGGGTGGGCACCGCCGGGGAGACGGCCGGGTCGGCCACGCCGTTGCCGACGGTGGCGCTGGTGCGCCAGGCGGGCAGGGTACCGGTGGTGGTGCCGACCTGCACGCCGTCGAGGTAGAGGGTCTGGTTGGCGCCGGCGGTGGTGAGCACCACGTGGTGCCAGGCGTCGTCGTTGACGGTGCCGGTCGTGGTGATCGGTGCGGCGACGGCGGCCAGGGAGCCGCGTAGCTTGCCGTCGGTGCCGACGTACAGCATCGGCCCCCACGGAATCCCGCTGGTCTCCTGGGTTCCGGCCGCGACCAGCACACCGGACTGGCTGGTCTTGAACCAGGTCTCCACCGACAGCTGGTCGCCCAGCTGGCCGACGATGTTGGCCGGGAGCTTCAGCGATGAGCCGGTGGTGAACTCCACCGCCGTGTCGGTGGACCCGGCCAGCGCACCCGGCTTGCCGTACGTCACCCCTTGGTAGGTGGCGCTGGCATTGGCCGCGCCGAGATCGGCCGCAGTGGTGCCAGAGGCCTCACTGAGCCGCCAGTAGCCGTAAGGGTCGGCGTCGAGCACATCACTGCGGTAGCGCGAGCCGCTGCCGTAGCCGAAGGTGGTGCAGTTGGGAGCCGCGACCGGAGCGCACACGCCGGTCAGCTTGTCGCCGTCGTAGAAGTAGGTCCAGGTGATCGGGGTGCCGCTCACCGGGTCGCTGGACACCGCGGTGACATGGTCACCGGTCCAGGTGAAGCTCAGCGATCGCCCGCCCGGCGCGGTGACGGTGGACAGCTTGCCGCCGGTGCCATACGTCAGCGTCTGTGCCTGACCGCGGGCGTCGGTCACCGAGGTCAACCTGCCCTGGGAATCGAACAAGTAGGAGACGGCCGACTTATCCATCAGCCGCCATCCGCCGCCCGACACGTCGGCCAGCGTGGCGAACATTCCCGGCGGGGACTGGTAGGTGCTGCCGGTCTTGGCGAAGCGCACCTGGCGGCCGTCAGGGTAGGTGATCAGCACCGAGACTGCGCTGCCCCGCGTTTCCTGGGTGAGTTTCATGTCCCAGCGGGTCGACCAGCCCGCGCCGAAGATGCCGTCGGTGCGCGGGTCCATGCTGTTGTAGGTGCGCACCACCGACAACGGAGGACCGGCCGACGGCACCGACAGGTCGGTGAAGGTGGTGGTGTAGTTACCGGCCAGCTGGTTGAACTCCCGGCCCGCGACCTCGGAGGTGGCCAGCTGCGACGTCAGCACCGGCTGACGCACCCCGGTGACGAACGTCCGGCCCACGGTGGTCGACATCGAGTTGGAGGTGTCGGTGATGGTGACCTGCCACCAGTACTGCTTGCCCCAGGCCAGCTTGTTCGCCGGGACCGTCCAGGTACTCACTCCACTGGCCAGGGTGCCCGAGGAGGTGCAGCCGGTACCGGTCATCGCCGGAACGTCACAGATCTTGAAGGCGTAACGCAGCGGCCCGGACCCGGTGGTGACCTTCCCCTGCGCCCGCAAGGTCGGGGTGAGGGAGTCGACCAGCATCTGGTCACGGGGGAAAGCGGCCAGCAGCTCTGGTTCCCCGGCCAGCAGCGCCGCGATCGGCTGCCCGCCCGGAGCGTCCGCCTTGGCATCGCCCTTGCTCAGCCGCTCGCTGAGAAGCTCTCTGTTTTCCTTGTCGGTGAAGCGCTCGTCGGTCGGTACCGCGTTCTGCGGCGGCTCGGCATCGGCCCTCCAGCCCGTGCCGTCCACCGTGGTGGTCGTCGCCTCGGTCGTGACCAAGGAGGGGAATCCCTTGGCCGATCCGGTCAGCTGCTTGGGCGTGACCGGCTTCGGCGCCGAGATCCGCACCGCGTCAGCGACGGCCACACCGGGTATCGCGGGAAGCAGTAATAATCCTGGGAGGGTTGCCAGTAACGGCACCAGCTTCCAGCGAGTCGAATGCGGGCATGACAAATTTCGGCTCATAAGCCGTCACCCTCCGAACCTTCACCGCGCATGCCGACGGCCCGCTTCACGGCACCCCAGAGGAAACCCCTCAAAGGGATGAAATGGGCGGCTGGGGACATACGACTCGGTAGTTGATCAGAAGGTATACATGTCTCGTTCCAACGAACAAGATCTATATAAGTAACAAATAAGATAAACGCGGCGCGAGGGTGATGATGATCACGATTCATACGCTTGACAAGACCGCTCTTGGTCAGTCTGTACAGGACTCTCCGCCTGATCGCGCCGCGCCATGCCGCTGCCCGAAAACTGGACAGATGTAGCTGGGCAGTGGAAGTGGTCGAGCAAGCTCATGCTGACCTTGCTGTACTCCACGCCAGCCCCACCTTGGCGCCGACGAGCGGGGGCTGCTGAGGCCAGGACATCCTCATCGGCGGGACAAGAGGTCGAGACGCTCAAGCGGTTTACGCAAGGGGTCAAGGAACACCCGTGGTCGTCGCACAGGTGTGGACTGACCGGGTACGTCACCGGCTACAACCGGGGGCGGGGCCCATCACGACCCGCCAGCCCTTGCTGCCGCTGTAGCGCCGCGCGGCGCGGTGTCGTTTTTCCGACTTTCCTGACATGCCTACATGCACGCGCGACCCCACGCGGACAGAGTTTCCGCAGTTTCCGCAAGGCTCTACGCGTGTGCGCGGGGAACTCGCAGGGGCGGAATTTCGTCAGTTTTTCACCCCCTTACGCGCGGGCGCGCGAGGAGAGCCGGTAGAGACGGTTTGCTCCTCGCCGCAGCCCGGTAGGCCCTACCGTGGGCGTTCATGAACCCTTCCGCACCGCGACCGGCCCAACGGCCCGCCTCCGCTCGGCAGCTGGCCGCCGCGCTGAGCGCCCTGGAGGTCTACAACGGCGACAACACCGCCGCCGAACACCAAGCCTAGGCCGCCCTGCTGGCCAACGCCCGCACCTCCGTGTTGGCCACGGGCCGCCTGGCGACCCCCGGCCCAGCCTGTCGTCGGTCAAGGTATACGGGGTCCCGGTAATAACGGCCGTGAATCCAACGATGTTGTTGCTGATCTGTGGAGACTCCTTAGGAGACACGATCACGGGACGGCGAACCAAGCTCTATCCATGCAGGTCAAACCCATATCTGTTGGATTTTCCGCGATTGCTACCGGGCCCCGCCACGGCCGCCAGCCCGGCCGAACTGGCCCCCTGGACATCCCGACGGCCGAAGCAGGCTACGGTAGACCGCCGACGCCCCCGTGGTGGAGCACGACTTCCATCAGCATGGACGGCGTCGCGAGCGGCCAGCTTCATCTCTCAACTGGCCAGGAGTCTTTTCCCCTCATGAGCCTCCTGCGAGAACCCGCCGAATGGCGAGAGCCCACCAATACCTGACCGCTCCGTTTCGGAGCTCGGCACCGGCTTGTCTCCGAGAACGACTAGCCGAACAGCTGGGCCAGCTGTTTTTCGGTCTGAGCGCTGAGAGACATGCCCAAACCCTGCAGATGCTGACGAAGAAGCTCAACCGTCCTCCGGGCGTTCTCTCGCTGGCCGAGGCGTAGTTGCAGGCGGGCGATCCGTACGTAGGTCTCCTCGCTGTCGGGGTCGAGGGCACGGACACGCTCGAGGGCCTCCCATCGCATGCTCCGGATCGTCGGGCTCATAGAGCTCGGCAAGCTGGCTGAGAACGTCGGCCTGCGAGCGGACCAACGGATAGCGATATTCCTCGATCCACTCCGCATCCAGCCCCGGGGCGAGTTCTCCCCGGCACAGTTCGGCGGCCCTTTCGAGGGCGGCAAGGCGAACCGCGGGATCGGAAGCGGTCTTGACCTGCTCGAGAGCGGCGCGGTAGTCCCACAGATCCACGCTGATCAGCTGAGGATCGATGCGGTAGGCCGCACTGTCCTTGGTGGTGGACGCGTTGATGAAGGGTGCCCTTCTCCCGTCCGGGGCTCGATATCCGGTGGCGGAGACGAGTGCCACCCGCAGATGCCGCAACGTGTTGTGGAGGTCCTTCCCGGCGTCGTCGGGCCACAGGGCGGTCCTCAAGCGGTCACGGGTCACGCCGTCGGGATGCAGGGCGAGGTAGGCGAGGGTGTTGAGTTGCAGCCAGCTCAGTTCGAGTGACGAGAACCGATCGCGGACGTGCACCTGCGGCGAACCCAGGAGGATCAGGCGGATCAGCTCGGGACCGCCCCACAGCGGAGGCTCGGACCGCGGAGGCGGGTCTTCGCTGGCGGGATCGGAAGGAACGGAGGGGTCGGCCAGCTCCCGCAGGTGTGCCGCGGCCTCGTCTGCGGCGGTGTGGAAGAGCTCTACGCCCAGCAGGTGGGAGGCGAGCGGGCCTTCCGCCGCCTCGACACGGTGGTCCTCGTCGACCTGGCAGGTGGTGCCGACCGGCCAGGCCCCCAGGACCAGCGCTCCCATCCCGGTGCTCTGCGCGGACATCAGGGACGTTCCTGCACGTGTGTAGACCTCGTCATCCAGAGCGGCCACCAGGAAGATCGCGGGTAGCGCCTCCCCCGGATCCTGCTCCCGCAGTTCCCCGACACCCGGCGTACCGCGTTCCAGAAGCATCCGGGTGCGCGTGAAGTGCGCTTCCTCGAACCGGCCGAGTGCCTCCTCCGGCGAGGAGGTGACGATCAGGCCGGGAATGGAGGCCGCCAGTCTCTCCAGTTCGTCCGCCGACGTGTTGAAGAGATCGTCCGCGAGAGCGGCGCACAGGACCACTTCGCCCCGGAAGTTGCTGGACTGCCGCAGCAGGTCGACCACCAGATATCGAGTCACGGCATGGGCTCCCGGACCGGTGAGCCCGAGGCTGAGCCCCGCGAGATCGACGTGAGCCGGAGAACGGTCGGCTCGCCGCCCGATCGCGGTGCTCCGCGGTACGTCGATGGAGTACGCCCGGCGCATCAGCTCAGCATCTGACGGCACCGCCTCGCCGCGTTCTGTGAAGACGCGCCGGTGCGCACGCAGCACCTCTCGTACGGCGGGCGCGGGTCCGGGCTCGGGAGTGATCGTCACCCCCTCGGAGGCGGGAGGCGAGATCCGGCGGCGGCGCCGGTGGAAACGGTTCGCGGCGTAGGCGGTGCTGATGCCCGCCGCGTAGGCTGCGGCGATCAGGGATCCGGAGGGAAGCTCGATCGCGTCACCGAGCTGGGAGTTCTGGTCGGCGGGAGCTGCCTCAGGCGTCTCCTGTATCGGCCGTATCGGCTCCGGGGGCGTCTCGGACGGGAAGGTGGGGAAGCTCACCTGTACGGACGGTGCCGGAGTGCTTCTGGGGGCGGGTCGTCGTGTGGGCTTGATCTCGGCGGACGGCTCCTCCGGCAGGCGAAGCCGCCATCCCGCGTCGATGCGATCGGGGTCGGTGAAAACCCTCCCGCCGGGCTGGGGAGAACGGGCGTTGAGTTTCCAGATCTTCGGCCAGCGACGAGGGTTGCCAAGCTTCTCCCCGGCGATCCCCCACAGGGTGTCTCCGCGTTTCACCTGGTAGACGGGGTTGGCCTGTTCCTCGGCGACTGTCGTGTGGGACGAGTGGGTGAGCGGATGGAGCGGAGCCATCGCGGCCACCGGCGGCGGCGGTGTGACGGCGGCCATGGCGGCGGGCGCGCTGAACGCGAAGGTGGCAGAGGTCACCAGGTAGGCGGCCAAGCGCTGCACTCCCCCGAGGCCGGGCTGCCGGGGCGCGAACCGTACTCCTCTCAGCCGTGCCACGATCTCGGTGGCCACGGTGAAGGAGAACATGGCCCAGGCGCCCCACACGAGGAGCCCCAGAACCGAGACGAACAGTCCGCCGTCGTCACGGCTGGTCAGCCTGCTGACGATCTCTTCGAAAGTGGGAACGTGGTCGGGCAGCGGGGAGCCGGCCACCTTGTAGAGCAGGATGGGAAAACCGATCACGACGGCGGCGAGCACCGTCATCGCGATCAGCGAGCGCAGCAGGCGGATAAGCATCATCGGTTCGGCCCTTCGACGCCGGAGACCAGGTCGGCGGTGGCGGTCGCGGTCATCGACACCGAGGTGAGGCCGACCATGGAGAGCAGCCAGGTGGGCTTGGTGACGGTGACGCTCACCCGGATCGAGTTCGGTCCGGCGATGGCCGCCGTCCCGGTGTGCCCACCGACGGTGAGATAGGAACGAGCCGCCCGTACGGCGGCGCCCCGGTCGACCGCGAAGCGATCTCCCCGGTAGACGGCGGCCCGATCGACCTGTCCGGCTCCCGCCCGAGCCGCCTCCTCGGCGAGACCGACGGCCTCCCAACCGGCCCGGAGCTTGGCTCCACCGTCCACGGAGAGCCCCACGAACAGCAGCAGGACCGTGATGAAGACGATCGCGTACGGCGTGATCGCACCCCGGTCCGATCCGGAAGGTGTCGGCGGCCTCATCCTGATCGCATCCCTCCGCGTCCCAGGCCGAGTGTTCGCCCCCGGTAGGGGTCCAGCGGGCTCGTGAAGACGGCTCGCCGTACGACGCTGCCGGGCATTCCCGGGAAGGCGAGGTCGGCGAGCGGAACGGTGCACGTCACGGTCGCCGAGACGGTGGCGGAGCCGCCGACGGGACGCCCGAAGCCGGTGGTGTTCACCTGGACGCTCACCGACGTGCAGTTCACTCCCTGGCTCCGAAGAGACTGACGGGCACTCGCCTGCGCCTTCGCGGCCGCTTCCGTTCCCGTGCGGGCGATGGACGCCTGTCTCGCCGCGTCACGGGCGGCGGCCTCCACCGCGGCGGTGGTCACGACGATCCGGCCCGCCGCGACTCCAAGCAGCAGGACCAGCACGATTGCCGGGATGGCCAGCATCGCTTCGACACTCGCGCTGCCGCGCTCCCTCGAACGCGAAAGGGGCATGTTCACGGCCCTGATCCCTCCGGGGTGGTGAACCGCTCTACGGCGCCCGCCGCCTCCTCCGTCACCCGTATCGAAGGCAGGAAGGGCACCAACGACAGTGACTGACCCCGTACGGTCACCCGAACTGTGGCGACATCCCCTCCGCTTGACGCGCTGATCGAGGTGAGGAAGCCACCGGCGGTCCGTTCCGCATAGCGGCGAGCCGCGTCGGCGCCTGCCGTACGGACTCCGCCTTCGGCCCGAGCCGCGCGCACGCCTTCCTGGGCGGCCGCGAGTGCGACGGACCTGGCGAAGAACAGCAGGCAGACCTGCATGCAGGCCAGGATCACCAGCATGATGACGGGCAGGACGACGAGCACCTCAACGGTGATGGCTCCACGCTCAGCAGCCCCGTGACCGGAACGAGGAGCGTCGCCGGGCAGGCCGTGGTCGGCCGGACGCGGCACCCCTCGCCCGGCTCGTCCGCGCATCCGGCGTCGGCTCACAGCTTGATCTGGTTCGCCTTCTCGATGATCTTTGCGGTGACGACGCCCATGGCGGTGATGGCGACAAGGGCCAGCGCCGCGATGATGATCATCGCCTCGGCGGACATCGCGCCCTTGTCGGGATCCTCGCGGAGCCGCTCGTGCCGAGCGCGCAGGAAGTCGATAACGGCCGACCAGTAGGCGGCCTCCGGGGGCAGGAACCTGGGCATGTGCGGTCCTCCTCAGCTCATGATCCGGTAGACGGCGGGAAAGCAGACGAGCATCAGGAAGCCGAACACCGAGATGCCGATGGCGACGGGCATCTCGCTGGTACGGCTGTTGGCCTTGGCACGCGCGTCCGTCAGGGCGGTGGTGCGCATGGACTGGGCCTTGGCCAGCAGGGTGGACAGCACCTGTGTGCCTTCGGACCCGGCGTCCTCCGCGATGTCCGCCAGCTCGGTGAGCTCGGAGATCCCGACCCGCTCACCGAGATCGGCCAGCCCTCGCCACGGTTGCTCACCGGCGCGTCTGGCGTGTTCGAGCACCTGACTGATCTGGGCGAACACCCATCCGGTGCAGATCTCCGCGGGCGCCTGCAACGCCTGGGGAGGGCCGGCCCCGGCGGCTCGTTCCAGGGCGACCATGTCCAGGTAGGTCGCCAGCGCGGCCCGGAACTCCTGGCGGCGCTCACGTGCCTGGGTACGGGCGGCGTAGTCGGGTATCAGGGCGAACAGCCCGCCAAGGAGGACCCCCGCACCCGCGGGAATCACCCATGGCAGCGGAACGCCCGCCATCCCGCTGACCAGGCTCAGCGGAGTGGGCGCGAGCAGGCCGAACAGTAGGAAGCCGACTCTTTGGAGGGTGAAGCGCTCGACGCTGATGCCCAGCAGGGCCAGATCGTCGTACGGCACTGGCAGGCGAGCGAGCCGTACGGCCAGCCGTCCCCCGGCGTCCGCCGCCTTGGCCGGACCGTGTGTGCCGTCCAGCTCAGCCAGAGCGGCGTCGAGTCGTGGAGGGCCTGGGAACAGCTCGGCGAACACGATGAGCAGCCCGAGTCCGATCATTCCTCCGGCGATGACGGCCTGCATGCTCACGACCTCCTGCCCGTGTCGGTCAGGAAGCGGTGGCCGGGAGCGGCGTTGCCCAGACGGTGCAGCCGCCACAGCGCCACCCCGTAGAGGGCAGCGGCCACGGCGAGCACGGCCTGACCGGCCGGTGTGCCGAACGGCACGACGTAGGTCTTCTGGAAGAGCGCGACCACCGTGAACGCCACCAGGATGCCGATGATCCACCGGACGGTGGTGCGGTGCTCGGCTCTGGCCGCCTCGACCTCTCTGCGGTCCATCACGTCCTTGGCGACCAGTTCGGCGAGCTTGTTGAGCACGACGCCAGCACCGCGGCCCCGTCGTCGCGCGACGAGGATGAGCGCGGCACCGATACGGTCGCCGATCGGGTCGTCCAGCTCGTCGGCGAACAGTCGCAGTGCCTGTTCGGTGGGCATGCGGGCGACACGGAGACGACGGGCCAGCGCGGTGACCGGAGCAGCGATCGGGACCGGGACGTTCCGGGCGGCGCTGTGTTCCAGCGCCTGCTCCAGGGCCCGCCCGGCGGTCAGAAGGTCGGCCAGGCGGCGGGTCCACAGTTCCAGCGCCTCGAGCCTGCGGATCCGCTCGGCGGCGGCGCGTCCGGTGACCACCTTGGGAAGGGTGAACACCGCGGCCGCCGTGACGAACCCGGCGACCGGCCATCCGGTCGTCCCGAGCACGGCGATCGCGGCGACGATGGCGATCGCAGCGAGACGCCGGTGCTCGGCGAGAGCGGTACGGATCGTCACCCATCGGGACGGCGGTCTCGTCATCAGAGCGGACGGCAGCCCCTTCCAACCGGCGACGGCGCAGATCGTCCCGCCGAGGAGGGCCGAGACGCCCACCCCGGCGAGCAGGGCGTTGACGTTCACCTCGCCTCCCACATCGCCGCACGGGGATCGAGGAACCCCGGGTCGAAGCCGACGGCTCTCAACCTGGGCAGGCACTGCGGCGTGACGTCGGGCATGGCCCGCCCGCCCCGTCCGGTCGGCCGGTAGAGATGGTTGCGGCTGGGCAGTTCGCTGTCGGCGGGCGGCAGCACCTCCAGCACCTCCGAGACGAACCGGGTGTTCGTGGCGGGGTCCATGCTCAGGTGCACGACGAGGTCGACGGTCTCGCCGGTGTTGAGGTGAATGACGGCCGGTGGGGTCTGCGCGCCGACACCGCGGGTCCACAGCATGACGATCCGGTTGAAGATCTCCTCGGTGCCGTCGGCGTGGATCGTGCACATGGAGCCCGGATGGCCGGTGTTCATCGCCTCGAACATCGGGACGATCTCGTCGGCACGCACTTCTCCCACGAAGATCCGTTTGATGTTCTTGCGCAGGGAGTGCGGGATCAGGTCGTTCAGGAGCACCGCGCCGGCGCCTTCGGAGTTGGCCTGCCGCGCTTGGAAGGCGATCACGTTCTGGTGGCGGTGCTTGAGCTTGTCCAGGAAGAGCTCGTAGTCGGACTCCAGCGTGGCGAGCCGTTCGGCCGGGTCGATCACCGAGGCCAGGGCCCGCAACATGGTCGTCTTCCCCGCGGCCGTACCGCCGGTGACGACGATGTTCAACCTGGCCAGCACCGCGGCGCGCAGGAAGGCGTGCAGACTGCGGTTGATCGTACCGAGCCTCAGCAGGTCGTCCAGGGTGACGTCGACCAGGCGGTGGCAGCGGATGCTCGCGCACGGCCTGGTGGTGACGGCCATGCTGGCGCTGAGCCGTACCCCCACCCCGTCGTCCCCGTCACCTGGCCTGAGCGCCGTGTTGAGCAGCGGGTTGGCGGCGGAGAACTCGCGGGGGTTGTAGCTCTTGTGCAGCGCCCACATCTGGATCATCTTGATCAGGTCATCGTCGCTGGCCGCGACCGCCGGGCCCCGCTCACACGTTCCGTCGCTGTAGGTGATCCACACCTCGTCGCAACCGTTGAGGTCGATGCTCTCGAGCCGCCCGTCCCTGATGTACGGCGTGAGCACGCCCAACTCGAACCGCTCGTCGACGACGGCGTCCACGAGCCTGCGCTGGGTCGCGAAGCTCACCGCGACACCGTTGGAGAGTTGCTCACGGGTCCACTGCTGGACGCGTGACTGGATGAGCTGCCGAGCGGCCGTCCGGTCCTCGGTGTCCTTCAGGTCATCGGCGACCGAAACGGTGATGCCGAGTACGGCCTCGCGGAACGTCTTGCCGTCGAGTTCCTCGGCAGGTTCCGGCCTGCGCGGGAGAAGACCGGGGTCACCTGGATCGGTGACGGCATGGGGTGACCAGCTCGGCCCCGGGGGCCAGCGGTTGCTCATCCCGCCATCACCTCCCTGGACTCCTCGACGTTCGGTGTTTCGACGAGGTGCTGGCGCATCGCCGTCGCGAGACGGGAGGCGCCACGCATGAGAGGTGAGGATCGGAAGGTCCGCCGTGGTGCAGCACCGTCCGACAGCACCGCGGCGGATCGCGGATCGTGCGGGATCTCTCCAATGACGGGCAGGTCGTACAGCGCCTGGCTGATCTGGTCGGCCGCGTAGTCGCCCCTGCCGGTCAGGCAGAGCGCGACCGGGACGCTCGTGCCGACGCGGCGGCCGAGCGCGTCGAGTCTGGGTTTGGCGTCCGCCGCCTGCCGCAGGGTCGGGCGGAGCAGCATGACAACCAGGTCGGAGGCGGTGATGAGCCGCATCGGGGTTTCGGATCCGCCGATCCGGCCGAGATCGATCACGACGTCCATCGTGTCCCCGGTGGCCGCGGTGATCATCTCCACGATGGCGTCCCACGCCCCGTCAAGCTGGATCAGATGACGCGGATCCCTGATTCCCGGCAGGAGCAGCCATTCGCGGGCGCCTTGGTCGAGCGAGATGACGTACTTCCACAGGGTGGCGGAGGTGGGATCGTGCGCGATGGACAGGGCCAGCTCGAGCAACCCGCCGCGGACTCCCTCCGTCCGGCCGGTCAGGAGCCCGGCCAGGACGCTTCCCCCTTTGGGGTCGCATTCGGCCAGAAGGGCACGGCCGCCCCAGGCGTACGTCACGGCCAGGGCCGTGGTGGTCACCCCCGGCGAGCCTCCGGGACTCATCAATGTGTAGATCGCCACTCAGGGCCTCCGCGGGGTGAGGACCAGGGCGATCCTGCCGTCGGCTGCGAGCTCGGCGAGTTTGGAGGCGTCGGCACCGTCCACGATCAGGTCGATGACCACCAGGCCGTCGGTGTCGGGACCCTTGACCTGGTCGACGACAGCGGTGATCTCCTCCTTGGCCTCGGTCTGTGCCTGTCCTTCGGGAGTGGGGAGGACGATCACCGGGTCCCCCGGCCTGAACCCGCGGGCTGGCAGGCGGCTCGGTTTGACCGCGACCGGGACCAGGCGCTGTTCCCCTGCCGGACTGAGCCGGTCGGTGACGGCTTTCGGCTGAACGAGCGTGCCGGCCATGAGATCGACGGCCGCACGCATGCCGACGACCCGCCCGAGTTCCCGTCCCGGAACCGTCGCCACCATTTCGTCCGTACCGACCATCGTGGTGGTCACGTCGCTCTCGGTGATCTGCTGTCCGATCGCCACGTCGCGCGCCATGACGACGGCCGAAGTGCGATCGCTCATCCTGCTGACCGTGTGATAGGCCAGCACTCCTCCACCGGCCACCACGATCAGGCCCAGCAGCAGGAGGCCGCGCCGTCGTTGCCTCGGCTGCCGGGGCAACTTCGGGACCGTGACCGGCGGCACGCCGTTCGACATCTGCTTCTGCTCAGCTGGCACGGAGGGGATGGTGCGTGCCATTCAGGAACTCCTCTGTATCAGTGCCTGGCCTTCCGCGACTCGCAGCGGGAAGGCGGTGGAGGTGGTGATCGGCGCGAGCGTCCCGCCCGCTCCCCCGGAGCCGCTCCAGGTGGCGGTCCACACGACGGAGACGGTCACCCTGTACTGGGATCCGGGCAGTCCGGCGCTCGACCTGGTGAACAGGTGCGAGCAGTCGCTCTTCTGAGCTTCGGGCTTTTTCGACGGGTCGTACGGCGTGCCCGGTCCCTGACAGGTGACGCTGGACTGTCTTGATCCGGGATTGATCACCAGGTGGTTCGGCGTCGCGGTGACCTCGGCCCAGACCGGTCCCGCCGTAGCGCGCTTGCTGATGGTGTGCCACTGACTCCTGTCCGCCCAGAAGAAGTGCCTGAGTCCGACCAGGCCTTCCCTGCCGCGCGGCGGTGCCGTACCGACCACGGGGACGGGAGGCCGGAGTTGGCGCAGGGCCTCCTGAAGAAGCATCTCGGGGGTGACGGCGGGGGCGGCAGAATCACCGGGGACGACGCCCTCAAAGAGGTCGTTCTGGGTGCCGGGCCCGTTGTCACACTGGACGTAACGGATCCCGTTCGGGCCGGGAAGAGAGTGGCAGCCGCTCCACGGGCTGGTGCCGGCATGCTTTCCTCCCCTACGGGCCGGCGTCCCGGGCCGACCGGCACCGTGGTCGCCGTACACCACCCAGCCGCCGCCCCACGGGTAGGCGCCGTTGTCATCCCCCGGCCCGCTGGCCATCGTCATGGTGAACAGGCTCAGGAGGAGGGCGGGGTGCACAATGCCTCCTTGATGCTTAACTCGATGAGGCGCCACCGCCCGTCGGAACTCCGCCTCATCGACGCCTCGATATTCGCGGTGGCCTTGCCTCCGGTGCCGGGAATCACCTGATGAGTGCGAGAGTCGGCCATCGCGGCCCCCGAAACGTCCTGGCAGTCGACCACCTTCGCGTCGTCCTTGCTGATCCAGACTTCCTTCACGCGCGGGACGACCTGGCCGTACGGCTCACGATCCTGTGCATGCATCTGGCGAACGCCATCGACAAGATGATCTAGATACGGGCCTTTGACGTAAGGCTTGAGCAAGTCGCGGGCCTGCTTGGGCGAAGACTTCCCAGCCTGGGCCAGAGCTGTCCAATACGCACGGTAGGAGCTCACGACCATGTCATGCGATGTGGAGGGGGATGGCGTCGCAGGCAGCGAAGTGAACGGAACCGAAGAGGGAGGCGGCAATGGTGAGGCCTTATCAACCTGGCACGCCACGACAGTCGATGCCACCAGCAGCACAGAGGCCACGCACCACACAGGCCCGCCTCTCCCGCAAAGTGGCACACACTTCCACATCTTGACTCCTAGTAGTTATCTAGATGCAGAGAGTAGCTTAAGCGTGCGACAAAGGCACTATCAAGACCACGACTGGACCGAGGGCAATCAATCAAACGGGCAGTTCACAAGCACAGATCCGTCTCCACTGCCATAGACACATGACTGCCCAACTGAAGCACCCACCTTCAGAGGAAACTCGCCACCGCCGGACGCAAAGAAAGCATCCCCGCAGGTTGTGACCCATCGCAGGGGCGATGAGGACTGGGCGTACGGGCCGGGTCCGGGTAGTAGTGCTGCTG
>NZ_JBFBCF010000003.1:513745-515813 GCF_040683035.1 Streptosporangium sp. NPDC051022 | reverse complement strand
GTTGTGACCCCTCGCAGGGGCGATGAGGACGGGCAACTACCTGCAGGTCGCCGACCGCAAGACCGGTTGTGACCCCTCGCAGGGGCGATGAGGACTGGGCGTACGGGCCGGGTCCGGGTAGTAGTGCTGCTGTTGTGACCCCTCGCAGGGGCGATGAGGACGGGCAACTACCTGCAGGTCGCCGACCGCAAGACCGGTTGTGACCCCTCGCAGGGGCGATAAGGACTCGTGGGAGATGGGGCGGCCCATCAGTGCACCCTCGGTTGTGACCCCTCGCAGGGGCGATGAGGACGCGATCACCGGGACGTTCGAGGTCGCCGGCGCCATGTTGTGACCCCTCGCAGGGGCGATGAGGACGCGCGACTCACCGTCTACGTGTCGATCGGCAACAGGTTGTGACCCCTCGCAGGGGCGATGAGGACCGGCCTGATCGATCCGGCCGAGGGCGACTTCGACTCGTTGTGACCCCTCGCAGGGGCGATGAGGACTCATCCGGCCCATCGGCGGCCAGGGGACGCAGCTCGGGTTGTGACCCCTCGCAGGGGCGATGAGGACGTCATCGCCGTGCCCGGCCGGGGCACAGTCGTCAGGTTGTGACCCCTCGCAGGGGCGATGAGGACGATCAGATCAGCCACTCCCTGATTCTCCCCCCACTCGTTGTGACCCCTCGCAGGGGCGATGAGGACGACAAGGCCGCGACCATGCACAAGCTCAAGTTCTTGTTGTGACCCCTCGCAGGGGCGATGAGGACACATGCGGGAAAGATCGAACCGCAGGGGTTGGCCCCAGTTGTGACCCCTCGCAGGGGCGATGAGGACCGGCCTGGTCGACGCCGGAGTCCTGCCGGACGACGAGTTGTGACCCCTCGCAGGGGCGATGAGGACGCCGCAAATCTTGTGTGACAGGCGCCCGTTTTCGTGTTGTGACCCCTCGCAGGGGCGATGAGGACCCGGGTGGTCTTGTTGACCTTCGCCGTCGCATTGCGCAGGTTGTGACCCCTCGCAGGGGCGATGAGGACACGAACCTCACCAGCCTCGGCGCCCCTCTCACCGAGTTGTGACCCCTCGCAGGGGCGATGAGGACAACCGCTCCGCCGCTGCCCGGCTCAGCAGCACGATGTTGTGACCCCTCGCAGGGGCGATGAGGACGCTTCGGCCGGCAGCACCCCGGCTGGGTGCAGGGGTGTTGTGACCCCTCGCAGGGGCGATGAGGACAACCTCATCACCACGGTGGCGGCCCTGGACTCCGGGTTGTGACCCCTTGCAGGGGCGATGAGGACGCCCGCAGTGAGTAAGGAGAGCCGGTCCAGGTGAAGTTGTGACCCCTCGCAGGGGCGATGAGGACCGGAACGGTCGTCGCGAACGCGCCGAGCCGAATGATGTTGTGACCCCTCGCAGGGGCGATGAGGACCCGCCCAAGAGGCCTACCTGAGGATCAAGGGCCTGTGGTTGTGACCCCTCGCAGGGGCGATGAGGACCGGCGAGTTCGGTCAGGGTGGCCTGCTCGGCGGTGTGTTGTGACCCCTCGCAGGGGCGATGAGGACTCGGGCGGAAGGACCCCTTCAGAGGACCACTGATCGTGTTGTGACCCCTCGCAGGGGCGATGAGGACGGCGTGGACCAGGGCGCGGACGACCCGGTGAACACGTTGTGACCCCTCGCAGGGGCGATGAGGACTCCATGAGCCGCATGGATCCGTACCTGACGCACATGTTGTGACCCCTCGCAGGGGCGATGAGGACTCCCAGCCTGTGCTGTAGGAAGTCTGCATCAACCTGTTGTGACCCCTCGCAGGGGCGATGAGGACCTGGCGACCCCGGCAGATCCGGACGGCCCTGACCTGTTGTGACCCCTCGCAGGGGCGATGAGGACGTGTGACGTGCGTGACGTCCTGGTCTCGGAGATGGCGTTGTGACCCCTCGCAGGGGCGATGAGGACTTCTCCGCCAGCTGGTAGACCTGCTCGCGCGCCTCCTGGTTGTGACCCCTCGCAGGGGCGATGAGGACCCCGTCGAAGTCGCCCGCCGTGACGGTGCCCTTCAGGTTGTGACCCCTCGCAGGGGCGATGAGG
>NZ_JBFBCF010000003.1:502756-513647 GCF_040683035.1 Streptosporangium sp. NPDC051022 | reverse complement strand
TGACCCCTCGCAGGGGCGATGAGGACCAGGCCGAGCGTGGTGAGGTAGATGCGGGCGTTCTCGGGTTGTGACCCCTCGCAGGGGCGATGAGGACCCCGTCGAAGTCGCCCGCCGTGACGGTGCCCTTCAGGTTGTGACCCCTCGCAGGGGCGATGAGGACTCGCAGAACGGCGCGTCGGCAAGCCCACCTCCGGGTTGTGACCCCTCGCAGGGGCGATGAGGACGCCACGCCCGACGCGCTGGCCGTCACGTCGGCGGCGTTGTGACCCCTCGCAGGGGCGATGAGGACCAGGCCGAGCGTGGTGAGGTAGATGCGGGCGTTCTCGGGTTGTGACCCCTCGCAGGGGCGATGAGGACCCCCGGGACGCCCCCTCCCCCTCCCCGCTTCACAACAGTTGTGACCCCTCGCAGGGGCGATGAGGACCCCCGTCAGCGGACCAGGCAAGTTGGCGCGTCGAACGTTGTGACCCCTCGCAGGGGCGATGAGGACCCCAAAGTAAAGCCGCTGGTCATCGGCAGTAGGACCGGCTGGTTTGGGGGCTGGATTTCAGCGAACCTCCGGTTGTGCGAGAGAGCCCGGCGTGTCGCTGAAATTTGTCGCTATGGAGGGATCAAGGAGCGGAACTAGAGGATATCCGTGGGTTCGGGTTCGGTGGCTCCCCAGGCGAGCCGTTGAGGAGTGCTGCCGGGCGGGAAGGTGTAGACGATGACGCTGTCGTAGCCGAGATCGAGGACACTGGCGACGGCGTCTTGGAAACGACGCAGCTGAGCCGGGGTGAGTTGTCCCTCGAAGACGCTGCGTTGGACGTGATGGAGGTACTGACGGCACGTGCGCAGGATCTGCGGGTTCCGCTCGGCTGCGGTGTCATAGACCACCACGACGTACATGGAGTCACCACCAGATCCGGAAGGGTTTGTAGCCGGTGTTCTCCAGGCAGTGACGGGTCAGCGCTAGGGCGTCAAGGTAAAGCAGTTCGTCGTAGGCCACGGAGCGGGCCAGAGCGCGATGCGCGACGGTGACGGCGAACTCGTCCCGGACAGCCTGGACGATGAGCTTTCGGCCGGTTTCGCTGAGCATCGCCTGGTTGGTGTCACTGTCGAAGTGGTGTTCCTTGAGTTGGTTGCGGCTGGCCATGCGCAGGAGCAGACGCTCGGCGAACAGTGGTTTGAACATCTCCGACAGATCCAGGACCAGGGAGTGCCGTTGACGTTCCATGCTGCTGTGCAGGAACGCGATACCGCTGTGCAGGGGTGTGAGGCGGACGGCGGTGAGGACACGCGCGTACACGATGCCGTTGACATAGCTAATGAAGGCGTTGCCGGCGTTCTTGGGCGGTCGTCGGCTACGTCCGTCGAGTTGGAGCCATTCGGGAAGCTTGGTGTCTATGACAGCCCAGGCTGAACGGCGGAAGGTTCCTTCGGCGCCCATCAGGTGGGCGGCGTTTTCGGCCTCGGCCACCGTGTTTTGGAGAACGGTGTAGGGGCGGGTGAGAAGCCTGCGGTCGACGACGCGGCGGACGTTGAAGGCCGTGGCCTCGACGATGTCACGTGCGATCTTCAAAGCGGCGTCGGGATCGCCGACGAGCCGGGCTTGTGCGAGGACGGTCTCGCCTGAGGTGCTGGTGTCAGAGGTCAGCAGGGAGCCCGCTTAATCGCCGTAGTAGCTCAGCAGATGCACGTTGATGCGATGCCGGTTGAGCAGGGACACGACCGCGGTGTTGATGTCGGTTTCGGCGCAGGCGACGATATCTCGCACATCGGTGACCGGAATGTGGACAGGGGCGGCGTTCTCACGCTCGATCAGCAGTGACTGATCCTTGCGCCGGATCCGGCAAGGGCCGGTCAGCCAGTAGGTACGAGCAGCGGTCGGCAAGAGTCACTCCGTCCAGCAGTAGTCAGTAAAGCTGCATCCACGGCAGTTGCTGCGGGCGAGTCGAGGTGGAGAGCCTGGCAGTGCCGCTGTCTCCAGGACGTCGGCGATATCGGCTTCTGCTTGCACCGAGTCCTGTGGGGTGTAGATCATCTTCTTTGTTCGGCGCGTCTTGGGGTAGTGCAGGACCGCACCTTGTGCGTCAACTCCGACACGGTGCAGACGGTGGCAGTAGTGACGGGCCTGAGCCTCATCTGCGGCGGTCGGCTTGCTGGACGACTTCACTTCGTGAACCCATCGCTGGCCGTCGACGAAGTCCAGGCGAGCGGCGCCGAGATCCACGGGGGTATGGCGGGTATAGGTGGTGTCGTGGACGGCTTCGCCCAACTGCACCGCCGCGTTCAGGTGCTCAGGTCGCACCCCTCGTAGAAAGAGCCAGAGCTGTCGACGACAGTGGTAGAGGTACTTGATGTGAGTCCCGCCGACATCATCGGCCTTGATCACAGAACCTCCCCAGGCTGGTAAGTGGACTGGGCAGGCCCGCGGACAGCGCGCAGACCGACGTGCGGGTCATAGTCACCCTCAATGATGCGGACCTGGAGTTTCTTGTCGTAGCCGCTGAGGCGCCCAGCCCAGTGAGGCATCGGGATCAGGTATTCGTCGGCCAGAAGACGGCCGGCTTTGGGCTGTCCGGGGGTTTGGGCCAGAGCGTCGGCGTATGCATCCCGGTCCTGGGCGAGGATCGCTTCGGTGCCGTCGAAGAGCTCGTCGAAGACAGCGGTGAGTTCGGAGCGAGAGTCGAAGGGGCGGCGGAAGGTGAGGAGCCTGTGGGTGAAGGTTGCGCAGTAGTCGCGGACTTCCTCACGCCATGCGACTCCCCAGGCGGTGGCGTAGATGTGGTTGAGCCAGTCGGTGGCGTTGGACTCGTCGACGACGGTATCGGCGTGGGCGACCAAAAGCTGCCAGGCAGTTTCGACAGGTTCACGGGGGTAGATCCCGTCTGCGAATTCGGCGCCTGGTGCGTTGCGACGGGTCGTCCAGCAGGGGCGGTGGACGATGACGTCGGCGGGGAGTCGCTTGGCGAGGCGGTTGACGCGGCCGAAGCGCTGGAGCAGGGCTTCCAAGGGGGCTGCGGCTGTCAGGAGCACGTCGAAGTCCAGGTCCAGGCTGACCTCGACGCATTGTGTCGCGACCAGGAGCCCTGGGTACCGTTTCGGCAGGCCGGCTCCGAATCTCGCCCTAATGTTCTGCTCGATGCCGTTGCGGTCCCCACGACGGAAACGAGAGTGCAGCAGCAGCGCAGAGCCTTCGCCATGACGTTCTTCGACGTCAGGAGCGAGTTCTTCGAACATCTCCAGCGCCTGGGCGACATTGTTGGCCACCACCAGGACGGACTCGTCCTGAACGAGGCGAGAACGGATCTCGGCGAGCGCCGCCGGATCGGTGAGGTGATGGTCCCTGGTACGGAGGCGATGGCGGGATGGCGGGTCGAAACCTTTGGCGTCCACCAGACGGACAGGTCGGGTGAGCGTATCGGCGAACAGGTCGGACATCACGTCGGGAAGAGTGGCCGAGACGACGGCGATGCGTCCACCGAGGTCCTCCCAAAGGCGGGCGGAGGCAAGGATGCAGCCGAGCCGTCGGGGATCGTAGACGTGGAGCTCATCGAGGACGAAGACGGAGTTGGCCGCGTCGATGAGAATGCCGGAGTGGGCGGGGCCTGCCAGAGCCGCGCGCAGCAACTGGTAGGGGGTGGCGACCCGGACGCTCTCGCGGAACAGCTTGGTGGCGGCAGCGCGGGAGATGGCCTTGGTGGCAGCGTCGACGCGGCAAGGGTTGTTGTCCTGGTCGGTTTCGTCGCCGTCCTCGGGAGCGATCGACGCCGCCAGATGATAGGAGGCGGCCTTGGAATGCGCGACCCCGACAGTGCCGGGAGCCTGGAAGAGGTCTTCGAGGCGGTCGGCCATCGCGTTGATAGACGACAGATAGGGCAGAACGAAGAAGACCCGCGGCACCCCACCGGTCTCCTGGGCCAGGTCGGTGACCTGGGTGGCCGCCCACAGCAGGACGGCCTCGGTCTTGCCGCTGCCGGTCGGTGCCCGTAGCAGCAGATGGCCCAGTTGCGTCTCTGCCCGTACTTGGTGGGGACGCAGCACCTTGCCTTGTTCGACAAACCTCTGGTCGAGGAGTGTGCGAAACGAGTCGTTCAGGGGCTGGGTGAGGGACAGCCACTCGTGTGCGGACGATAGGTGATCAGCCAGGGTCACGGCTCCCTGCAGGAGAACAGCGGCAAGCCCGCGATCAGGTCTGACCCGCTCTTCCCACTGCTCAAGCACCCTGCCGAGCAAGTCGTGCGCGGTCTCGAGCAACGTATCGGTGTCCAGCGGTGCCTTCGACGGGCCGGCCACCGGCAGGTCCGCTGCCTGCGCCGTATCGCGGAACCACTCCTCTAACTCGAGGATGATCTGCGGGGGGATCGGCCCGATCCTTTGCCGCAGCTCGGCCACATCGCAGCCGCCGTACAGACCCATCAGGTCACGGCCGGGCTCGCCATGCAGAGGCCGGTGGTGGGTGGCCACCGCGGTGGCCACCCACAGCAACAGGTCGGGATTGTGGATGAGAGACGGCAGGAAGCCCAGAGACAGGACCTCGTGCCGTTCTCCCCACACCCGGATCCGTCCCGTGAGCATGTCCTGAAAGCCGGTGGGGATCTTTCCGCCGTCGTGGGTGAGGGCTGCGAGTTTGACAGCGGCCCAGAACAGCCGCCCGAGACTGTCGTCTAGGCCCGGGAGCATCCCAACTCGGCGCTGGAGCTGACAGGCGGCCGTGCAGGTCGCGACCAGGTGGTCGGTGAGAGACTCTGGACGATGGCCGTTCCGGCTGCTCTTGGCTCTGACGGATGCCAGTTCCATCGCTGTCACCGCCAGGCGACGGCGTCAGGGTGGCATACGGGTAGCAGCGCCACCGCTTGCCCTTCCTCGGTCGATCGGCTCCCTAGGACCAGGGTCTGACTAAGACCGGAGGAGTCGTATCGGTAGGTGTTCCATGTCGTCCGGTCACGCCGAGGGCTGATGGCCGTCGGCAGCCGCAGCGGCGTTCCCCCGAGTAGGCCGGTCTCGTCGGGGACGATCGCGGATCGCAGCGCCCCGGGTTCGGATGTGAGGGTCACCATGCGGAGCGAGAGGCCTACGAGATCTTGGCTGCGCCCCAGACGTAGCGGCCATACCGGACGGCGTAGCCTACGCCACCAGGTTTCGGTGTCATCGGAAAGCCACACCGTCAGGACGGCCGCGGCCAGGAATTCGCGATGCCTGGGGGTGGGAGATGCCTTCTTTCCTGTGGCGTCCAGCGGATGGTAGGTCTCGTAGTCGGTGTTCTTCCCGCCTGACCGGAACGCCATCGCGAAACGCAGCCCCGGGTCGACAGCGTCCCACCCCCCGGCTGCGCCGGCCAGCATTCCTCCGACGGTCGCCGGTGGCGGGCACGGCAGGGTGACCTGCACACCCGCGTACAGCGGGTTGCGGAAGGAGGCGACGGGCGCGGTGAATGTCGCCTCCAGCACCGTGGATTCCGTGGCGGTCATGCCACCGGGTCCTCGAACCAGCCGTCATGGTCACCTTGCCGGATCTCGTTCGCAAGGTTGGTCAGCATAACGCGGGGGTGCTCGATGGCGACCCGACCATCCTCGATGAGGTCCTTCAGCTCCCGCGTCGCCTTTTCGCGCTGGTCCCCGAGAAATCCCGGTGCCCACCCCAGCAGGACCGGCCCGTCCAGCTCATCGGCCCAGGCTTTGATCTCTTCACGCAGCACATCCGCGTCGAATGCAGGCTTGCCATCGCGAGCGCCCAGCACACGGGTGAAAGGGTTGACGCCACCCTTCACCGATGCCAGCAGTACCAGTGCAGGCGTACGGTCGCCGTAGTGCAGCGACTGCTTGGCGCCGCCCCGCAGCTTCGCCAGGGTCTCCAGCAGGACCGCGACCCGGCGTCGGCGCTCCTCCTGCGGCAGACGCAGTGCGTCGACGCCGCGCAGAACCGTCTTGATGGAGCCCGCAGCCTCAGCCTCCTTCGCGGCGTCCGAGCTGAGTGCCACCCGCAAGCCGCTCCCGTCGGTCTCGAACACGCCCACTCGCGGGAGGTCCAGCAGAACGTCGGCGGCCAGGACCGCGCTGTAGAGCTCGTGCTGGTGGATGACGGGGTGTTCACCGGCGGGGAAGTCCCGGCTCATCGTCCCGAAATCCTCGGTGGGGCGCTGCGGGGTGAGTGACACGAACGTTCCGGTGGACAGCACAGTGTCACGCTGATAGTTCTGCTTGCTCACCGCGACCATGTAGCCGAACAGATCATCGTCCAAGTAGCGGTCCGGACGACCTTCAGTGTGGGCCTGCTGCTTCTTACCCGAACCCGATCGGGTCACCCCGGAACGGGGTTCGTCTCGTGGGAGAGAATCACGCAGCCAGCGGCGCACCGCCTGCGCCGAGACGTACGGGTAGACGTCTCGGCCCACCCGCAGCTGCTTGGCCTTGCCGATGTTGTCCTCGCCCTCGCCGTTGTTAGGCGCGCCCGCGACGATATCGAGAACGATCTTTCCGGCCAGGTAGCTCACTGCTCTTCCTCCTCGTTGACGAAGCTGACATCCGTGGTGTTCTCGATCTCCTCCAGGTCCTCCTCGGCCTTCTTGGAGCGCCAGCCAAGCTGGGACAGCTTCTCCAGCACGCCGAATAGGAAGACATCGCGGTGGAACCAGGCGGGGTTGTCCTGACCGGGGCCGAACAACAGGACGAACGCACGCTCAGACACCAGGGGCCCGTCGGCGTTCTCCGGCGGCTGGATCGCCCACTCCAGGCTGTGCTTGGTCAGCCATGCCCGCATCTTGCGGGATTCCCGCATGGAGGCCCGCAAGCTGTTCAGCTTCCCCCCGGTCTCCTGCTTGCTGAGCAGAGCTGCGACCTTGTGTGCGGACGCTCTGATCTCGGCGAGATCCTTCTCGTTCATCTGCATCACCTCGATGACGAAGTAATCGAGCAGGCGTGACGCCGAGGCCACCTGCTCACGGTCGTGGTCAGTAAGGGAGACGACCCGTCCCAGGTGGCGGACCGCGGTGCTGAACAACCGCGTCGGCTCGCCGAAGGCGTTGCGGGCCAGCATCACGATTCCAGGCGTGTAGGCCGTGACATGAGCCCTCACCAAGAACGCGAAACCCTGCCTGTTCACCGGGCGGAGAGTCCGGCGCAGCCACTCGGCGAGCGGCTGGTCCAACGAATGGATCTCCAGGGACTGGCCGCGGTTGTTGTTGTTGAAGACCAGCAGCTCGACACCGGCGGTGAGCCGCTCGCCGTACCCGCGCAGCGCCCGCAACGCCACCACCTCGCGGACCGCCGCGTAGCCCTCGGTGAGCTTGCCGGTCTCAGCGATGATCAGATTGCGGTCGACCTGGCGCTGGACGCTCCTTCGCATGAACCCCGCGTCCCAGCTGTGCAGCGCGTACGAGGCGCCACCCGTCAGATGGCTGCCATACGGAAGCGCGTGGAAACTCACCACGCACGGCCGGCACAGCGCCATTCCCTCATGCCCTCGTGGCGTGCTGTTGCGGTAGGCGTTGCTTTCCGCCAGGGGAACATCGACTTTCCCGAAGAACCCAACCGCCGGACGCCCGCACAGGACGCAGTCGGCATCTGGATTTGCACCGTCTCCAGACGCGTTCCGCCACTCCTGTATCCCTGCCTTGATGACGTCATCGGGCTTCTTGCCGTTGCTCGGATGGTTCATTGGGGAGTTCGGGGTTATGGAGTAGCTCGCCTTGAGCCAGAATCCCTCGGCGGTCTTGCTGTCCCTTACCAGAGCGGCCCGGATGGCATCCCGTGTCATCGTCTTCACTGCTCGCTCGAAGTCCTCGGCTGGTAGCTCATCCGGCTCCAGGTCGCTGGCCATCGCGGCCACGGCGTATGCGCCGACCCGCTGCAACGGGTGCGCCGTCAGCATCAGCCGTGCCTGCTCCAAGTCGCTGGTGCCGGTCATGCGTCCACCCACCCGAAGCCGGCGCTGTTGGACTGTCCCAAGCCCCAGCTCCACAAGGCTTGCAGAATCTCGGGGTCGGCCCTGACCTCCACCTTCACACAGGCGCCTGGCTTGCTTCCGCCTGCTCCGGTACTGCCTGCGACGGCGAACGACCGCTTTGGCCCGATCCAGGTGACGCGCTCCAGGGTGACATCAGGATCCAGCCCCATGGTCTCGGCCTTACGCTGCAGGTTGCGCTCGAAGGCCAGATCCCACCCCGGCTCCCCCGGCAGCAACCAGTCCTGCCGCGTCTCACGCACGCCCGAGGCCCCCACCCCGGCCCCCTTCAGCACCACAGGCGTACTCGTGCAGAAGGCCGCCTGGCCTGAGGAGAACGACGGCGCCTCCAATATGCGGACCTCGTCGACGAAGAATGCGGTAGCCCCCCAGGCCAGTACCGGTATTTCCGCGAGAGCCGACGCGAAAGCCTCCACGAGTTCCGGCACCGGACTGGCCAGCTCCCATACCCCCGGCCCGCCCAGCGCGTAGACCCCCCGACGCCGTTCCGCTCGAGGGAAGACCGGGGCCGAGTAGCCGAACGGCACCATGCCGTGCGGCTTCAGACCCCCAGCATGGATTTCCGCCCCCAGCTGAGGAACCTTGCGATCCAGCAGGGAGTACACCAGTGCTCTCCCAGGCCGTATCACCGACGTCCAGGCGAGCTCCCGTGCCTCCGTATGGACATCCAACTGCACCCGCACCATGTCCCTGCCTAAGTCCGCTCGACATGCTCAAGCCGGAAATGTCGGCGGCCTCTGGGACAGTAACCGCCATGCACTCCTGCGTGACGACGCTCACGCTAGTGCCACGCTTTAGTGCGTGTCTGGCAAATAAGAAGAGCCAGTCCCGACTCAAGTCAGTAACCACGACAAAAAGGTCAGAGTCGACGTTGCTATCATGATGTGCAGTCACTCCCTGGGCCTTCGAGGGCCCCTGGGGTCGCAACGGACTGGTTCTCCTTATGAGTGCATGAGAACCTGATGCTTATCGCCCCTCCGGGGTTCATCCATAGGTTCCGGGTTCGAGCCCGGGCCGCTCTACTACTCCGAGCTGCACGCTCACTCAGGCCTTGAATCAAGGAACAAGGCCTGAGTCGTGCCTGGATCACACCACTCCGTGTATGTCGTGGTGGTCTATGACACCGCAGCCGAGCGGAACCCGCAGATCCTGCGCACGTGCCGTCAGTACCTCCATCACGTCCAACGCAGCGTCTTCGAAGGACAACTCACCCCGGCTCAGCTGCGTCGTTTCCAAGACGCCGTCGCCACCGTCCTCGATCTCGGCTATGACAGCGTCATCGTCTACACCTTCCCGCCCGGCAGCACTCCTCAACGGCTCGCCTGGGGAGCCACCGAACCCGAACCCACGGATATCCTTTAGCCCCGCCAGCCCCGCCCCTTGATCCCTCCATAGCGACAAACTTCAGCGACACACCGGGCTCTCTCGCACAACCGGAGGTTCGCTGAAATCCAGCCCCCAAACCAGCCTGCCCTGCTACCGACGACCAGCGGCTTTACTTTGGGGTCCTCATCGCCCCTGCGAGGGGTCACAACATCGCCGCAAACGGGTTGGGCGAGTTCGCCAACTCGTCCTCATCGCCCCTGCGAGGGGTCACAACTCATAGTGCCGAGCCACCGGCCGGCCAGCTACGGCAGTCCTCATCGCCCCTGCGAGGGGTCACAACTGCGGGCCCTGATGGCCGCCGTCCTGGCCGGGCAGCAGTCCTCATCGCCCCTGCGAGGGGTCACAACGTGAGCACGACGACCCCCGGCGGGATCGTGCCGTGTCCTCATCGCCCCTGCGAGGGGTCACAACACGAGGAGAGCAGCGACTACGTCCACGGTGGCGGTCCTCATCGCCCCTGCGAGGGGTCACAACGTGTATTTCAGCGCCAGCGTTTGGCGGGCGGACTCGTCCTCATCGCCCCTGCGAGGGGTCACAACAGCCCCCCAACCCCATGCCACACGTCAGCCTGTCCAGTCCTCATCGCCCCTGCGAGGGGTCACAACCCGAGCATGGGCCGGTAGTCGAGTTCGCACAGGGCGTCCTCATCGCCCCTGCGAGGGGTCACAACCGCTGGCCGCCGCCCTGCCCGCCTCCGCCGCGGTCCAAGTCCTCATCGCCCCTGCGAGGGGTCACAACTCATTGGTAGCTGGCCGCGTGGTCCCCCCGCTTCCGGTCCTCATCGCCCCTGCGAGGGGTCACAACATGCATCATGGCGGAACGGTGCCGATGGGCGAGGGTCCTCATCGCCCCTGCGAGGGGTCACAACACATCTGGTACGGCGCTGACACCGTCACCTTCACGTCCTCATCGCCCCTGCGAGGGGTCACAACTCGGCCCCCGCACCTGGGCCCGAGGATGACGGGCCGTCCTCATCGCCCCTGCGAGGGGTCACAACTGCTTGAGCTGTTCGCGTAGCCGCTCGACCTCGGCAGTCCTCATCGCCCCTGCGAGGGGTCACAACTGGTCGCCGGCCCGCCCATGGTCGCCGTCCACCTCCTGTCCTCATCGCCCCTGCGAGGGGTCACAACAGCAGCGTCTTGAAGCCGCTGGCACTGGCCTTGACCAGTCCTCATCGCCCCTGCGAGGGGTCACAACAAGTTCGAGCCCTTGACCACCCTGACCGGGCGGTCTTGTCCTCATCGCCCCTGCGAGGGGTCACAACCCCTCATCCTCGGCTGCACTGTCACCCTGGTGGCGGTCCTCATCGCCCCTGCGAGGGGTCACAACACCGGCTGGCCGACGCGATGGCTGCACTGGACGTGTCCTCATCGCCCCTGCGAGGGGTCACAACCGCGCCGCCGCCCGGCCGCGACCGCGGCCGACCTCGGTCCTCATCGCCCCTGCGAGGGGTCACAACACTCTGGTCTCGTCTCGTGGGGTTCAGGGGATGTTGTCCTCATCGCCCCTGCGAGGGGTCACAACATCCAGTAGGTCTGGCCGACCCGCTCGGAGGCGCTCG
>NZ_JBFBCF010000003.1:244338-502660 GCF_040683035.1 Streptosporangium sp. NPDC051022 | reverse complement strand
ACGGTCCTCATCGCCCCTGCGAGGGGTCACAACCGGAGCTGCGTCCGGCGTGGACGGCGTTCCTGCTCGCGTCCTCATCGCCCCTGCGAGGGGTCACAACCGGAGCTGCGTCCGGCGTGGACGGCGTTCCTGCTCGCGTCCTCATCGCCCCTGCGAGGGGTCACACAACTGACCTCGCGGTCGGCGCGACCGCGACCGTCACCTAGTCCTCATCGCCCCTGCGAGGGGTCACAACGGCCTGGTGCTGACAGCGCTGATCGTATCCGGCGGTCCTCATCGCCCCTGCGAGGGGTCACAACTCAAAAGCAACCCCGGCTGCACAACGGCCGACATGCTGTCCTCATCGCCCCTGCGAGGGGTCACAACTGACCTCGCGGTCGGCGCGACCGCGACCGTCACCTAGTCCTCATCGCCCCTGCGAGGGGTCACAACTATGTCTTCCCGCCCAGCCGGGTCTCGGCCGTCTTCGTCCTCATCGCCCCTGCGAGGGGTCACAACGGCCTGGTGCTGACAGCGCTGACCGTATCCGGCGGTCCTCATCGCCCCTGCGAGGGGTCACAACATGGCGACCTGTACCTGCGCACCGGTATCGGGGACGTCCTCATCGCCCCTGCGAGGGGTCACAACAGGAATGCCATCCTCCACCCGGAGTCTGAGGTGAGGTGCCCTCATCGCCCCTGCGAGGGGTCACAACGGCACTGTCCGTGAGCAGGGCTCCACCCTGCTCTCGCCCTCATAGCCCCTGCGAGGGGTCACAACGACAGCCACGCCGGGATCGAGTCCGACGTACCGGTCCCGTCCTCATCGCCCCTGCGAGGGGTTACAACAGGGCGGACATCATGCGGGCGGTCTGCTCGATCACGTCCTCATCGCCCCTGCGAGGGGTCACAACGCGTAGCCCTCCCCGCCCTCGGCGAACGCGGCTCGGCGTCCTCATCGCCCCTGCGAGGGGTCACAACCCGCGCAAGGATGGCCGCAGTGGGTGCTGTGGCTCGTCCTCATCGCCCCTGCGAGGAGTCACAACGTGGAGACGTGGGCGATCGATGCCCGCCACATCGCGTTCTCATCGCCCCTGCGAGGGGTCACAACTATTCGCCGTGGACTCTGGTCAGCAAGCCGAGCGCGGTCCTCCTCGCCCCTGCGGGGGTCACAACTGTGAGACCGCGTACGCGTGCCCGTGGTCGATCGGGTCCTCATCGCCCCTGCAAGGGGTCACAACGAGCTGGCCAGTCTGGGCGCGCCCGCCCTGCGCACCGTCCTCATCGCTCCTGCGAGGGGTCACAACTCCCACCGCTCCAGGATCTTCGTTCCGGCCTCGCGGGTCCTCATCGCCCCTGCGAGGGGTTACAACTGCGCGCCGTCGTGGTAGCCGAGGATGTACTGGTCGTCCTCATCGCCCCTGCGAGGGGTCACAACACGACGTAGTGTGGCCTTTAGACCGACTCATTTGGCTATCAGTCGTTGGACCGTTCATGGGTGCGTTCCTTCAACGCCTGGCTGCCAGGTGGGTACTCACTAGGAATATCTGTTGCGGCTCAGCAGCTTGTGCGCCCCTGTGTGTAGGCCAGGGGGAGGCCTCAGCCGATCGTCTACCGCAGGAGCGCTTCTCAGCCGAGGCCGCCAGCAAGGCCGATACTCTTGACCAGCCGTCCCCATCGGGGACTGCGCCCGAAAGCTTGAGCTATGGCTATCCCGCTGGGGAGGGAGCCGTCGGCGTGTCGGTGCGACTGTGCCCACTGCCATGCTTGCCGCTGGAGCGCCTGGCCCCGAGTCCGATGAGTCTCGGATTCCGCCGGGGGCCTTTCGAACGATGTTTCCTCTGCCGAGTTCGCTATGACCACCTGGGTTAGTTGACAGACACGAGTGCGGATCATCCGCATGAGCATTTCCATGCCACCGATCAGAGCCAGCGCCGGCCAGGCGGCGACGGCGCGGCCGATAACCGATGGTTCCGCGACGGCGATGTTGGCGGCGATGCTCGCTGTGCTTCCAAGGACGAGCAACGTCCATGGCATGAGACCTCCGCGCTTTCCGCGGCGCGACTCTGTGAGAAGGGCCATCGACGCACAGACCACCATGCCGTCGACGCTCAGGGGGAGAAGAGCGGCAGACCAGGGTGATTCGCCGTGCCGTATGGCGAGCGTGTGAAGGTGTCGATAGGAGATGGCGCCTGCGATCAGGGCAAGCACGACAACGCTGGCTGTGGTCGTACCTCGAATGATTCTGTCTGCTTTCCCGAGGTCAGCGGCTTGCGGGGGTCCGGCCATGGCTCCTTCCTTCTGGGAACGTTGTGAGTCAAGCCTCTCTCGGCTGCTCGCGCGTTCGAGAGAGCATGGGGCGGGGAGTGTCATGACGACCGGCGGCCTTTGCGGTTCCGGATCTTTGTGAACGCGTCGAGGGCTGTCTCGTCGGCGTCGTCGAGGGTGTGAAGGTACTTTTCGGTGGTCTTGATGGAGGCGTGGCCGAGCCGTTCTTTCACGACCTGAAGGTCCGCTCCGCCAGACAGTAGCCATGAGGCGTGCGCGTGGCGCAGGTCGTGAATGCGGACCGTGGTCTCCAGGTCGCCTTCGGCGAGGGTCCTCTGCCACACATGTCGCCGGAACCAGTCGGCGGGGATATGGCCGTCGGTGTCGCGGCGCCGTGGCCGCCGCGGGTTGTCCTTGCCGACGGCCCGCCGTTCGGCTCGGTAGATGGCGAAGGCAGCGCGGCAGTGTTCGCAACGGCACTTGCCGGTCGTGTACGCGGTGCAGGTCCCGTGCTTGTAGGACCGCCCTGCCGCGTTCGGCTCGGTGAACCCGAGTTTGTCGGGATCAGGAACGGCGCGCACACGAGCCTTCGGAGCCGAGTCCTGTCTCCAGGTGAAGAACAGGTCGTCACGACCGAGCTTTTCGGCCTTGGCGTGGGACTGGAGCTTGAGGACGATCTGAGCCGTCAACTTGAAGCGCCGGAACTCCTTGTCCTTCGGGTACGGCTTGACCAGGAACCGCTCCCCGTCGGGGTGGAACTTCGGGTTGACCTCCACGACGGCGCGACTGACCGTCAAGATCCGGGAGTGGACGTCGAGGTCCCTGACGCGCAGCTCGGTCAGCTCGCCCCAGCGCAGCCCTGTCTCGATGGCCGTCTCGACCAGGAGCCGGGTGTCGCTGTCGGGGAGCGCCATGTAGAGGGTGTTGAACTGCTCGGGGTTGATGATCGTCAGCGGCTTCGCGACGACCGGCGGTGTCTTCACGCCCTTGCAGGGGTGCAGGTAAGTCACCTGGTCATGGAGCGCGGTCGTGAAGATGGCGCTGAGGATGACCATGTTGCTCTTGATGGTTACCGGCGATACGCCGTTGCGCTTCATGGTGGCCACCCACTGGCGCACGTGCTCGGGCAGGATGTCGATCATCCGCAGGCTGCCGAACTCGGGGATCAGGTGCTTGTGGATGGAGTAGGTGTACTTCTGCCGGGTGGTCGCCTCCATCTCATGGTTCGGCAGCCATACGTCCAAGACGTAGCGCTCGAACGACTGGCGCCCCCGCTTGGGGTCTCCGACTCGCCCCTCGGCGACCTTGGCCTCGGCCCTCTGCCAGGCCACGTCGGCGTCCTTCTTGTTGGAGAAGGTGCCCGCGGACTTCTCCAACCCCTTGATGTCGAAGTAGTAGGCGGTGTATCGCGCCTTGCCGTTGCGGCCGATCCGTTTGCGGGAGTAACCCACCGGTCGATCACCCCTTGATCATTTGACCGTCATCTGACCGTGAGACTGGGCGTCAGCACGGGGGACGGCCGGTCACTTCAGGGCATCCGATCATGCCTTTCACCTGCAAGTTTACCCGCCCATGGGGTTCTGAACAGGGGTGCGAATACACGCTCCGTAAGCGCTGACACGGAAGAGGTCACAGGTTCAATCCCTGTATCGTCCACCACGGTTTCACCGGCTCAGAGGCTAGATCCCAAAATCGCGGATCTAGCCTCTTGATCGTTTACCGTCATTCGACCGTTGACCGGAACCTCGGCCGCGTCAGGCCTGAAGCGGTACGGCGTGCCCGCTGCCGCGTAGCGCGGTGATGTCCGAGACTCCGGCGGAGTCCATCAGGTCGAGGAGTTGCCGGCTGATCCGCGTGGCGAGGGCGGGGCCGTGATAGACGAAGGCCGTCAGTACGTCGCACGTGGTGGCGCCCGCGGCGATGGCCTGGAAGGCTCGGCGGCCGTCTGTGACGCCTCCCACGCTCTTGATGTCGAGCCTGCCCCGGGTGTGCTGGTGAACGGCGGAGACGAAGTCCAGGTTGCGGTGCCAGGCCGGATCGCCGGACACGCTGCCCCGCCCGATCGACAGGCGCGAATCAGGCCGGGAGAAGCTGCCGGACATCGTTACCGCCCGGACTCCCGCGGCGATCGCCACGTCCAGGCACTCCAGTGTGCGGGAACGGCCCGCCGGCGTCTCGTACGGGTCCAGCTTGAGGAACAGCGGCTTGTGGAACTCCTGGGACAGCTCCGACAGGAGCAGTTCAAGATCTTCAGGCGTGGTGAAGTCCGGGCGACGCGACGGGGAGTTCGGGCAGACCAGCGCGACTTCGATCGCGTCGACGTAGGGGCTGAGCATTGCGGCGGTCTCGACGAACTCGCGGACGTCGAACGCGCAGACGTTTCCGATGATCGGTACCCTGAGCGGCCGCCGCCGGGCCTGCGCGAGGTTGCCGGCCACGCGTTCGGCGCCCTTGCTGGGCAGCCCGAAGCAGTTGACAAGCGCTTGCTTCGGTACGATGCGACGCACCCTCGGGCGCGGGTTGCCGGCTCTGGGATACCGGCACACGGAGCCCACGACGAGGTATCCGAAGCCGAAGTGCTGGAGCGCGGCCACGAGCTCGCCGTCCTTGTCCAGGCCGGCGCTCAGACCGATCGGGTTTGAGATCTGCAGGCCACCGAGGTCTGCCGCCAGACGGGAATCGTCGGCTTCCCCGCGGCGCAGGACGGTTCGCCAGACCCCGGGCAGCCGCAAGGCGATCTTGGTGAGGTCGTGGGCCCGCTCGGCGCTGAGACGAAAGAGGAGTGGACGGAGCAGCCGCCGGTAGATTCCGCTCTCCACCGGTGCCTTCTGGGGGGCTCGCATCGTGACAGTGTTGCCCGTCGTCGATGGGCTGTGTACTCACCGTACCGTGAGATGGGACCAACAGTTGCTCGGGCGTTGCTTACACACCAAATATCGCGGTGTGTGGCAAACCGCACCTGGTGCGTGACATGCCACGCTCACCATGGAGCAAGCAAAAGGACGGAATGGATGAGAGAGCACACTCGCGGGTCGCAGCGGGAATGGAGGCGTCGCACTCTGATGGCGCTTAGCTGCGCGGTCGTGGCCGTGCTGGGTGCGGCATGCGGCTCCGGCTCCGGCGGATCATCGGGCGGCGGCCAGGACGCTGGGAAGGGCGGGAAGGATGCCGCCAAGGTGACCTTCGTCCTGCCGACCCCCGACATCAACATGTCGCTGCTGGACGTCGTTCTACCCCAGGCCCTGGGCATCTACGCCAAGAACGGCATCAACGTCGAGTTCCGGAACGTCCTCGGCGCCGCCGGCCTGCAGACCCTCGTGGCGGGGAAGGCGGATATGACGTGGGTCAGCGTTCCGGGGCTGTTCCCGCTGTTCGCGGACAACGCACCCGTCAAATCCGTGTACGAGACGTTCACCAAGCGCTGGATGCAGTTGCAGGTTCCGGATGGCAGCGGCGTCAAGTCGCTCACCGACCTCAAGGGCAAGACCATCGGCATGTCGTCCAGACGAGGCGGCCAGACGCAGATCATCGGGTATATGGCCGAGCACGGCCTCATCTCCGGTCGAGACTACAAGTGGGTCACGCTTCCCTCGATGGCTCCCCAGGCCATCGCCACGGCATTCGAGAAGGGTGACATCGACGCGATCAGCCTGACGCTAACGGACCTGGCGATCCAGAACGGTCTCGACCCGGCCACCAAGTATCGGGACGTCATGCCCGCCGAGTCGGCGTCGGAGCCCGACCCGAACGTCGTCATCGTCGCGACCGACGACATGATCGAGAAGCGGCCGGAGGTGGTGGCGGGGATGCTGCGGTCCGTCACCGAGGCGATCATCGACGCCCAGTGCGACCCCGAGGCCGCGCTGGAGGCCATGCGCAAGTACGCCCCGGCGGTCTTCGCCAACGAGGCCGTCGCCAAGGCACAGTTCAAGGCCATCATCGACTACAGCCGCGCGCCGTCCGGTGACGCCACCGGATACCAGTACGGGACACAGAGCCTGACGGCGTGGAAGAAGATGCTGAGCCGGTCCCTCCTGGATCCGGCGGGGTCGGGCATCTCGAAGGATGTCGATGTCAGCAAGTTCGTCGCGAACAAGTTCGTGAGCGACGCGAACGCGTTCGACAAGGCACAGTACCAAGGCGGCAAGTGCCACGGCTGACGTGGTGAACGACGTGCCCTGCCGCGAACCAGGAGCTGCGGGCATCGGCGCCTGTCCCGCCTTCGGAATGGAGGCGGGACAGGCTTTTGCCTCGCTCAACGGAGAAAAGCGGACGGTCCGGTCACCTTCCGCCGGCGGCGAGCAGTCCCCGGTACAACGAGCCGTCGCTCGGTTCGACGCGGACGCGGGCGAGCTCAAGAAGGTGGAGCAGGGTCGCCATCGGGCTCGTGATCACCGGCACACCGAGATCGTGCTCAAGATGCGCGATGATATCGAGGGTTCGCAGCCCCATACAGGATATGAACAGGCAGTCGCTGCCGGGGACGTACGTGTCGCGCGCGAAGCGGTACAACTGCTCCGGGGTGACTCGATGCACATCGTCACCGGAGAGGTTGAGGCCGGCGATGGCGCTGACCGTGATGCCGGCGTCGACGAGGTATCTCTCCTCGAAGTCGTTGACCCAATCCAGATAGGGGGTCGCGACGCTGACGGACGACGCGCCGATGCGCTGGAACTGCCGCAGCAGGGCCGTCGTGGTCGTCGTCGCCGGCACGTCCACGGCGGACCGGATCAGGTCGACGATCTTCCGGTCGTACCCGCGCCCGCCGTACATGCTCCCGCTGGTGCAGCCGAACGCGATCGCGTCCGGCCGGACGTCACCGAGCAGCGACGCCGCGGCCGGCACCTCGGGAAGCAGCGCCTCGTACTGCTCAGGCGTGGAGTCGGTGAATCGGATCCGTGTGACGTGCAGGCTCACGTCGGCGGGGAGCACACGGTTGAGTTCCGGCTCGACGACCGGGTTGGTCGACATCAGGATCAGGCCCAGGCGGGCTCGCATCCCGCTCATCGCTTGCGCCCTCGCTGGGCGCCTCCCGAGCGACGGGAGACTCTTCTGTACTTGAAAGCAGTCTGGGGGTCCATGCCCCGGACCCTATTGACGGCGTGTCGGTGACTGAAGCAAACGTCCCGCGGCGTGGAATGGGAGTGTTCGGCCGATTCACGCGACGGCCCCGGACCGGTCTGTCCTACGATCACGGCCCAGTGCCGCTTCCTGGTCCGCCGCCCGGATTCGTTCTCCACCCGGGCACACGGAAAGGAGCTGGGCGGTGCACGGCTTGCCCCGCGTGGCGAACGGCCACGAGCGCACGGCCGTCCCGAGTGAATCGACGACGACACCCGGGCACCACCCAGCTCACATCCCCGACGTCGATCAAACCTCCCGTCGCCGGCCGCGGAACGGCCGGATCAAGTGGGAGTACGCCGCCGGATCACCCTCCCGCCTGCTAGAGGAGGGGCATCGTGCCGTGGCTACGCGGACCGTGCGGTCTCCACACGGCGGTCTGCGGGCTGCTGAACCAGTCGCGTTCGCCAAGCCGCTTGCGCCACTCGGTGTCCCGTGCCGCCGCCCGCTCCGGCGAGTTGAGCGCCTCGGGCGAAGCCAGGTAGTGGACGGCAAGGCGGTTGTACCGCGCGGGCTCGCCGCTGAGTGCGAATCGCCGCACCGCCAGCCAGTCCTCGCACTCCAGCAGCATCGGGGCGTGCTCCGCCACGTACCAGGCGTCGAGCTCGGCCAGCTCATCGTCCGGAACGGACATGAGGATGGTGAACACCGTGGTCGTTCGGTGTTCGGCCGCCTCCAAGCTGCCGGAGGTGCCCAGTTCCCGGGCGAGGTGCCGGGTGAACCCGCCGACGTTGGCCAGCATCCAGGAGGTGCGCTCGCTCGGCTCGTCCTTGATCGTCAGGTACTGTTCGGTGGTCAGCGTCGCCGGGCCGGCCATGTCGTACATGACCAGGTACGTTCCGTCGTCCCGCCTGTAGCGCTGCGCGCTGAGAAACCCGGGGGCCTCCATCCTGACCGGAACGTGCTCGTCGTCGTACCAGCGGTTGAAATCGTCCTCCCAGGCGGTTTCCGGCACCATCTCCGAATAAAGGACCGTCGGTCCGAAGGTCGCCGTCACGGCTGCCGTACCCCTTTCTGCTCGTAGAAGTGTGCCGCTGCCGCCTCGGCGCAGACGACATCCTGTTCCGCCGTACCCGCACTTAGCCCGACGGCTCCGATGACCGTTCCTTCGACGATGATCGGAACTCCTCCGCCGATGATGCAGAACCGGCCCCCGTTGGTGTTGTGGATCCCGAAGGTCGGCTGCCCGGGAACGCACAGGCCGTTGTACCGCTCGGTCGTCCCGCGCGCGGCCGCGGCCGTGAAGGCCTTGTCGATCGCGATGGCGATGCTGCTGATCTTGGCGCCGTCCATGCGGGTGAAGGCGATCAGGTTGCCGGACTCGTCGGCCACCGCGATGCACATCGGCACCGCTATCTCCTCCGCCTTGGCGGCGGCCGCCTCGATCAGCATGTGGGCCTCTGCCAGGTCAAGCCGCGAGATCCGCAGCATCAGTGCTCTCCCTTCGAGAATCCGAGAGCGGTGACCTCCGCGCGCAGCGCCTCGAGGTCCGCGCCCGTGATCGGCGTGAACGGCGGGTAGGGCGCACCCATGTCGCGTCCGAGGCACTGCATGGTCGCCTTCATGACCGGCGCGAGTCCGTAGCCCATCCACCGTGCGGGGAACCTGCGGAACTGCCTCTGCAGCCGGGCCGCCTCCGGGTGGTCGCCCTTCTGGTACGCCTCGATGATCTGGATCGCGATCTCCGAGACGGGCGCCGGCATCGTGGCCCCGGAACCGCCGAGTTCGAGCGTCGCGAGCAGCATCTGCATCGTCGTGTAGTAGCGCGCCAGTCCGGAGAGGTCGATCTCCGTGATCAGCAGTCCGACACGGCTGAGGTTGCGCGAACTCTCCTTCACGGCCGCGATGCCCGGGATGCGTGCCAGTTCGATCGTCGCCTCGACCGACACGTCGGCCCCCGGTCCGGGGTTGAGATACAGCACGATCGGAAGCGGGCTGCGCTCCGCCACGAAGCTGAAGTACGCCACCAGCTCTCCGGTGGTCGGCTGGCCTCCGAAGGGGCGCTGCGGGGCAAGGAGCTGTACGGCCGAGGCACCCGTCTGAGCCGCGAGGTCAGCGTGCCGTGCCGCCGCGTCGGCCCCGGGGTGGGAAATGCCGACGGCGACCGGGCACCTCCCGTCGACCAGTTCGATCGTCCGTTCGGCAAGCCCGCGCCGGTCTGTGGCGTCCAGGTACTGGTATTCCTGTGCCTCCACACCGGCCGCGATGATGAGCTGCGGACGGGACCAGCGCACGATGTCGTCGATCTGCCGGCCAAGCGCCGTGACGTCGACGCGGTTGTCGTCCGTGAACGGGGTCAACGGTGCGACGAGCAGGCCCGGCTCCGAGCCGGGCAGGAACAAGTCGGTCATGACGTCCTCACACCAACGACGGGCGCTTACGCAGCTGCTCGGCGTCGAAGCCGGCCACCGCGCGGTAGTCGTCCGCGATCTTCGCCAGCTCACTCCGGGAGATGACGTCGTCGATCGAGTCGAACGGGCGGCCTCCGGTCCGCTCGTACACCTCCCGCAGGATGGCGTCCGGCGGGTTGGCGCGGTTCATGAGGACGACGTCCCCGGTCTGCTCGACTCGCACACGGTCGTACTCCGCGAGCGCGTCGAGGCCCACTCCGTGCCGCTTGAAGCAGCCGGTCAAGTAGCGGGCGTCGAGGATCGCCTGCCCGGCGCCGTTGGATCCACGCGGGTACATCGGATGCGCCGCGTCTCCGAGCAGCGTCACCGAGCCGAAGGTCCACGTCGCGACCGGGTCACGATCGACCATGGGAAACACCAGGACGGGGTCGGTCTGCCGCAGGAGTGCCGGTACGTCCAGCCAGTCGAAGTGCCAGTCGGCGTACGGTTCGAAGAACTCCGACAAGGAGCCCTCGCGATTCCAGTTGTAGTGATCCGGGCGGGGCCGTTCGAGCGTGGCCACCCAGTTCACCAGCTGGTCGCCCTGGTCGTTGATCGCGTCCCGGATGGGGTAGGCCATCAGCTTGCCGCAGGTCATCCAGCCCGCGCGGATCGTGTCCGCTCCGCTGAGGAACGGCTTGAACGGCGTCACGCCGCGCCAGATGGTCAGCCCTGAGTAGACCGGCCGCCCCTCGTCGGGGTAGAACTGCTTGCGGATGGCCGAGCTGATGCCGTCGCAGCCCACGACGACGCGCGCCCGGACGGATTCGGCCGGCGAACCGTCGGCATCGACGAAATGCGCGCTCGCGCCGCCGTCCTCGACGGTGACGGCGGTGCAGCGCCGACCGGTGACGACCGCGTCGGCCCCGAGCCGCCGCCGTACCTCGTCCAGCAGGAGCAACTGGACGTCGCCGCGGTGGATCGAGAACTGGGGCCACGCGTATCCCGCCGCCTCGCCGGCCGGCTCGGTGTAGATCAGCTGGCCGTGCTGGTTGAAGTAGCTCGCGTCCTTGGTACGAATGCCGGCCGCGTCCAGGGCGGGGACGAGGCCGAGCTCGTCCAGTTCCCGCACGGCGTGGGGCAGCAGATTGATGCCGGCTCCGAGTGGCCGGATCTCGGGAACGGCTTCGAACACACGAGCGGTGATCCCGATCTGCTGGAGGCTGAGGGCCAGGGTCAGCCCCCCGATTCCAGCGCCGACGATTGCGACTTCGACGTCTTCCATGATTCTTATCGGTCCTCCGGGAGGGATGGGCAGGTCGTGTCGTAACAGCTGCCCTTCGGCGCGGCGGTGTCTTCAAGATGGCGCCGTGACACATCGAATGCGACGCGGTGCGCCGCCTAAGCGAGTGTCAAGGGCCGGTCACCGGCCAGCAACCGTCCGTTTCGTGTCATGGGACGTAATGCTCATTTGTCGATGGCGCAGGGGATGTCACGTACCGCCATGTGCCGGCGTACGACATTTGACGTACGCAAGACAGGTCGGCTTCCCGATTCCAGACGGTGGCCTGACCTGGCTCACTGGAGTCACTCGATGGTCCGGTACCAGTCCGGCCGTCGAATCAGATGGGACGTGGAAATGCTTGCGGTCAAAGAACCCAGCGCGCTGCCGAGCGCGGGGACCAAGCTGTCGCAGCGACTCTTCACGGTCCTCGCGGCACTCAACCGCGCTGGTCAGCCGGTCTCTCTCGGACAACTCGCGGCGACGACGGGCCTGCCGAAGTCGACGGTCCATCGGCTGCTGCGCGACCTGCAGTCGGCCGGCTTCGTGGAGCGGACCGCGACCGAGTCGTACCACCTGGGCCTGGAACTGTGGGCCTACGGCGAGAAAGCCCGTGGCCAGCATCTGCTGCGCCGGTTCGCGCTGCCGCAGATGCGCCGCCTGGCACTTGAGACGGGCGGCATGGTGCAGTGCGCGATCCTGCACGGCGATCAGGCGATGGTCCTCGAACGCATCATGGGGAACTCCGGCATCGATCTGCCCTCGCAGGTCGGCATGTCGGTACCGCTCCACGCCAGCGCGCTGGGCAAGATGCTTCTGGCCCAGTCACCTCCGGCGATGGCGAGGCGCGTTCTCTGCGCCCCGCTGCCCCGCTACACCGCCAATACCTGCCAGTCACCGGCACACCTGCGGAGACAGCTGGCAGTGATCCGCGAACGCATCTACGCGGTCGACCAGGGCGAGATCGTCAGCGACCTGCACTGCGTCGCGGTGCCGCTCGATCTCGGCGATTCGGAGCGCGCGGCGGCCGTGTCGGTCTCGTTCCGCAACCCCAGGTGGGCACCGACGGAATGGCTACCGGCACTCGTGGCCGTGTCGCGCAGAATCACCCAGCGTTACCACTCCCCTGAAAGCCGGCACGTGCCGGACAAGCAGCACACGGCGTAATCCGATTCGCGAGCCGCTCGACTCCCCCCTTCATCTCCTAGGAGAGGACAGATGACCACCGCGCCAGGCGCTACCAACTCCCGCATGTACGAGCCCTACGTCAGGGCGAACTGGGGATTGGTCAACCATTGGTACCCAGCACTGTTCTCCGCCGAGTTGCCCGAGGACTCGGTGAAGGGCATCACCGTCTCCGGTATCGCCATTCTGCTGCGTCGCAAGAACGGCAAGCTGTACGCGATCGATGACACCTGCCTGCACCGCGGCGTGAAGATGTCGGCGAAGCCGACCTGCCTGACCGCGGACACGATCTCCTGCTGGTACCACGGGTTCACGTATCGGCTTGAGGACGGCGTGCTGCACTCGATCGCCGCGGCACCGGACGACAGCCTGATCGGCAAGGTGGGACTTCGGACCTTCCCTGTCGAGGAGCGCAACGGGATCATCTTCGTCTTCGTCTACAACCAGCGGCCGGATGTGATTCCTCCGCTGGCGGCCGACCTGCCGATCTCGACACAGGGCGAGTCCGAGCACCCGGTGGCGGGAGTCCTCGACGACGACACGGTGCTGCTGGGCCTCCATCGCACGGTGAAGGCGAACTGGCGCCTGGCCGCGGAGAACGGTTTCGACCCGGGGCACGTCCTGATCCACCGCGACGCCACGGTCGTCGTGGTCCGGGACCAGTACGTGCCGCTCGGATACCGGCCGCTCTCCGAGAAAGCGGTGCGGACGATCGACGAGGACCCCGGCCCGAAGGGCCTGATGAACATGTACGGCACCGAGCACTACGAACTCGTGCGAGAGAACCCCGCGCTCAACATCAAGGCCGTCGGAAACACCCGATCTCCCGGCCTGCGCACGTCCATCTATCTGCCGGGTGTGCTCATGGTGGAGAACTTCCCGGACTACGGCACGGTTCAGTACGAGTGGTACGTACCGCTTGATGCCGATCACCACGAGTACTGGGAGGTCATCGGCAAGAAGTGCTCGACCGAGGAGGAGCGGAAGGAGTTCGAGTATCGCTACGCGCGGGTGTACGAGCCGCTGGCGGTTCTCGGATTCAACGACGACGACGTGTTCGCCCGTGAAGCGATGCAGCCGTTCTACGCCGACGGCACCGGCTGGGCGAAAGAGAACATGTGCAGCTTCGACGGCATCGTCGTGGCGTGGCGCAAACTGGTCGCCCAGCACGCCCGCGGCTTCCAGAACAAGAAGCCATGACCCCGCCCGCGCCGGCCGCCGCGACGAGCACCGCGGCCACGTTCGTCTACGAGGACGGCGTCAGCCGGCAGGTCGGCATCGACCCCGACAAGACGCTGCTGGACTGCGCGCTCGCGGCCGGCCTGGAGGTCGGATACCAGTGCCGCGGCGGCACGTGTGGCACCTGCATCGTGCGGATCGGCGCGGGATCGATAGAGCAGCGGTTCACGGGGGCGAGCGCACTCACCACGGCTGAGCGCAACGCCGGCATGGCACTGATGTGCCGTGCCTACGCCGATGCCGATGTTCGTATCGAACTGCCCTACACGTCCACCTGGACGTCCGGCGGCGGCCGGCCGGGGCTGAAGTCCGCGACGGTCACGGCGGTCGTCGCCGAGGCCGACGACGTGGTCCGTCTTGAGGTCGAGCTGGACGACTGGGTGGACGACGGTGAGGACTTCGCCTTCACGCCCGGGCAGTTCGCGAGGGTGCGCGTGCCGGGCACCGACGACCAGTGGCGGTCGTACTCGATGTTCACGGTCCCGGACGACCTGCCACGCGTGGGCTTCGTGGTTCGCCTGCTACCGGGCGGCGCGATGTCCGACTACCTGGTCTCCCGATGTGAGATCGGCGATCGTGTGGACCTCGAAGGACCGTTCGGCTCGTTCACCGCGCGGGGCCACGAGGGCGAACGGCACATCCTGATCGCCGGCGGAACCGGGTTGGCGCCACTGTTGTCGATCATCGACGGTTTCCGGCTCGGGACCGCGAAACCGCCGCCGATCCATCTCGTTTTCGGAGTCTCCGACGCGGCGCAGTTGTTCTTCGCCGAAGAGTTGGAGCTGCGCCGGCTGTGGATGAAGGACATCTCGATCACGCTGTGCGCCGATCGGCCGGCGAGCGGCTTCCAGGGGCGGACGGGGTCGCCGCTGGTGGCGTTGCCCGACCTTCACGTCACCCCGGACGACCGTTGCTACGTTTCAGGTCCGCCCGCAATGGTCGGGGCGGTGGCCGAGGCCCTGCTCGATCACGGTGCGACCGCCACCCGCGTGTACACCGAACAGTTCTTGGCCGACAAGGAGAGCACCCATGAGTGAGCCGGAATCGCAGTGGTTCGAGTCCTCCGGCGGGACGATCCACTACCGGATCGCCGGCGACGGACCTCGTTCCATGGTCATGATCCACGGCGGGGGGCCAGGAGCCGAGGGAATGTCGAACTACCGTGACGTCCTGCCCCATTTCATCGACCGATACCGGGTCGTGGTGCCGGACATGCCGCAGTGGGGGAACAGCGACAAGCGCCCGATCCGGGGTAACCGTTTCGAGCACAACGCCCGCGTCTTCGGCGAGTTGCTCGATCACCTCGGTATGCGCGATGCCGACATCATCGGCAACTCGATGGGGGGATCCACGGCGATCCGGCTCGCCCATGATCGCCCGGAGCTGGTGCGCCGAGTGGTTGCCATGGGCTCTACCTGCGGTTATAGTATGCCGCCAACCAAGGAGCTGTGGCCGCCGGCCGGTCTGCGCGCCATGCACGGCTACTACCGCGACCCCAGCCTCGACGCCATGACCGAACTGCTTCAGATGTTCTTCTACGACCCCTCGAACCTGTCTCCGGATCTGATCAAGCGTCGTTACGACGCGAGCATCGAGCCGGGCCACCTCGAGGCCCTCCGGGACGCGAAGGCCAACGGGACGGTCAACGAGGACCTGTCCGGCCTCATGCCGTCCATCGAGAAGCCCGTTCTCCTGCTGTGGGCGATGAACGATCAGTTCTCCTCCCTTGAGTACGGGCTGCTGTTCGCACGGCTTCTGCCGCAGTCCCGCCTCATCATGCTGCCCAGATGCGGGCATTGGGCTCATGTCGAGCGGCCGGAGGAGTTCACCCGTATCACCGCTGCCTTCCTTGAGGAGGGGGACATCGAGTCCGCCTCGCTGACGGTCAGGGGGTAAGCCGTGCTCCGTGAAACCGACCGGTCCGCGCTCGTCAGGGTGAACGCGGACCAGGTCATCGATCGACGTGACATTCCCGGTGACGAACGTCTCCTCGACACCCTGCGCGACCGGCTCGGCCTGCGCAGCGTCAAACGCGGATGCAATCGGGGCGAGTGCGGCGCCTGCACCGTCCTGGTGAACAGCCGGCCCGTCGTGTCGTGCCTGACCCTGACCGCGAGGGTCCGTGGTCAGGTCGAAACCGCCGAAGGGCTGGCCGATCAGTCCGTACGGCTGCGCCGGGCGTTCGCACAGCACGGGGCGTTCCAATGCGGATTCTGCACGCCGGGCATGATCGTGACCGCCACGGCGCTGCTTCGCGACGGGACACCTCGTGACGAGGCGGCGCTGCGCCACGAACTCGCCGGCAACATCTGCCGTTGCACCGGCTACCAGCAGATCATCGACGCTATCCAGGCGGTGCGAAGCCAGAGCACCCAGGATGACGGCTTCGAGGCGGGTGCGCAGTGACCACCGTTCACAGCGACCGGTCGACATCGCGAATCGGCCGCCGGGTCTGGGACCAGGAGTGGGACGAGAAGACCAGCGGAGCGTTGGTCTACACCACGGATCTGGCCCCCGACGACGCGCTGCACGCGGCCGTCGTCCGTGGCTCCGTCCCGCACGCCGAGATCATCGGTATCGACACGCGTCGGGCCGCCGCCCTCCCGGGGGTGCGAGCGATCATCACCCATGCCGACGTTCCCGTCAACCAGTACATCCACAGCGGCGGCCCGCTGTCCGATCGGCCGGTTCTCGCCGAGAAGGTGGTCCGGTACATCGGCCAGGAGGTGGCCGTCGTCGCCGCGGACACCGAGGAGCAGGCGCACGCGGCGGCCCGTCTGGTCCGGGTCCGCTACAAGCGGCTGCGGCCCGTCCTCGACATCGAAGCCGCCGGGCGGCCGGGTGCGCCGCTGCTCCACGAGTCCGCGACCGGCAACGTGGCGCTCCGGTTCCAGCGCGTCTTCGGGACGCCGAGCCGGCAGGAGGACGTGGTCACCCTCCAGGAGCGATACCGGTTCGGCCAGCAGGCTCATGTCTGCATGGAGCCGTCGGCGGTCGTCGCGTCCTGGTCGGCGCAGGACGGCCGGATGGAGCTCTGGCTGTCGACGCAGTCGCCGTACTTCGTGCGCAAGGAACTGGCGCACGTTCTCGATCTCGACACGCGGAACGTCATCGTCCACGAGATCGGTGTGGGCGGGGGCTTCGGTCTCAGGTCGAAGGTGTGCGAGTACGAGGCCCTCGCGGCGCTGCTCTCGATGCGCTGTGGCCGCCCGGTACGCCTCGCGCTCAGCCGGGAGGAGGAGTTCACGGCGGTCAAGTCCCGGCACCTGTTCGAGACGACCGTCACGACGACCGCGCGCGCGGACGGCACGCTGCTCGACCGCCGTCTGGACGCCCGCGTTGACAACGGCGCCTACAGTCACAACGGGCCCGCCGTGATGATCGCCGGGGCGGCGGCCTTCGCGTCGCTCTACCGCACGTTGTCGGTGACCGTCGACGCCTCGCTGCTCTACACGAACAAGCAGCCCGGCGGGGCGTTCCGCGGCTACGGCAATCCCCAGGTGACCTTCGCCGGCGAGTCCCAGATGGACGAGCTGGCGGCCGTGCTCGACATCGATCCCATCGATCTGCGCATCCGGAACGCGCATCGGCCGGGCGATGTGACGCACGCCGGCTGGGCACTGGAGTCGGCACGACTCGTCGAGTGCCTGGAGAAGGCCCGGGAGCTGATCGGCTGGGACGCCCTGCGGGCGCTTGCCGGAACCGGGCGTGGGGTCGGGATCGCGGCCGGAGTGCACGTCTCGGGCGCCAACATCTTCGCCGGTGCGAATCGCACCGCGGCGAATGTGGTCATCGAAGGCGACGGCCGGGTGATCGCCAGATTCGGCTCCGGTGACGCGGGAACCGGGCAGCGGACCGTCGTCGCGGTGGTGGTCGGAGAGGAACTGGGACTCCCCGCCGAGGCGGTCGAGGTCCGCATGATGGACACCGAGCTGTGCCCACCGGACCTGGGGGCCTTCTCCAGCCGTGGCACCTACATGGCGACGTCCGCCGGACGCGCCGCCGGTCGGGCCGCCGCCGCCGAGCTGCGGGCGATCGCCGCCGAACTGTTCGGCACGGCACCGGAGGAGGTCGATCTCGACGACGGCGAGGTGCGCGCGGCCGGAGTGAGGCTGACCCTGGCCGAGTTGCTCGCCCATGCTCGCGACCGAGGACTCCCCGGACGTGTCGAGGTCACCGAGGAGGTGACGATCGACGTCGAGGAGCTCGACCGCGCGACCGGCCGGGGCAACATCTCGGGCGCCTACTCCTTCGCCGTCCAGGCCGTCGAGGTCGAGGTCGACGAGCGGACCGGCCGCGTCCGCGTCGTGCGCGCGGTCTCGGTGCACGATTCCGGTACCGCGATCAACCCCATCGGTTTCGAAGGCCAGGTCATCGGTGGGATGGTGATGGGCATCGGAGCCGCCCTGGGCGAAGAAATGATCTTCCAGGACGGGCGGACCGTCAACGCCTCCTACCTGAACTACGCGCTGACGCGAGCACCGGACGCCCCCCGGATCGAAGTGGTCTCCCTCGGCGAGCCCGACCCCAAGGCCCCCTACGGCGCCAAGAGCATCGGTGAGATCGTCCTGGTGCCCACCTCGGCCGCGGTCGCGAACGCGGTGGCGCACGCGACGGGGGTCCGGGTCCGTGAGCTGCCGATCACCCCCGACAAGGTGCTGGGCGGGTTGACCGCCGACCGCCGGCGACGGTCGACGGCTCTGTGGCGGCGCCCGTCACGGTGGTGGATCGCCGTGATGCGAGCCGCCTACCCGCTGGGACTGCATGCCGCGCTTCACCGGTACGGGACGCGGCTGGCCCGGACGCCGCAACCCGAGCCGCTGCGGCTGGATACCGGTCGCACGGAAGTGGCAGAGGTGGCGCAGCTGTTGCGTGATGGCACAAGACATCCGATCGGCGGCGGCACCGATCTGCTGCCCGCTCGCTCGCAAGGGGTGACGGCCGTCAGCGACGTGATCGATCTGTGTGATGTGACCGACCTGCGACGCATGGAGGTGCGCCCCGACGGGCTCGCCATCGGGGCGGCGGTCACGCTCGCGGAGCTCTCGTCCGCGGCCGAGTCGCATGGCTGGCAGGCCCTGGCCGAAACGATCGACAGCATCGCGACGCCGCAGATCCGGCAGGTGGCGACCGTCGCCGGGAACCTCTGCCAGGAGAAGCGTTGCTGGTTCTTCCGCAACGGGTTCGACTGCTACAAGCGCGGCGGCGCGGCCTGCCCGTGCTACGCCCTCGAAGGCGACCATCGGTTCTTCCACGCGTGCATGGACGGGCACCGATGCCAGGCCGTCACGCCGTCGGACCTGGCGACCACCTTGCTGGCCCTCGACGCGCTGATCGCGTGCCGCCGCGGAACCGACGAGCGACACGTGCCCGTGCGGGAGTTCTACCGGGGGCCGGGCGAGACGAGCCTGCGCACCGGCGAGTTCGTCACGGGTGTCCACGTCGAGAACGCCGCACTGAGCCGCACCACGGCGTTCCGCAAACTCGATCTGTGGCATGGCGACTTCGCGATGGCCGCGGTGTGCGCGTCGGTCGATGTCGACCGGACCGGGCGGATCAGGGATGTCCGGATAGCGGCGGGCGGTGTCGCGCCCACGCCGATCCGGCTCGAGGAGGTCGAGCGAGGTCTCGTCGGGACGCGTCTGGACGAAGCGGCCGGCAGCGAGGCGTGTCAGGAATGGGAGCGTCGCGCGCACCCGCTGCGCGGCAACGTTTGGAAGGTCGATGCGACCACGGGCCTGGTGAGGTCGGCTCTGGAGGCCTGCCGGAGCCGTTGGTCCGACAGTAAGGATGGAGCGATCATGATGTCGAAGGCCGGTACCCGGCAGGTCAAGCCGTGACGGCGCCGGTCAGCGGCGGCAGAGCCCGCTACGAGCATGACGAGGCCGTCGTCGAGGTGCTGTACTCGGCGCTTCGCCGAGCGGGGATCGGCTTCGCCGCGTCGGTTCCCGACACACTCAACTACCCCCTGGTGAGGCGGTTCGAAGCCGACCCGGAGGTGATCAGCATCAGCTGTGCCCGGGAGGACGAAGCCGTCGCCGCGGCGATGGGCGCCTTCCTCGGCGGGGCCTGGCCGTGCGTGATGATGGAGGGATCGGGTATCGGGCTGAGCGCGCTCGCGCTGGCCCGGGCGATCGCACAGCGCACGCCGATGCTGATCCTGGCAAGCCATCTCCGCGCTCTCGGCGAGCGCCATGACTACCACGCGGCGACGCGTCTGGTGACCGAGCCGGTCCTTGCCGCGCTGCAGATCCCCATCGTCCCGGTCATCGACCCGCGAGACATTCCGATGTTCGTGCGAGAGGCGCAGATGACCGTCCAGGGGGACCGCCGGCCGGTGGCACTGGTATTCCCTCGCCACTCGTTGCACGTTCAGCAGGAGGAAGAATGAATCGGCGGGAAGTCCTCGAGTCGTTCGCCAGATTCCGGGGTGACGCGCCGACCGTCGTGGGGCCCGGGGTGAGCGGCCGCATGCTGTACGAGATCGATCATCGACCGGCGACGCTCTACCAGATGGACATGAGCTATCCGGTGCCGATCGGACTCGGACTGGCGCTCGCGCTGCCCTCGGCCCAGGTCTTCGCCGTGGACGGCGACGGCTCCCTGCTCATGGGGCTGAGCGGTCTCACCACGGTGGGGCGCTACAACCCGGCGAACCTGACCATCGTCGTCCTCGACAACCACGCCTATGTGTCCACGGGGTCGATACCCACCGCCACCGCGACAGGCTGCGACCTGGCCGCGGTCGGCCGCGCCTCCGGGATCGCGAACTGCGTCACGGCGACCACGCCGGCCGAGTTCGACAAGGCGATGGAATCGGCGGCGACCGCCGACGGAGCGTCGTTGATCGTCGCCGATCTGCGTGAGCCCGACCCCCTGACGGGCGGCAACTACCGGGCGATGCCGTTCGACATCGTGGAGAGCTCGCTCCGATTCCGCCAGTACCTTGTCGAGACAGGGGCCGTGGCCCCGATCTGGGCGGTGTGACGTGACCATGATCAGACCATCGACCGGGGCGGACTCGACCTCCAGGCCGACGCAGGCCCAGCCCGCGGCCGGCTCCATCACCTTCAACCACCTGTCCAAGTCCTTCGGTCGCGGCCGATCGGAACTCCTCGTGCTGGACGACGTCAACGGCACGATCGAGGAAGGCAGGCTCGTTTCGCTGATCGGGCCTTCAGGGTGCGGCAAGTCCACCCTGCTGAGGGCGATCGCGGGCCTGCACCCGCCGACCGGCGGTGAAGTGCTCATCGGTGAGGAGGCGGTGCGCGCGCCGCAGCGATCCACGGGGCTGATGCTGCAGCGAGCGACGCTCCTGCCGTGGCGGACCGTACTCGAGAACGTGATGTTGCCGGTCGACGTCCTCGGCCTCGACAAGAAGGCCGGCAGGGAGAAGGCGCGGCAGCTGCTTCGGCAGGTGGGACTGTCGGGTTTCGAGGACGCCTATCCCCGGCAGCTGTCGGGTGGGATGCAGCAACGGGCCTCGCTGTGCCGGCTGCTCGTCTCCGAGCCTGACGTACTGCTCCTGGACGAGCCGTTCGGAGCCGTGGACGAGATGACCCGTGAACGGCTCCAGGACGTGCTCATATCCCTGTGGGAGCAGAACCACAAGACGCTGGTGATCGTTACGCACAGCCTGTCGGAGGCGGTGTTCCTCTCGGACGAGGTCATCGTCATGGCGGCCCGCCCCGGACGCATCGTCGAGCGTATCGAGATCGACCTGCCCAGGCCCCGGGTGCACAGCATCCGTACCACGCGCGCGTTCAGCGAACTGGCCGTCCGAGTACGTACCGCACTGGAGGAGCACAGTAGCGATGAGCGCTAGCCTTACCGAGGTCGCCACGGCGTCGCCGGACGCGGACAAGGGCCGAAGGCCGTACGGACGCGGCGCGTGGACGCGCGTGGTGCGGGTGTTCGGCCATGTCGCCACCTTCGCCGTCGTCGTGGGCCTGTGGACGCTCGTGTCGCAGTTCAAGATCGTCGACCCGACCTTCCTGCCGCGGCCGATCGAAGTCTGGAATGCGATCTTCGACGTCGTGCAGTCGCCAGGCATCTGGGACGACGTCTTCGCGACCGCCCAGGAGACGATCGGCGGCTTCGTGGCGGGCGCGTTCACCGGCGTCGTCCTCGGCGCGGCGATGCACTACGCCGCACTCGTGCGGCGCCTGGTCAATCCCTACATCATCGTGCTGCAGGTCATGCCGAAGGTGGTTCTCGCCCCGCTGTTCGTGGCATGGCTCGGCTTCGGCATCGAGCCCAAGGTCGTCACCGCCGCCACGATGGTCTTCTTCCCGGTGCTCGTCAACACCATGCTCGGGCTGGCGTCCATGGACCCGGACGCGATCGAACTCCTGCGTTCCCTGCCGGCCGGGCGGACACAGGTGTTCATCCGCCTCGCGGTGCCGAGCGCGCTGCCCGCGGTCTCCGCCGGTCTGCTCACGGCGGCCACCCTGGCCCCGATCGGCGCGGTGGTCGCGGAGTTCATCTCCGCCCAGCAGGGGCTGGGCCTGCGGTTGACGACCTACCTCAACCAGATGGCCGTACCCGAGGCGTACGCGGTGATCTTGATGATCAGTGCCATCTCGCTGATTCTGTACGGCGCGGTCCGGCTGTTCCAGCGGCGAGTGGTTTTCTGGGGGGCGAGTTGATGTCCGCCCCGAACAGCGTGGACGCCGTGAACGCGGTGCTCTATCGCGCCAAGCACGACGTGCGGTTCGCCGCGCGTGTCACAGATCCCGGCGTGGATCTCTGCGCGGAGCACGGCTGTACCGCCGAGCAGCAGCGAGCCGTGCGCGAGCCCGATTTCTCCTGGCTCGCTCGGGCGGGCGTGATACCCAACCTGATCCTCGTCGTGGCCCGCCTCCACGGCATCTCACCGGACGAGCTCGCACGCAAGCTGGCCGAGGCCGAAGAGGCGGACGCGGCTCTGCCCCACGCTGGAACCGGAGGTTCACGATGAGTGGATCCGTCGTCGCCGTTCAGGCGCTGTCGCACACCGCGTTCGTGAACACCCACCGCGACAAGGCGCCTGCCGACCAGGCCGAGCGGTTCTTTGCCGGCGCGGCCGAGGCGGGCAGGCGGCTTCGCGCGGCCGCACCCGACGCCGTCGTGATGATCGCGACCGACCATGCCAACAACTTCGGTCCGGCCAACATCCCGGCCGTCTGCATCGGCACGGGCGCGCGGCACAGCGGCCCGATCGAGGCGGAACGGGCGCTGGCACCGGCCCGCACCCAGCGGGGTGGCGCCGACATCGCCCTCGAACTCGTCACGCATCTGCTCGGCTCAGGACTCCCGGTGTCCCGGGGAGCGGAGCTCGCGCTGGATCACTCGATGCTCGTGCCGCTGAGCCTGCTCGAACTGCCCCCGGACCTGCCGGTCATACCCGTCTACCAGAACTGCGTCGCGCCCCCGCTGCCGTCACTGGAGGGATGCTGGCACTTCGGGCGTCGGCTGCTGGAGGCGATCTCCCATACCGGTGCGCGGATCGCCGTGGTGGGAAGCGGAGGTCTGTCGCACTGGGTCGCGATGTCACGCCAGGGTGAGATCAACACCACGTGGGATCGGCGGGTTCTGGAGCTCTGCTCCGGCGGCAGGATCGCCGAAGCGCTGGCGTGGGACGACCACGAGGTGCTCGCCACGGGCGGCAACGGAGCGCACGAACTCCGCAACTGGGTCGCGGCCCTCGCCTGCGCCGACGGCCGTCCGGCCGAAGTGCTCGCGTACGAGCCGGTCACCGAGTGGCTGACAGGTATGGCGGTGGTGGATGTTCCAGGGTTGCACGACTAGTCCGTCGGGCGCCGAGGAGCTCGCCCGGCACATCATGTCGTTCGTGTCGGCGGAAGAGCTCGGCCGGCTGCTGGCGGAGATGATCGACATCGACAGCCCTACCGGGGAGGAGCACGAGCTGGCGAGGTTCCTGGCGGGCTACCTCGCCGGCGCGGGCCTGACCGTCCGCACCACCCCGGCGGCGAGCGTGCTGGGGCTGGGCCGCGGACGTGAGAGCAAAGCGGGATACTCGCTGCTGCTCTACGCGCCGATCGACACGCACGTCCGCACCGCCGAAGATCGCCGACGCTTCGGGGACGGGCCCAATCTGCTCCCTTCCGCGCGGCGATCGGCGACCCGGCTGGCCGGGCTCGGCGCGGAGAACCCCAAGGCCTTCGCCGCGGCGGTGGCGACCGCGGGCGCCGCCTTCGGGCGCGCCGCCACCGACCTGACCGGTGATCTCTGGGTCGGACTCGGCAGCGGGGGCATGCCGTACGGCGACGGCGACGGTCCCGGGCACGGCACGGGCGTCCGGGAACTGATCACGCACTACTGCAAACCCGACGGAGCCGTTGTCGCGAAGCCCGGATGGTCGGTCTCCACCGCGGAGGCCGGACTGTGCTGGCTGCGCCTGCGAGTCCAGGGCCGGGCGAGCTACGTCGGCACCAAACACCTGGCGCCCTACGACAACCCGATCGTCACGCTGGCCGCGGCCATACCGGTGATCGAGGCGTGGCTGGTCGCCTTCGCCGAGGAACACCGCAGTGCGGAGCTCTTCCCGCAGGGCGCCGTAAGCGCGGTGACCGCCGGAGAAAGCAGGCAGGCCGCGTTCGTGCCGGATTTCGCGGAGGCGACGATCGACCTGCGACTGCCGCCCGGCCACACGCCGCAGGCGGCGGTGGACTCGCTGACCGAGGCGCTGGCGGCGGCGGGAACACCCCGGGAGAAGATGGATCTCACCGTGACGGTGTACCTGCCGGGCGGGACAACGGACAGTGGCAGCACCGTCGCCGAAGCGACACGGGCGGCCTGGGTGGCGGCGGGTGGCGTCATGGCTGACGAAGCCGCCCGGCCTCCCGCAAGCGGGGTGACAGACGCCGCGATACTGCGCCACCTCGGTGTTCCCACAGCCCGAATCGGCATGCCCAGGCGCGTGGCCACCGAGCGCGCCTGGGCCGGGGACGATCCGGTCCCGCTCAACGAGGTCGACGTGCGCGACTGCCTGCGGCTCGTCGAGGTCCTGGTGGGGACGGGAGCGCGGCTCCTTGTCTGATCCGAAGTCTGATTCGAACCGTCCGGCCACCGGCCGCGCCGCGCAGCACGCCGGCGGTCGCGGGATGCCTCCTGCCGCCGACGCCGTCGTCACAGCGCTCGGCCGGATGCGCGGCGCCGGGATCGTCGTCGTCGACACCGACCGCGTCTGCGTCTGGGCGAACGACGACGCGGCGACGATCTTGCGGGTGAGCCGGGAGAACATCGTCGGGCGGCCGTGGACGCTTCCGGCGTCGCCGATCGGAGGACCTGAGACGACGGTGGTCTCCAACTCGCTCGAGTTGGCCGTGCTGGAGCAGGGCATCGGAGAGAGCGACGAACTGGGCACGGTCATCCTGTTCCGGGACATCACGAGTGAACGGCAGCGGGAACGGCGACTGGCCGCGTTCACGACGGGTATCGGCCTGGTTCCGTACTCCGGCTCGTTGACCGATACGTTCAGCTCGATCGCCCACGACGTGGTCCGATCCTCCAGGATCTCCGCGTGCCAGGTGGTCCTGCTGGATCCGCACGACGGGTCCCGATGGCTCGCCGGACACGCCGGCATGCCGCAGATCCCGGAGGACTACGCCGACCGGCTGGCGGAGTGCCAGCGGCGCGGCGCAGTCCTGCACGCGAGCTTCGCGATCAAGTGCCAGGCCCCCGCCATCGAACACCATCAAAAGCACCGCCTGATGCGCGACCCGGCGTGGGAGCCGCTCTGGAGCTTCCTGGCCTCGTTCGACTGGGACACCTTCGTCACCGCGCCGTTGATCTACCAGGGAACCGTGCTCGGGGCGCTCAACGGGTTCTACCGCCAGGGCGCACAGCCGACGTTCGACGACGTCGCCTTTTTCATCGCCCTCACCGACCAGGTGGCCGTCGCGCTGCACATCGCCCAGGTCCTCGCCGAACTGCACGGTGAGACGACCAAGACGGAGCGAGACCGCATCGCCAGCGACCTGCACGACTCGGTCTGCCAGATGCTCTACTCCATCTCGCTGCACCTCGGCGCGGCGGAACTGGGCGTGAACCGGAGAGACGGCCGCGGCCTGTCGAAGGCGAGCGCCGACATCGCGCACTCTCGCGCACTCGTGGACGACGCACTCACGGAGATGCGCGCTCTGATCTTCGAGTCCCGCGCCAGCGCCGTCGCGGAGGTGGGGTTGATCGCCGCACTGCGGCGGCTGGCCGACGCCATCCACATCAGGTCTTCCGCGACCGTCCGCGTCTTCGCCCCGGCCGAGGACATCCAGATGCGCACCGAGGTGGCCGAACAGGTCTACCGCATCGCACAAGAGGCCCTCAACAACGCCGTCAAGCACGCCAGAGCCTCGGAGATCACAATTCGCCTGTCGATCGTATCCGGCGTGACCGGGCCGGAGCTGCTGGTCCGCATCGAGGACAACGGCCTCGGTATGCCGGCTGAGTCGATCGACGGATTCGGCCTGCCGATAATGAGCCAACGGGCGCGCCAGATCGGCGCCCGCCTGACGATCGAGCCGCTCGCCACGGGGGGAACCGTGGTGCGGCTCTCTACGAAGCTGGACCGCCATGCCGCATGATTCGACCAGTGTTTTCATTGTGGACGACCACGCCATGGTCCGGCGAGGGCTGGCCGCCTTCTTCGACGAGGTCGCCGACATTCAGGTGGTCGGCGAGGCGGCCGACGGGCGTGGCGCCATCGACGCCCTTCAGGACCTCGCCGAGCGGGGACGACTGCCGGACGTGGTCCTGATGGACCTGGTGATGCCGGGGTTGGACGGCGTCGCGGCGACGAAGGAGATCACCACCCGTTTCGGGCTGGCCGTCATCGTGATCACCACGTTCAGCGAGGCCGAACGCGTTCTCGCCGCGATGAAGGCAGGTGCGACCGGCTACCTGCTGAAGAACGCCGAGTTGGAGCAGTTGGTCGCGGCCGTCCGCGGGGCCCGGCAACGCCGCACCTACATCGACCCCCTCGTGGCCGGTTCGCTGTCCGACGCCGCCACCGGGCAGGGCCTCGGATCGCTGACGGACAGGGAGCGCGAGGTGCTCGCCCTGGTCGCCGACGGGTTGTCCAACCGCGCGATCGCCGAGCGGCTGCACATCAGCGAACGCACCGCGCGCACCCATGTGAGCAGGATCTTGGCGAAGATCGACGCCACGTCGCGGACGCAGGCGGCGCTGTGGGCCCGCCGCAACGGCCTGGGGACAGATGTCGTGTGAGATGACAGATGCCGTTCCGTGGCCTGGGATGGCCGGTTGTGGGGCACCTGTCGTATGTGGGTTTCTTGTCATATGACACACGATCGGTTCTTGACGCCTCACGACCGGCAAGTGCGGGACGCCAGCGGCTACGGGCAGCGGGGTGGTCTGGGCACTCGGCCGGCGGTTCTGGTCGTCGACGTGACGACGAACTTCTGTGGTGATCGCGACGAGGACGTCCTGGACTCGATCCGGCGGTGGCGTAACAGCTGTGGCCGCACGGCGTGGCGTGCGCTGCCGCACATCGCGCGTCTGCTCGAAGCGGCGCGCGCCCGGAACATCCCGGTCCTGTACTCCCGCGGAACCGAGTACCAGCCGTTCGGCGTGTACCCCGGCCGATGGTTGACCAAGAACGCACGAATCGCGGCCTTGCTTCACGATGAGGAGAAGCAGCGCCAGGGCAACGAGATCATGGGTCAGATCAAGCCGGAAGCGGGCGAGATCGTCATCGAGAAGTCCAAGCCAAGCGCGTTCTTCGGAACACATCTCATGTCGTACCTGACCTACTTCGGCACGGACACGCTACTGGTGGTGGGCGCGACGACGAGCGGGTGCGTACGGGCGACCGTACTCGACGCCTTCTCCTACAACTTCCATGTCGCGATCGTCGAAGAGGGTGTCTTCGATCGATTCGAGTCGTCGCACGAGGTGACCTTGTTCGATCTGAGTCAGAAGTACTGCGACGTGATCTCCGCGGACGAGGCGGGCGCGTACATGCGGTCGCTGCCGGTGAGGGAGGACGACCGGATCGCGCCGGCCCCCCAGGCGCGCGGCGCCTGAGCCGACGCGGTGCGCCCGCTGCCACGCGGTACGGGCCGACGGCGACGCGATCCGGACCGGGTGAGGGAAGTCAGATGCATGAGGTGTTGTCCCAGATCGTGCGGTGGTGGGAGGCGGGTGAACGGTTCGGCCTCGCCACGGTGGTCGGCACGTTCCGCAGCGCGCCCCGGCCACCTGGCGCGTCCATGGCCGTCTTCGGCGAGGAGGTCGCCGGCAGCGTCTCAGGCGGCTGCGTCGAGGGAGCGGTGTACGACCTGGCCCAGCGGGTCGTCGCCGGCGGCGGGCCCGTGCTCCAGCGATACGGCGTCAGCGATGACGACGCGTTCTCCGTCGGCCTGACCTGCGGCGGTGTCATCGACGTCTTCGTCGAGCCCGTCTCACGCGAGGAGTATCCCGAGTTGGGGGAGGTCGCCGCCTCCATCGAGCGGCGCGAACCGGTGGCGGTCGCGACGATCATCTCCGGCTCGGGCTCGATCGGCTCGGGCTCGATCGGCTCGGGCTCGATCGGCTCGGGCTCGATCGGCTCGGGCTCGATCGGCTCGCGGCGCGTCGTCCGAGCCGGCCCCGCATCAGGGACGCTCGGCTCCTCACGCCTCGACGACGCGGTGGACGACGACGCCCGCGGCATGCTCGCGCAGGGAGTCACCGGTGTCCGCCGCTATGGGGCGGAGGGCGAGCGGCGGCTGGAAGACCTGCAGATCTTCGTCCAGTCGTTCGCGCCGGCCCCGCGCATGCTGGTGTTCGGGGCCATCGACTTCGCCGTAGCCGTCTCAAGGATCGGTAAGTTCCTCGGCTACCACGTGGTGGTCTGCGACGCCCGCCCGGTCTTCGCCACGCGCAGGCGGTTCCCCGAGGCCGACGAGGTCGTGGTGCGGTGGCCGCACGACTACCTCTCCACGACCGTGGTCGACGAGCGGACCGCGATCTGCGTGCTCACCCACGACCCCAGGTTCGACGTCCCGTTACTGGAGGTGGCGCTGCGTACTCCCGCGGCGTACGTGGGCGCGATGGGGTCGCGCCATACTCACGAGGACCGTCTCAGGCGACTGCGCGAGGCGGGCGTCACGGAGGCGGAGCTGGCTCGGCTGCGCTCGCCGATAGGGCTCGACCTCGGCGCGCGTACGCCGGAGGAGACGGCGTTGTCGATCGCCGCCGAGCTTGTCCAGCTCAGGTGGGGCGGCTCCGGTCGTCCTCTGACCGAGACCACGGGACGCATCCACGGCGAGGAGCCGGACGGACGTGCCTGACAGTGACGATCGACCGAGCGGTGCGGCGCGGTAACGGCCGGCCCGCGCATCACGCCGCCGGGAACGCCGGTGACGTGCTGTCGCCGTCCGCCGGAATTCGATCGCACCGATAACGGCGGCCATTCCGGCGATGCGGGTCCACTCCCCGCCGGACAGGGGGCGTCTACGTGAAGGGGTCGAGGCGGCGGCGGATGAGTTCATGGCCGCTCCAACGAAGGTGAGCGCCTACCCTGCCAAGGTAACTCTGCTGCGAAATACCCGCAGTAGCGATAGATATGCTCTTGGGAATCCCCCACCCGGCGGGGCTACCGAGACCCCGAGACAGCGGATCGGTTCCGGACCGGAGAGCCTCCGGTCCGGAACGCGCCGTCGGCTATGCGGCTCGGTCGGCGGCCTCGAGAGAGGCGATCAGCTGGCTGCGGGCCCGCGCCACCCGGGATCGCACCGTTCCGACCGGGCATCCGATCATCGCGGCGGCCTCGGCGTACGGCACGCCCGCCAGCTGGGTGAGGACGAAGGCCTCACGCCGTTCACGTGGCACCCTGGCCAGAAGGTCGGCCAGGGCCACACCGTCCTCGCGTCCCGGCAGGCCGCGGGGCTGGTGCCCCTCGGCGGCGGACTGCCAGTCGGCCAGATCGGCGACGACCGGGCGGCAGGCGTTCGACCGGAGCAGATCGACGACGACCCGCCGGGCGATGGCCAGCAGCCAGGTCCGGGCGGACGACCGGCCGGCGAAGCGGGGCAGGCTCCCCAGGACTCGTACGAACGTCTCCTGTGTCAGGTCCTCCGCGACGTGAGCCCCGGCCAGGTAGGTGATGAACCTCCACACGTCGGGATAGACGGCGCGGGTGAAAGCCTCGACGTCCGCGGGCGCTCCTTTGCGGGCGGCCAGTGCGAGCACCGTCACGCGCTCGTCGGAGAACCCGGTGACGTCGTCGTGTTCGGAGGAAGGGTGTTCTCGTATGACAGAACTCATGGTGATCGTTCCTCGGCGCGCAGGGCAGAACGGATACACGGTTCGGGAGATGCGAGCGGGGACGCGGGAAAGGGGGCATGCGAACCACGGAAGAAGATCCCGGGCATGGACGCGCTCCGGCCGGGCATGAGGGCACGCCGGCTGCGGAGCAGCGCGGACCCGCCCCGAAGGCGCGACGGAGAGATCGATCCGGCTCGCGGATCAATCCTCCGGAAAGACGCGCCAAAGGGCTCGGGGTGCGGCGTTCGGCGTTCCCGCTGACGTGATCGGCGGACTACTCCTCGGTGTCGGACCGGTTCTGCCGGGAGGTGCGAAGCCAGACTCCGGCCCCGATCGCCACGAGGACGGCGAGTGCGCCCCAGATCCAGACCGGGACGGCCGACGGGGCGTCACGGTCGTCGGCGGCGGAGACGGGAGCGGGCGACGGGGGTTGTGCCGCCACCGGCGGAGCGGCGGGAGCCGCCCCTTCGAAGGAGGGGGAAGGCGTGCTCTCCGCGACCGGCGTGGCGGACGGTGTCGCCGATCCGGTCACGGTGAAGGGGATCTCCCCGTCGATCGGGTGACCGTCGGAGGAGACCACCCGCCAGGCGATCACGTACCGTCCCGGAGAGAGCGGCTCCGGCACTTCGGAGGTGACCGTGTCGCCGGAGGTCTTGGCCTTGCCGATGTCGACGCTCGCGCCGCTCGCCCTGCGCAGGACGACGGTGGGGAAATGAACGCCGGAGGTGAATTCCAGCTTGATCCGCTCGACGGTCGCCACCGTGGCGTTCTTGGCGGGCGAGCTGCTCTTCAGACGGTCATGGGCCAGGGCGGCGGGGGCGCCCAGTAGAAGGAAGGCGGTACAGCACAACGCGGTCACCGCTGACAGGCGGATGAATCGTGGCAGGAATGCCATCGTGAACTCCAGAGGCGCGACTGCCGGCCGTGCGCTCGGCATCGACCGGGAAACCGGGAAACGTCTCTACGTGAAGGGAGAAACGCCGGGTCACCGGGCACACAGGCCACCGGACCCTCCGGTGGGTGCCTCAGCCGGCGTGTCGCAACGACGGCGGACCGCGACGGCGCGAGAGCGGAAGGGCCTCGCAGCCGTCATACGGCCGATCCTCCACGGCGGGCGCGGCCCGCCATACGGGAAGCGCGATCTCCACGGGGAGCGCCAGGAGCAGCCGGATCGCCGGAATCCGGCCGTGGTACAGGCGGATCATCAGCCACAGCGCGCCTTCGCCGCGATGCAACCACCATCCGGTGCCCAGCGCCACCACGAGATGGATCACGGTCATACCGGCGCCGGGGGCATGGTGGGCGTGGCCGTCGACGAGTGTGGCGTCCGGGACGGACGCGGCCCGGCCGAACAGCTCGTGCAGCAGGACCTGGGTGGCGACCGTCGCACCGAGCACGGTCTGCGGGCTTCGCTCGCGCCCGTTGAGCGCGTAAGCCACGCAGAAGGAGATCATCGCGCCGACGACGCCCAGAAGCGGCGAGATCGGCCCTCCTCCGGCCAGGGCGTGACCGCCCGCGGAGACCACGCTGCACAACGTCGCGAAGACGATGGCCCGCGGCCCCCGGAACGCCGACGCCACGGAGGTCACATCTGACATCCTGTCAGGCGAACGCTTCGCCGAGAAGCACGGGACCGCAGATGCCCTGCCCCCGGATCCGCCGGTTGGGGTGTCCCGGTTCGGCGACCTCGTTCTCGGCCCTGAAACCACCACCCCGCTGGAGCGAGCGCGCGAGCAGGTGGCCGCGGGCTTGGACGGGATCCGCATGTGTCGACAAATATTCGCCGACCGGCGGGAACCACCGGGCCCAGGCGGCCGACTACTGGAACGTCCGTTACCCAGAGCCGGAAGCCGGCCAAGTCGCTTCCGGGAGAGGAGGATCGTCCATGACCAAGCCGCTCAAGATCGTGGTGCGCAGGAAGAAGACCCGCAGCCGGTTGCTGAACAACCACGGCTGATAGGTCCAGGCCAGTCAAGGACGGTCGCCGCCGGGGGTTGCCGGCGGCGGCCGGTCGGGTCAGGTCGCCGTTGTACGGCGCGAGCGGAGGGAACGTGCGTGACGCAGACGGAGTTCCGGCGGGCGCAGACGCTGATGATCTACTGGCACGATGGGGAGCTGACGGCCGAGAACTACCTGGAGAGCCGCTCCACCGATGTGGAGGCCGACAACGCGGCGGCCGTGGATGCCCAGGCGGTGACGTTGCTGGAGCACTTCACGGACTGGTCGACCGTCGAGAAGGTGGCCGCCGAGCTCGGTGAGTTCGACATCGGGTCGGTGCGCGAGGCGGTCCTGGCGCTGGCCGACGCCGGATTGCTGATCGACCGGGCCGGCGCGCGGCACGAGGAGCGCTTCCTGGAGGCCTGGCGCGACTGGGGGGAGGAGGCCCGCTTCTTCCACTTCGGCACCCGCAACACGATCTACACCGGGGACAGCCTGGAACAACGCCGCGCCGACGCCCGCTGGGTACGGGAGACCGGCGGGACCCCACCGGCCATCTTCAAGTCCTATCCGGACGCGCCGCGTGTCTACCTGCCGCGGACGTTCCTGTCGCTGGCGGATCCGTTCGGACAGGTGCTGACGCGGCGGCGGACGCATCGTGTGTTCACCGGCGAGCCGGTGAGCCCGGCGCAGTTGTCCACGGCGTTGTTCTACACCTTCGCGCCGATGCAGCTCTACGACGCGGGGGACCTGGGCACCCTGATGCTGCGGACCAGCCCGTGCGGAGGCGCCCGGCACGAGCTGGAGGGCTATGTCGCGGTGCTCGACGTCCAGGATGTGCCGCCGGGGCTGTACCACTACAACGCCGAGGCGCACGCGCTGGAGCTCGTCGACGCCGGCTTCGACCGGGCACGGCTGCACCGGCTGACGTACGAGTCGGAGATGTGCACGCCGTCGGCGTTCGTCTGCTTCGTGACCGTCGTGTTCGAACGGACGATGTACAAGTATCGGCATTCGCGGGCACTGCGGGTGACGTTACTGTCGGCCGGGCATCTGGGGCAGACCTTCGTGCTGACCTCGACCGCGGTCGGGCTGGGCGCCTGGCAGAGCGCGGCGTTCCGGGACGAGGAACTCGACGAGGCGCTCGGCGTGGACGGGTTCTCGGAAGGGGTCCTGTACATGTTCGGCGCCGGGGTGCCCGTGCTGGGCGAGACCGGGATGCCGGCAGGGATCAGCCGGGCCCGGCTCACCGATCCGGGCCGGCTCGTCGCGGCCCGTCCGGCCGGCACTCCGGCGGGTGGCGCTGCCGGGTGAGTGAGGCGGCGTCGGCGTACCGGCGGTTGTGGCGGCACCGGTGGGTGCCGTCACTGCTGCTGGTGGGCGTATGTGCCCGGGTGCCGTTACAGGCGTACATCTTCGCGCTGCTGCTGCTGGCGGTGGAGCGGACCGGCTCCTACACGGCCGCGGGCGTGGTGACCGCCGCGAGCGGCGTCGCCTACGCCGCCGGGGTGCCGGTGCACGGCCGGCTCGTCGACCGGTTCGGGCAGACCTGGCCGTTGACGGTCGCGGCCGGCGTCAACGGTGCCGCGTTCACCGGCCTGCTGGTGACGGCCCACCTGCGGCCGACGCCCGGAGCCCTCGCCGGATGGGCCGCCGCGGTGGGACTCTCCCTGCCGCCGGTGGCCGCCGCGGCGCGGGCACTGTGGTCGAAGGTGATCGCCGACGACGGGATCCGGCGTACCGCGCTGGCGGTGGACGCCATGGTGCTCGACGTCGCATTGATCGTCGGGCCGCTGCTGGTCACCGCCGTCAGCGCGGCGGCCGGGCCGGGCTGGGCGGTGGGCGGCTGCGCGGTGGTACTGCTCGGCGGCACGCTGTGGTTCAGTGCGTTGCCGCCGTCGCGGTCCTGGACCCCGGCTCGTCGCGGAGGCAGCCTGGCCGGACCCCTGCGGTCACCGGGCATCGTCGTTCTGCTGGCCGTCTCCGTGCTCACCGGGGCACTGCTGGGGGTACTGCGGCTCGGTTTCGTGGAGTTCGCCGGCAGGACGTCCGATCCGGCCGCGGGCGGGCCGGCACTGGCGGCCTTCGGCGCGGGAAGCCTGCTCGGCGGGCTGGTCTACGGCGCGCGGTCGTGGCGTTCCGACGCCGCCGCGCGGATTCGGGTGATCCTTGCCGGCTACGCCTGCGGCGTCGGGCTGCTCGCGGCGGCCCCGGACCTGCCGGTGCTGGTGGCGCTGTCGGTGCCCGCCGGTTTCCTTCTCGCCCCGCTGGTCATCTGCAACTTCGAGCTCATCGGCCGATGCGCGCCCGAGGGAACCCTGACCGAGGCCTTCGCCTGGGGCATCACGGCCACCTTCGCCGGATCGGCGTTGGGCAACCTCGTCGCCGGCGTGCTCGCCGACGCGGACACGCCGGCGGCCGTCGTGTTCGCCGCGGCCGCCGGGTTCGCCGTGCTGGCCGCCGTCATCGCCGCCGCCGGCACGAGACCCCTCACCGGCCGTGACACCGGCGAGGCCCGCACCACCGCCGGAACCGTCCCGCCATCCCAGTCACCGCCGGTGGACACCGATCAACCATCCGAGAAAGGTTCCTGATGCACGTGTTGGCGCGCTGGTTCGACCGTCGGCGATCCCGGACCGCCGACGTCTCCCGTGACCGTGCCGGACACAACGGGACCGTCCGCGTCGCGGCGGTGGCGGCGGTGGCGGCGGTGCTGCTCGCCGGGTGCGCGGACGCCTCCCGGAGCCAGGGCCGGGCAGATGGGACATCCGGCTTCACTCCGATCACCGTCACCGACTGCAACGGGGTCGAATCGGTCATCAAGTCCCCGCCCAAGCGGGTGGTGGTGCTCACACCGAGTGTGCTGGAGATGCTGCTCTGGCTCGATCTCGGTGACCGGGTCGCGGCGATCGGGCAGGAGCCTCGTCCGGGCAGCCTGCCGCAGCGCTTCGCCGAACAGGTCGCCGCCATCCCGTCGCTGTCCGGCAAGTACACCGCGGGCAGCGGATACAAGCCGGTGCCACGGGAGGAGCTGCTGTCCGTCGAACCCGACCTGGTCCTCGGCGGATTCGGCAGCAACTTCGACGCCGCCGGCGCCATGTCGCAGAAGGAGCTGGCCACCGACGGGATACCGTCCTATCTGGCCCTGTCCACCGCGTGCAGGTCGGCGGTGACCGCCCCGCGGACCGGCTTCGACCTGGTGTGGCGGGATGTGGAGAACCTCGGCCGGATCTTCGGGGTGCCCGACCGGGCCCAGCGGGTCATCGAGGGAATGCGGCAGAAGGTCGCCTCTGTGCGGGCAAAGGCCGGAGGGCTCAAAGACACCGCGCGTCCCACCGTGTTCCCGTTCGAGTACGACGAGGGGACCACCACCCCTTACGCGCCCGGCAACCGGCAGGCGGTCAACGCGGTCATCGAGACCGCCGGTGGCCGTAACGTCTTCGGCGACCGGGACGAGGCGTACACCAAGGTCGGCTGGGAGGAGGTGGTCGCCCGCGACCCGCAGGTCATCCTGGTCATCGTCTACGACCGGGGCAGCCCAGCCGCGAACGACGCCCACTTCGCCGAAGCCGAGAAGTTCCTGGTCACCAGCCCGGCGCTGCGCGGGGTACGGGCGGTCACCGGCAAGCGGTTCGCCCGGCTGGTCTACGAGTCCGCGTCGGTCGGCGGGGTCCGCAACGCGGACGCCGTGGTCGAACTCGCCGGCCGGCTGTCCTCCGCCGGATGACCACCCTGCGGCCCGGCCCGCCGACGGTGTCTGCCCACACCCTGCCCTCTCGCCGCCGCGTCACCCGCGCGGCCTACGCCGTTCTGGCCGGTGTGCTCATCACCGGCCTGGCCGCCTCGGTCCTGCTCGGCACGGTCGACGTGTCCGCCGGCACCGTGGCCCGCATCGTCGTCTGGCACCTGACCGGTCACGGAGATCCCACCGCGTGGAGCGTCAGCCAGGACACCGTGGTGTGGAACCTGCGGTTGCCCCGGGCACTGCTCGCCGCGCTGGTCGGCGCCGGTCTCGCCGTCTCCGGCACCGCCACCCAGGCACTCGTGCGCAACCCGCTGGCCGATCCGTACGTCCTGGGCCTCACCTACGGGGCGGCCGTCGGGGCGGTGGCGGTCACCGTCAGCGGGGTCGCCCCGCTCGGCGGTGCCTCGACCGGGGTGGCCGCCTTTCTCGGCGCGCTGGGCGCGTTCGCCGTCGTCTACGCTCTCGCTCGCACGGGGGGCACTCTCGCCCCGCTGCGGCTGATCCTCTCCGGCATGGCCGTCACCTACGCCCTGTCCGGGGTCACCAGCTTCTTCGTACTGCAGGCCGACGACCCCGGTACCACCCACTCGGTGCTGTTCTGGCTCTTCGGCAGCCTGGCCGAGGCGAACTGGGCCGCGCTCGGGCTGCCCGCCGCCGCCCTCGGCGCGACGACGGTCGCCCTGCTCGCGCAGGCCAGACCCCTCAACACCCTCCTGCTCGGTGACGAGACCGCCGCCAGTCTCGGCATCCCCGCCGCTCGGCTACGCCGCCACCTGTTTCTGCTCATCGCCCTGCTCACAGGTGTGATGGTCGCCCTCGCCGGGGGCATCGGCTTCATCGGGCTGATCGTTCCGCACGCCGCCCGGCTGCTCGTCGGCAGTGACCACCGTCGGCTGCTCCCCGTGGCGGCCCTCGCCGGTGCCGGCTTCCTCGTCCTCGTCGACATCGCGGCCCGCACCGCCCTGCACCCGCAGGAACTGCCGGTCGGGATCGTCACCAGCGTCATCGGCGCCCCGCTGTTCCTCTGGCTCGTGCACACCCGCGCCCGCGACACCACCGGACTGTGATCACCATGGCGGACCTGAACCTGCACGACGTGCGTGTCACCATCGCCGGAACCCCGGTCGTCACCGGCGTCGACCTCACCGTGCCGTCCGGCCGGCGCGTCGGGATCATCGGTCCGAACGGCAGCGGCAAGAGCACCCTCCTGCGGGCCGTGTACCGGCACCTTCCCCTTGCCGGGGGCAGCATCACCGTCGACGGCGAGGACCTGTGGCGGCTCACCCCGCGCCGCGCCGCCCAGTTGGTCGCCGCGCTGCCCCAGGAGACCCGCTCCGACTTCGACGTCACGGCCTGGGAGATGGCCGCGATGGGGCGCACCCCGCACAAGCGTCCCTTCGCCCCGGACACCGCCGAGGACACCGCCATCGTCGCCGACGCCCTCATGCACACCGGCGTCGTCCATCTCGCCCACCGCCGCTACACCACCCTGTCCGGCGGTGAGAAACAGCGCGTACTGCTCGCCCGTGCCCTCGCCCAGCGAGCACCCGTCCTGGTGCTCGACGAACCCACCAACCACCTGGACGTCCGTCACCAGTTCGAACTGCTCGACCTGGTCACCTCGACCGGCACCACCGTCGTCGCCGCTCTGCACGACCTCAACCTGGCCGCCACCTACTGCGACCACCTCTACGTCCTCGCCGAGGGACGTGTCGTCGCGCACGGCCCCCCGTGCGACATCCTCACCCCGCCACTCGTCAGGGAGGTGTTCGGCGTCGACGCCCACGTCACCCGCACGCCAGGCACCGGCACTCCCCACCTCATCCTCCGCCCCCGGGACAGCGCCGGTCCGTGAGAGCCGATGTTCCCCGGCGTTGGTCCGAGCACGGCCCACACGGGCCCGGCACCTCCATGGACCGGTTGCGCGCGATCTCGTGCCCCGCCGCCTCGAAGCAGGCCAGGAAGCGCCGCTTGACCTCTGCCGTTCGCATCGTCCGTCTCCGGAATCCGCAACCGCCGACAGCGTCCACCATTGTTGCCTATCATTCGTAGTTGCAAATAACTAGCGATTAGAGGGGTGGCATGGCGATCGTCTTGGGCATCGAGACCTCGTGCGACGAGACCGGCGTCGGGATCGTCGCCGACGGCCGGCTCCTGGGGGCCGCGCTGTCCTCCTCGATGGACGAGCACATCCGCTTCGGCGGCGTGGTGCCCGAGATCGCCGCCCGGGCGCATCTCGAGGCGATGGTGCCGTGTGTGACGGCCGCCTTCGAGCAGGCCGGAATCGGCCCGGGCGACGTGGACGCCATCGCGGTCACCTCGGGGCCCGGCCTGGCCACCGCGCTGCAGACCGGGCTCGCCGCGGCCAAGGCGTACGCGCTGGCCCTGGGCAAGCCGCTGTACGGTGTGCACCATCTGGCCGGACACGTGGCCGCCGACACCCTGGAGCACGGACCGCTGCCGCCGAGGTCGGTCGCGCTCATCGTCTCCGGCGGCCACACGTCGCTGCTCCTGCTCGGCGACCTGGTCCGCGACCCGATCGTGCACCTCGGCGACACCCGCGACGACGCCGCCGGTGAGGCGTTCGACAAGGTCGCGCGGATTCTCGGGCTGCCCTACCCCGGCGGGCCCGTCATCGACAGGATCGCCCGCGACGCGAACCCCGGAAGGATTCCCTTCCCGCGCGCGATGCTCGACTCCGGCTACGACTTCTCCTTCTCCGGGCTCAAAAGCGCCGTCGCCCGGCACGTCGAGCGGGGTTCCGGGCAGGCCGTGGCCGACATCGCCGCCTCCTTCCAAGAGGCGGTCGTGGACGTTCTGACCCACAAGGCCGTCAAGGCCTGCCTCGCCCACGACGTGGACACCCTGCTGATCGCCGGTGGGGTCGCCGCCAACAGCAGGCTCCGGCAGGTCGCCGCCGAACGGTGCGCCACCGCCGGCATCACGCTGCGCGTGCCCCGCCCGCAGTTGTGCACCGACAACGGAGCGATGATCGCGGCCGTCGGGGATCTCCTCATCTCCGCGAACACGCCACCGTCGCCGTTCGCTCTGGCGGCCGATCCGTCGGCCCCGCTGACCAGAGCCTTCCTCACCCCTGGCCGCATCTGACCGACAGGTCACCACGAAGAACAACGGAGCGCTCGTGTGTGACGGCTTCGACCGGTCAGGCCGACACCGGCCGATCGAACTCGATATCCCCTGGTGGTCTCGACATGAGTGAAGTCGATCACTTGGACCCCTGCCCGTCGGTCGCGATGTTGAACTCGTCGGCTATCAGCTCGTATGAACGAAGGCGCAGATCGGTGTCGTGGGTGAAGGAAGTGATCATGACCTCGTCGGCCCCCGTCCGCTGGACCAGTTCCCAGAGGCTCTTTCTCACCTCTTCCGGAGTTCCCTGTGCGCACACCCGCAGGGCACGGGCGAACGACAGCCTCTCAGCGTCGGTGAGGCGATGCGTCTGCGCCTCCCTGGGGGACGGGACGGCTTGATTGACTCCTTTTCCTTTCAGGAGATGGGTGAGTTCACCCGTGTACAGCTGGGTGATGGCGACTCGCGGATCGTCGGCGGCGAAGGCGGTCGTCGCGACGACGACATACGGGTCGGAGAGAGCCGCCGACGGTTCGAAGCACTCACGATAGGCGGCGAGCGCGGGATCCATCGAACCTGAATCGATGTGGTGCGCGTAGCAGTACGGGAGGCCCAGCGAGCCGGCGAGACGGCCGCTGTTCACGCTGCTCCCAAGAATGTAGAGGGGTGGCCGCCCGGAGCCGCCGGACAGGGCGGAAGGCGCGTTGTTCAGCGGACCCGGTATCGCGGGAATCTCACTGTACGGATGGTCCTCGGGAAACGAACCGTCAAGGAACGCGGTCAGTTCCGCGACCTGCTGCGGAAAGTCGTTTCCCTGCTGCTCTTTTCCGTCCCGCCGTAGTGCTGCGGCACTCTTCTTGTCAGTGCCGAAGGCACGACCGATTCCGAGGTCTATGCGCCCCGGCGCGAGGGCTTCGAGCATGCCGAACTGTTCGGCGACGACGAGCGGCGCGTAGTTCGGGAGCATGACACCGCCCGACCCGAGACGCAGTCGTGAGGTGCGCGCGGCCAGATAGGCCAGGAGGATCGCGGGAGACGAGCTCGCCGTCGCGGCTGAGCCGTGGTGCTCGGCGACCCAGTATCGATGGTATCCGCGGGATTCCGCCAGCATGGCCAGACGCGCGCCGGCCTCAAGGGCGTCCGAGACGTACTGCCCGCTGCCCACCGGAACGAGGTCGAGGACGGACAGGAGGAAGGGGGGTGCCGGCGGAGGAGACTCCGCGGTCGCGGGTGTGCCGGCGGTCGAAGCCGCAAAGGCTGTCAACTTTCCAACTCCTCTGGAATTCAGGGCCGACGCGAATCGCGGAATCGGAGCGCACGATCAGCGGGTGTTTCGAGGGGCGGCATCCACGGAGCCCGGCCACCGAACCTCAGGCGGAGGAGGAAGTCGAGATCACCCGCGCTTCCGGAGGCGAAGTCAAGGCTCTTGGTCTTCGGGTCGAGGGGCTCGATCCCCGCTACCGGCATCTGTTCGATGTGGGCATGGCGTACTGTCAGCCATTCGGCGACGTCGACGGACCACTCCCGGTATCGAGGGTCGTCCAGGGCATCGGCGAGATCGAGCAGGAAGTGTCCGGCGCCCGTGAGTCCGTGGCAGGCCCCACCGCCCGAGTGCCGGGCGGACATACGGACCGCCGCGCCCGCCTGTTCCGCGAGTACGCGATGGCGGGTGTCGCCGGAGTGTTGCCACAGCCGGAGGAGAAAACCTCCTATACCCGCTGATCCATGGCACCAACTGGCATGACGCTCTCCCGGTGTCGTCGGATCCGCGTCCCACCAGGCGGATTCGAGCGGCTGACCGTTCCAGTCGGTTTCCTTCGTCACATTACCGGTGAGACTGTCCCCCGCTTTCAGCGCGAACTCCAGATGCCGGGAGTCCCCCCACTCCCGTGCGGACAGCAGCAGGAAGGTCCCCACTCCTGCGGTCCCGTGTGCGAAGCCCTGATAAATCGCGCTCTTCGACGTCGGGCCGTGTGCGGCCGCGCGCCCGGCGGGCAACGGCCAGTAGGTCCGTCCCTCGCGCACGATCGCGGCGTCGACGATCGAGTCCGCGCACAGGCGGGCCCGCTGCCCCAACTGCTCGTCACCTGTGGCCCGCCACAGGTGCAGGAGTGCCAGACCGGCTCCGGCGAGCCCGTGGTACACATCCGGGTTGTGCCAGCTCACCGGCAGAGCCTTGGCGAGCTCGACGGCGCGGCACTGATTGACCTCGTCTCCCACGGCGGTCGCGAGATCGAAGGCCGTCCACGCCAGTCCCGCGTGGCCGGCGTACAGGCCGGGCAGGATGCGCCGGCCCCGCCTGGACAGGCGCAGGTCGTACCAGCGGTTGGCGGCCTCGACCGCTTTGGCCAGCTCATTTCGACTCGTGTCCCCCGAAAGGGCGATCAACCCCTTCTCTTCCAGCGAGTGTGCTCTCAGCAGAGCCGCCGCCACTCCTGAGGCCCCGTACATGACGGAAGCCGGATAGAGGCCGCCTCCCGGCGCCCCCACCGGCCACATCTCAGTGGCGTGGGGCCGTTGTTCATCGATCAGGTACATGAGCGTTCCACGTACCGCGGCGTCGAGGCCTTCCGGAGCCGGAGAAGCATCCGGGGCACGGTGACAGCCGCCGCGGAGATCGGCGAGAAACCGGGACGCCCGTTCGAGACTCCATCGCCCACCGGGGTCGGCGTCCATGAGCCCGAGGATCAGAGGGGAGAGTGCTTCGGCCAGGACCATCCCATCGCGTGCCGCAACGGAAAGCCACGCGCCGAGTCGCTCGGTGTTCTCGCGCTCTGATTTCTCGTCGGGGAAAAGGTACGGTTCCTGCTCGAGAGCCAGGAAGCAGATGACCGCTCCCAGGCTGTACAGATCGGCCCCGGTGCTCGCAGACGGCATTTCTCCCCCGGTCACTTCCCGCTCGGGAGCCCTGTAGGAAGGTGTCGTCAGTGCGCTGGTGATCTCTCCTACGGGACCTGCCGCTTCGAGGTCTATCAGCATCAGTGCCCCGTCCTCGGACCTGAGCACGTTCGAAGGCGTCAAATCCTGAATCACGATGCCTTCCGCATGGACGCGCGCCACCAGATCCACGAGATTGCGGCAGCAGGCCAGGACATCCGACGGGTCCAGACTTCTCCCACGCAGAGACCCGCTGAGAACCCAGTCCTCCACGCTCTTGCCCGGAAGCTCCTGCTGCACGACGAAAAGGTCCTCGCCAACGGCGAACTGGTCGACGAGGAGAGCGGTGAGCCCTGTCGCATGCAAGCGGGTCAGGATGGCGGCCTCGTTGCGCAGCAGGTCCTGGGCGTCGCCGACGGCGCTGACATCGATGTACGGCCGCGCCTGTTTTATTATCACTCTTGAGTCGTCCACGGTGTCCAGGGCACGATAGATTCCGCCCCTGTTGGTGTGACGGATCGCCTCCACCACGACATAACGTCCGTTCAGCCGTGGATCGCGCGGTGTGGATCCGGAATCAGTGGCGGCCTTCCTCGTCGGCGACGGAAGAGGATTCACGGCCCACGCGGGCGGAGCGAAATACGGCACCCGTTCATCGACCACGAGATCCCCGCTGGGCGTCACGAGCATGTCCTGTTCACCGCCCATGTCCGTCAGCCGACGAATCGGGGTGAAACCACCGTAGCGATAGTGAACCAGGCTGGACGGCGACAGCCTGCGGTCGGACTGGATTCTGGGACCGGGCAAATGACTGGTCGCATCGTCGAGCAACCCGACAAGGGCGAGAAACCTGTCCTCGTCGGCGGGATATATCGTAATAAATTTTCCACTGGCCGACTTTTCGAAAGCACGAGAAAGCGAGGAGCGCAGGTCACCGACCGAACGCACGAACTTGAAAGCACAGCGCTCGGAGCCAAGAACGTCCAGGGTTCGGCGCAGAACCTCCTCGGCCGTGTCCGGGATCGCCGACAGATGAATCTTCCATCCTTGGACACGGCCCACCAGGTCCTGCGGCCGCATCTCATGCCAGTACTCGCCGTCCACGGCGGTCCAGCCATTCCCGAGGGTGTTCCGCGCCATATCGCGGAGTCGCGCATCATCCCGTTCCTCCTGCATGGTCCATTCCATTTCCGTTGCTGTCGGGCGGATTTCACGGCCGTCGGCCGACAATTTTCTCCGTAAGCCCGGCCGCACTTCACGGCCAGGCGCGCGACGATGTCCACGGGCCGATGCCACGCCGGCCCCGGGCAATGGAAAGAGCCCCGTCTCGAAAGGTGCCATGGTTGCTCATGGGCTGCGGGCATCAGCCTTGAGCCCACAGTCCGCTCCCCCCGGCAGACAATACCGACTCCGTGATCATCGCCGGCTCGAAAACGCCCCTTCCCAACCGGGTCGGCTTTCCCGCGAGCCGGCGATCGACGCGTTTGGTGACACCTCTTTAACACGATGCCACAAAGTGATCAAGTCTGATCGGCCAACATCGATTGTCCTGGTTCTGTTACATCGACTGTCTCAATTCCGTTACTTGCCAGCGCTGTCGACCCCTGTCAGCATCTGTTGAAGTTCCGCATCCGGCCGACCGGCGAGAATGGCGTTGAGCATCTGCTTCGTTGCAGTTCCTCAGCCGATTTCCATGTCTACGTCGACGGGATGCGGGGGTCGGGGGATTCACCGCTTTGCCATATGTGAACTCTTCGATCAGTCGATTCAGTTTTCCCGTTCAGCAGAAAGGGATTCACCATGAACACTTTCGAAGCCGACGTGCTCGACGACATCGAGCTGCTCGAAATGCTGATCCGTCTCCCCGAGGCCGAGGTCGACCGGGAGAAGCGCGAGGTTCGGGCCTGCCTCGCCACCTCCAGCTTCAGCAGCCATCGGTGGACGATCTGACCCGTACCGCCGACTTGCCGGCGTGAGGTCGGTTCGAGAGTTCGCTCTCTTGTGAGATCTCGTATCTCAACCTGAGTTGTCGACAGCCCTCCGAAGCTCGCGACCGACCGCTGCGGTGGCCCCTGATGTCCGGGGCCACCGCAGTTCGTCCACGCCACCTCGGGTTTCCCGAAGACCGGACATCACCGACCGGCGGGAATCCGCCGCCGGAACGGTTCGCGGCGGCCACCGTCCGGCGTCCGCATTGTCCGGCAGCCCCCGCGAGGAACATCATGCATCGCCATGACGACACGGCGGCCACGTTGGAAAGCCCACCTGTGGAAGAACAGTCCCATGCCCGTCCGGTGCGGTTGCTGGACATCGCACTCCACGCATGGCAGTGGAACGGGCTTTATTTTTTGACCGGTGGACTGTCGGTCGCCACAACGCTCCTCCTGCCGTCCGCGCTGGCTGCGGCGATCAACGCCCTCCTCCGTCAAGACGGCGCACAGAGCGTCGCCTCGACGCGGGTTCGCGATGTCGTGATACTTCTCACGTTGAACGTTCTCGCCACAGCCTTTGCCAGTTTGGCGAAAAACTCCTCGGTCGCCTGCTCCTCGCGTTGGCTCCGCAGGGCGATGGTCGGTCGCATCGCGGCGGCCGGCCCGCAGGCTCAAGAACGTTACCCGGCGGGTGACCTGGCCGTCCGGGTGGGAGACGACGCCGCGGTCGCCGCAGAAACCGCCTATGTGGTCATGAACACTGCTTTCGACTTCCTGACGGCCGCCGGCGCGATTCTGGCTCTCGGGTTTCTCGACTGGCGCCTCGTCCTGGTCTTCGTGGTGGTCATACCCACGATGTCGCTGGTGGCCCGGCGCTCCTCCCAGGCCGGGCGGCAGGTCTTCCGTGAGTACCGCGAGGACATGGGCAGAACCGCGGGTTTCCTCACGGAGAGCCTGCTCGGCGCGAGGACCGTACGGGCCAGCGGTACGCAACGGCAGGAGAGGGAACGGATTCTCTCCCCGCTGCCGGATCTGCTCCGAGCGGGCCAGGCCGGTTGGCGCGTGGCGGCCCGGAGTGTGTGGTGGACGGCCTGCCTCTCCGCGGTCGGTGTGCTGGCGATCCTCGCGACCGCCGTGGTCGACGTTCACCAGGGAAACCTGCACGCCGGTGATGTGCTCGCCGTGGCCGGATACGCCACACTGGCCACGGGCTTCTCCAGCCAGGTGACGTCGCTGTCGCCGAGCCGCGCCGCCGTGGCCCGTGTCGCGGAGGTTCTCGAACTACGGCCACTGCGTGATGTGCAGACGGTCGTGTCCCCCGCGCGGACGCCGCGATCCGCGGGCGGGGCCGTCGCCGGGAAGGCACCCACCGTCGTCGTCGACGAACTGGTTGTGATGCGGAACGACCAGAAGGTGCTCGACGGAGTCAGCTTCGTCATTCCGGCGGGAACGTCGCTGGCGGTGGTGGGTTCCCCGGACAGCGGAGCCTCTTTTCTCGTCCAGGCAGTGTCCGGCCTCCGCCGAATACAGTCCGGTTCGGTAAGGATCGACGGCTCTCCCCCTTCCCCGGGAAGCGTGTCGGTGGCTTTCGCACGGCCCTTCCTGCTGGGTGCCACGATCGGCGAAACATTGACCTACGGAGTCCCCGAGGCTGAACACGCCGACGTGGTCCGGGCCGCCCGGACGGCGGACATCGATCGTCTGATCGCGCGCCTACCGGAGGGTTACGAAAGCCCCACAAAGGATCTGACCCTGTCCGGCGGAGAACTGCAGCGCCTGGGAATCGCGAGGGCGATCCTCCACGGGGCGCCGTTCATCGTGTTCGAGGACGCGACGTCAAGTCTGGACAGCGCGACGGAGGAGCGCGTCGCCACATCGATGGAACGTTCGCTCCGGCATCGCACGCGACTGTTCATATCCAATCGACCTCGGCTGGCCGGCGGCGCCGACGCCGTCCTGTGGCTGAGCGACGGGAAGGTCATGGAAATCGACACACACGAAAGATTGATGAGATTCCCGGCCTATCAGCAGATCCTCTCGCAGGAACCCGGCACAGGGGTCCCCGGTGGCGTGCGTGCCGGAGACCGCCGGTGAGCCGCGCTCATTTCTCCTTCCTCTTCAGCCGGCTCGCAGATCACCGCCGGGACGTCGGTGCTTTCGTCGCATGGTCCCTCCTGTCCGCCATACCGCCCTTGATCAGCGGAGTTTTCGTGGGCAGGGCCATCGACGCCGCTCTGCGGGGCTCTCCGGACCGCGCCTGGCAGTGGCTCGGCGGCCTCGGCATCGGTCTTCTCGCAGGCGCGGTCGGCTCCCGCAACGCGGTCGCGAAACTCGGCGACATCGTCGAACCGCTACGGGAAACTCTCATGCGGCGCGTGGTGGATGCGGCGGTCCGGCGAGCACTGCGCCGCTCGGGTGCGTCACTGACCGTGACACGCCACCGGGATCCGGCGGTCACCCAGCTCACGGCGTACACCGAGCAGGTCCGCCGGCTCACCGGGGCGGCCCTTTCCGCCGTGCTCGGCTCGCTGCTCACAGTCATCGCGGCGTTGATCGGCTTGAGTACGCTCACCTGGTTCGTGGCTCTGGTCGCGGGCGTCGCGGCCGCGGTGTCGATGCTGCTTCTCTGGTGGCAGGCCAAGGCGGTTCACACGATTCAACGCAAGGCTGTGGTGGCCGGTGAGGAGATCTCCGAACGGCTGCAGACGTTGGTACTCGGTGCGCGGGACGCCCTCGCGAGTGGAGCCGCCCCGCGGCTCGCAGCGGAGACCTGCGACGCGGTCGACGAACAGGCGGCTTTGACCCGCTCACTCGCCCGGGCGGGCGCCGCGCGGGGCATGGTCCTCGCCGTGGGCGGATACCTCCCCGTTGTCGTCCTTCTCGTCACCGCCCCCTTCCTCGTTCGAAGCGGGCGGATCGAGCTGGGCGGGTTGGTCGGCGCCGTGACCTACCTGTCGGCACATCTCGCTCCGACATTGCGCTCGTTGTCACAGAACGTCATATCAATCGGGATACCGCTGTCCGTCACACTGTCTCGCCTTGTGAGCGAGTCGCATTCGCACCCGCCGTCTGAAACGAATCCCGATCTTCCCCCGCGCCGACCCGGAAGAACTTCCACGCCCTTGGCCCTGAAACTGGATCGGCTCACCTATGCGTACGGGGAACGCGCGGCCCCGATCGTGAAGGATCTGTCCGCGCTCATCGCACCGGGGGAACACGTGGCGGTCGTGGGCCCCAGTGGCGTGGGCAAGTCGACCCTGGCGGACCTGTTGGTCGGTCTTGCCGCTCCCCGGTCCGGGCGCATCGCCTTCGGAATCGACCGCGATTTCTCCATGAGTCACCAAGAGGCGCGCCGCCATATCGTTTTCGTCCCCCAGGAGGCGTATATCTTCACGGCCACGCTGCGAGACAACGTGAAATACCTCCACCCGGACGCCACAGACCAGGACATCATCGCCGCCATGGTCGCAGTGGGAGGCGAGAGCGTTCTGGAAGCGCACGGCGACGGGCTCGACGGTGTTCTCAACGCGGTCGAGCTGCCGGCGTCCGAGAGACAGCTCATCGCTCTGGCTCGGGCATTGGTGACGCCCGCTTCGGTCGTCATACTCGACGAGGCCACCAGCGCCCTTGACGCCGGGAGTGCGGCCCGGGCCGAGGCGGCGTTCCGGAGAGTGTCACGAACCCTCGTCGTCATCGCCCACAGTCAGGCCTCCGCCCTCCGCGCCGATCGCATCATGATGATGGACGGCTCCGAGACCCGGTTCGGAACCTACGAGGAGCTGTACGGAAGTGCGCCGAACCACTGAACCGATCCGCGACGACACAGCCCGGCGACTGCCGCCGCCGGAGCCGGGGGTCGGTGCTCCGGCCGGGCCGGCGGGATCCGTCCGCCCGAAACATCACGGTCGCGTTTTTTGCACGCGACTCTTACCTTCTAGGAGGCAACATGGAGGGACGCATACCGTAAAACCGGTTGATCACACGCTCTTCGCGGCGTGAAGGAGGGGGCGAGCCCGTGCACCGCGTGGTGGTCGATCCGGGGGTACCGGCTGACGTCGCCAACCTCATGCGCCGGAACGGGCAGTTGCTCCACAGATTCAGATCCGGCTGGAATCCGGAACCCAACGGCTCGTCGCAGGTCCCGACCGCGCTCCTGGCCGCCTTCGGAAGCACGATGCTGCTGGGCCTGGGAGGCACGGCGCTCGTCGGCGTGCCGGTGGCCTTCTCCCTGACCGCCGCCATCATCTGCCTGTTCATCCTCGCCATCGTCTACTTCGCTGCCAAGCCCGCCCCCGCCGACTCCGTCGAACGCGTGCTGTACCGGCACACGCGCCATTACCAGGGGCACTACCTGATCCTGGAGGACTTCGACCACGGGGCCAGGGGACTGCTCGGGCGGACCCAGCGGGCGATCGACCACATCCTGCGCTCCCGCGTCAACGTCATGGGCATGCTTGACAGCGTGCGCAACGCGGTGATGCTCCCGGCCGAGGAGTGGGAGATCGCCCGGCTGCTGACCAAGCTGTCCGAGCTGCGCGCCAGGCACCGTCACATGACCCTCGGCGGCCGGACCCCCGAGGTGGCCGCCGCGATGGCGCCGATGGAGCGGGCGCTGGCCGCCAGCGAGGCCGCCGTCGTCGCGCGGGTCGAGGCGCTGGAGCGTTACGCGCGCCACGTGACGCAGGCCGACCGCGCCCTCGTCTCCCATGGGCAGATCGAGGCGCTGCGCGCGCAGCTGCCGGAGTACGAACAGCTCGTCGCCGAGACGGGTGCCGCCCGCTTCTTCGCCCCGGAGATCGGCAACCTGAGCGAGGACGCCGACCAGCTGCAGCGCGCCCTGCGGGACAGCGTCCGCTCCGCCCACGAGGCCTTCCGCTATCTCGACAAATGACCATATGACCTGAAATATGCGATCTAGGCGGTGACGAAGGGAGCAGTCCCGTTGCGGCGTGTGGCGGTCGATCCGGAGGTGCCCAAGGAGGTCGCCGACCTCCTCCGTCGAGGAGGACCGCTGCTGTCGCGGATCCGCGGCGGCTGGACACCCGAGCACCCGCCGATCGCCACGAGACTGCCGGGCCTCCTGCTGAAGGCCTGCGCGGGGCTGTCGGGGCTCCTGCTGCTGGGCCTGCTGCTGCTCCTGGCGAAAAACGGCCAGCTGGCCCTCTTCGTGTTCACGCTGCTCGTCTTCGTGGTCCTCGTCGGCCTGATCGCCGTCCGCGACCCGCTGGAGGCCGAGCCCGCCGACGACGGGCTCCACGACAACGCCCACCGGTACGAGGGCCGCTACCTGCTACCGGAGGATTTCGACCCCGGCGCGGACCGGTTGCTGGAGCGGGCCCAGAGCGCCGTCGACGACGTGCTCGGTTCCCGGGTCAACGCCCTGGGCATGCTCGACGGCGCGCGCAACGCGGTGATGCTCCCGGCCGAGGAGTGGGAGATCGCCCGGCTGCTGGCCAAGCTCTCGGCTCTGCGGTCCGAGCACCACGACCTCTCCTTCGGCGAGAGGCCGCCCGAGGTGGCCGCCGCGATGGCGCCACTGGAGCGGGCGCTGGCCGCCGGCGAGGCCGCCGTCGTCGCGCGGGTCGAGGCGCTGGAGCGCTACGCGGGCCACGTGGCCGAGGCCGAGCGCGCCCTGCGCACTCACGAGCAGATCGAGCTGCTGCGGGCCCGGCTTCCCCGCTACGAGGAGCTCCTGGCCGAAACCGGCGCCGACGCGTTCGCCGTGCCGGAGCTGGAACGGCTGGCCGGGGACGCGGGCAGGCTGGAGCGGGCGCTGCGCGACAGCGTCCGCTCGGCGCACGAGGCCTTCCGCCACCTCGACGGCCCCTCCCCCGGCTGATCTCGGTCGCGATCCGCGGCGCCGGGATCCTGATCGGACCATCTGGGTAGTGTCTGTTCCATGACGGGACAACCAGTGCTGCTGTACGACGGCGACTGCGGTTTCTGCACCTCCAGCGTCCGGTTCGCCGAGCGCAGGATCGGCCTGCGGGCCCGCCCGCTCCCCTGGCAGCGCGCCGACCTGGCGGCGCTCGGCGTCACATGGGAGCGGGCCGACCACGAGGTCCTGTGGATCGAGCGCGGCCGGGTGTACGGCGGCGCCCAGGCGATCGCCCGGCTGCTGATCGCCGCCGGAGCGCCGTGGAGCCTGGCCGGGTTCCTGCTGCGGACCCCGCCGCTGCGGTGGGCCGCCCACTGGGGCTACCGGCTCGTTTCGGCCAACCGGCACCGCCTTCCCGGCGGCACCCCCGCCTGCTCCCTGCCCGCGAACCTGCGATGACCGTCCTGCTCACCGGCTTCGAGCCGTTCGACGGCGCCTCGATCAACCCGTCGTGGGAGGCGGCCCGGCTGGTGCCGGGGGTGCGGGCCGTACAGCTGCCGTGCGTGTTCGGCGAGACGCTGGAGCACCTGCGGGCGGCGGTGCTCGAACACGATCCGGCGGTGGTCGTCTGCGTCGGGCAGGCCGGGGGGAGGGACGGCGTGGCGGTCGAGCGGGTCGCCGTCAACCTCGACGACGCCCGCATCCCCGACAACGCGGGACGGCAGCCCATCGACGAGCCGGTGGTGCGCGGCGGCCCCGCCGCCTACTTCGCCACGCTGCCGGTGAAGGCCTGCGTGGCGGCGGCCAGGGCGGCGTCGGTACCCGCGAGCGTGTCGTACAGCGCGGGGACGTTCGTCTGCAACCACCTCTTCTACGGCCTGATGCACCTGATCGCCACCGAGCGGCCCGGGATCCGCGGCGGCCTCGTGCACGTGCCGTTCGCCCCCGAGCAGGTCCTCGACGGGAGCCGGCCGTCCATGCCGGTCGCGATGACGGCCGCGGCGCTGACCGCCATCGTGACCGCCGCCGCCTCCGTGGGAGACGACCTGCGCCTGGTCGGCGGCTCCCTGCACTGACCCGGGCGCTGCCCCGGGCGCTGACCGGCGGCGGTCAGGTCACATGGCGACGCCGTACACCACGCGGCGGCCGGCGAACTCCGTGACGCTCCACAGCGTGTTCCGGTCCCGGAGGCAGGTGAGGTCCTCGGGGCCGACCGGGTAGGGGCGCCTGGCCACCGTGTCGCCGACCACGAGCAGGGTGCCGTTCCTGGCCGAGCCCGCCGCCTGGCTGAGGTACCAGGTGCCGTTGCGGGAGAGCGCCCCCTGGATCCTGACGTCGGGCAGCCGGTAGGCGTCCAGGGGACGGGCGACGCCCGCGGCGTCGGCGCGCAGCGAGCCGTCGGGGTTCATCGGCCAGCGGACGACCCGGCCGGACTCCTCGGGGGTCTCCACGTACTCGCCGGAGATCAGCGCGCCGGTACCGGTACCGGTTCCGGTTCCGGTTCCGGTTCCGGGGCCGCGGTCGACGGCCGCGAAGGAGAACCGGGCGCGGGCGCCTCCGGCCGTGGTCCAGGCGGCGCTCTGCGGCATCACGTAGCGGTAGCCGAAGGCGTCGTACACCCCGCCCCTCCTGCCGACCGTGGTCTTGCCCGCCCCGTTGACCTCGAAGATGTCACGGGTGTCGAACACCCGCAGCCCCCGGTCGGTGTCGGCGACGTACAGCAGGCCGCCGCACCAGGCGATGCCGCCCGCGTGGATGTTGATCGGGGAGATGTCCCCGCCGGGGCTCGCGGTCACGAGCAGGACGTGCCGGTAGCGGAGCGTCGCCGTGTTGAGGAAGGACAGGCGCACGCCGCGTTCCGGTTTGGTCGTCGGCTTGAAGTACCAGCTGACCACGAACACGTTTCCGCTGATCCCCGCGTCCGAGGCGGAGGACAGGCCCTGGGGGTACCAGTCGGTGACCTCGTTGTCGTCGGCGTCGAAGCAGTACCAGTCGACCGGCTTCGGCTTCATCGTCCCGAACGCCCCGGCCCCGGTCGCGCCCTTCCTGGTCGCCACGCGGTTCGCCTGGGCCAGCACGGTGGTGAGGGGCACACGCTTGAGGTGTTTCCCCAGTGCCTGGACCCCGGCTGCGAGGTCACCGTCGCTGCGCCTCAGCTCGAACGATTCCACCGCCGTGGCCGTCATCGCGCTCATGGGGGATTCTCCTCCTCCGGTCACCGCCCTGGCAGGCGGATCAAGATGTGGAGTTCATGAGTATGCCCGGAGTTGGATCACTTTGGTGGCCGCGGCCGGCGATCGCGGCTCCGTGACCGCCGGCGGGGGCCGCTGACCGGCCGTCGCAACCGGGCCCCCACCGTGACCGGGCGGTCACCCTGGAGATCAGTGGCCCGGTCACCGTGGCCAGGTGTGCACGGGCTCGCCGGTCAGCGCCAGCTCTCGGTAGCGGACCACCATGCGGGCCCGCGCCGCCGGGTCGCCCGCGAGGTCGCCGAGGGCCTCCCGCTGCCAGACGGCCCCGGTACGGCGCGCCCTGACGCGTTCCCGGATGATCTCCAGCGCCCACCCGGCGTCGTCCGCCTCCACGCCGAGCCGTTCGAGCCCCGCCGCGGCGACGGGCAGCAGGTCCAGGGCGAGCCGGGCGGCGGGGACCTCCTCCTCCCGGCCGGGCCAGGCCAGCGGCGCGTCCAGTCCGTGGATCGCGGCGCGGTAGAAGTTGCGGTAGGCCGAGGCGAAGGGGAACTCCTCCACCGGCTCGATCGCCAGGGCGGCGGTGAGCCCGAGCAGGAACGCGCTGTTGGCCACCATGTCCGCGGCGGTCGGCCCCGCGGGCAGCGACCGCATCTCCACCCGCAGGTGGCCGCCGTCCGCCGGGTCGTAGACCGGCCGGTTCCACTGCCACACCGTGCCCTGGTGCAGCCGCAGCTCGGCCAGCTCGGGGCTCTCTCCCCCGGACGTCTCCTCCTCCGAGGTCATCGGCAGCACCGGCTCGTAGTCGCGGACGCACGCCTCGAAGATCTCCTCCGGGCCGTTCACCCATCCCGAGCCGAAGGCGACCCGCCGGTCCCTGCGCTCGCGCCGCTCCACGTCGCGGTCGTCGGCCGCCTCCTCGAACAGCGCGATCCTGGTCTCCTCCCACAGCCGCCTGCCCAGGAAGCCGGGTGAGTTGCCGCTCACCGCCAGGACCGGACCGGCGGCCAGCTGGGCGGCGTTGTAGACGCGCGCGAAGTCGGCGGGGGGCGTACGGAGGTGAACCTGCCACGAGGTGTTGGCGCTCTCCAGGATCACCCCCTCGACCTCCAGCTCCAGCTGCTCGGCCCCGTCGATGCTCACCCGGAACGGTTCGGCGCGCAGCCTCCGCATACCCCGGCTCAGCGCGCGGTAGCGGCTCTCGTCGCTGAGCGTCTCGTGGGTGAAGTCGAACTCGCTCAGGGAGGGCAGGATGCCGATCGCCACGGCCTGCCCGCCCTGCGTGGCCGCCGCCGCGTCCACCATGGCCATCGCCTCGTTCACCTCCCGCACCAGCCCGCCGAAGGGGCGCCCGGCGATCGGCAGCGGCGTCAGGTTGACCTCCAGGTTGAAGCGGCCGAGTTCCGGCACGAGCCGGTCGTCGTCCGCCGCCGCGCGCACCTCGTGGTTGCGCGGCAGCGGCCTGCCTTCGGGGGTGACGAGGAACAGCTCCAGCTCGGCCCCGATGGTCGCGGGGCCCGTACCGAAGCCCGGCCTGGCGAGCACCTCGCGCAGCCGGTCGAGCTGCTCCGCCAGCCGTTCCCCGAAGCGGGCGAACTCCGCCTCGGAGAACCGGTCCTTGTCGACTTGCTGACCCATCAGCACCATCCGATCAGTCGATCCCTGTGCCCCTCCCCTGTCCCGGCTGGACGGTTCTAATCGGCCCGCGGCGCAAAAGGCGCCCCGCGCGAGGATCCCGGATCGCCCGTCCACCGGCGCACAACCGGTTCGCAGGTCACTTCCAAGAGACGACGTCCAGACTGTGCGACCTCAGCGGAAGACGGAGGAAAGGCAACACATGAAGGTCGCACTGGTCACCGGAGCGGGCAGGGGCATCGGCAGGGAGATCGCCCGGCAGCTCGCCGGGCATGGGATGACCGTTTTCGCCGGGGTCCGCGACGAGGGCCACGCTCCGGAAGGCAGCCGTCCGCTGCCGCTCGACGTCACCGACCAGGTGGCGGCCGCGAACGCCGCCAAGCTCATCGGGGAGGAGTTCGGGCGGCTCGACGTACTGGTCAACAACGCCGCGGTCTGCGGTGACTTCGGGGTACCGCCGGCCGAGGCGACCGCGGCGCACATGCGGGCCACCTACGAGGTCGGCGTCTTCGGGGTCGTCACGATCACCCACGCGATGATCCCGCTGCTGCGGGCATCCGGTGAGGGGAGGGTCGTCAACATGACGACGCGGCTGGCCTCCCTCTCTCTCACCGCCGCACGCGAGCCGCTCAACACCGAGTGGGCGATGCTGGCCTACAACTCGGCCAAGAGCGCGCTCAACGCGATCACCGTGCTCTACGCCAACGAGCTGGAGGGGGCGGGGATCCTGGTCAACGCCGTCGACCCCGGCCACTGCGCCACCGACCTGACCGGTCACACCGGCACCCGCACGGCCGCCGAGGGCGCGGCGGTGGCCGTGCGGATGGCGACCCTCGGCGCCGGGGGCCCGACCGGCACGTTCAGCTCGGAGGAGGGCCCGCTCCCCTGGTAGCCGGACGGGCCGGACGGCTCGCGGTTCGGGTGAGCCGCGGGCCGGACGGGTCAGGCCAGGCAGGTCAGCCGCTTGCCCCCGTTGTAGTCGATCATCTCGAGTATCGCGGTGACCAGGTCGATCGGCTCCCCCGGGGCCAGCCCGTCCAGCTCGGCGTAGGCCCGGTGCAGGTTGCCGACGATGCGCTCGGGGTCGAGCAGGTCGCCGTACTCGCCGAGGTCGGTCTCGCGCGCGGTCTCCAGCGGTGACAGACCCGCCGCCCGGCCGCGCTCGGCGGTGGCCAGCACGAAGCGCAGGTAGCCCTGCACGTGGTCGATGACCTCGGGCCCGCAGACCCCGCCGTGCCCGGGGACGATCGTCTCGGCGTTCAGCTCCCTGAGCCGGTCGAGCGCCTCGATCGAGCCCCGCACCGAGCCCATCATCACGAACGGCGTGCCGCCGTTGAACACCAGGTCACCGGCGAACAGCAGCGACCGCTCCGGGATCCAGACGATCGAGTCGTTGGTCGTGTGCGCCGGGACGCCGATGTGCCGGACCTCGCAGCGCAGCTCGTCGGAGTGGACGGTCACCCCGTCGGTGTAGGTGAGGAACGGCGGGCACGCCCGCAGGTCGCCCCAGTCGGCCTCGGTCCAGGCCATCGTGCGGTAGTCCGGGATCCCCTCGGCGAGGACCATCGCGCGGGTCCGCTCGTGACCGACGATCGTCGCCTCGGGGAACAGGAAGTTGCCGAAGGTGTGGTCGCCGTGGTGATGGGTGTTGATCAGCGTCGTGATCGGCCGGTCGGTGACCGACCTGATCGCCTCGCGGTAGGCCAGGGTGCGGCGCTCGGTCGAGCAGGAGTCCACACTGATCACACCGCGCCCGCCGACGAGGAACCCGGTGTTGTTGATCCACCAGCTCCCGTCCGGCTGGATGTAGGCGTAGACGCCGTCGGCGACCTCTTCCACCCGGCCCGGCGGCAGGGCATGGTCATGCTTCGATGAGCTCATACCTGGAATTGTCGGGCCTGGAGGGGATCTTCGTCGCGGTCCCGGTCACGACGACCGGGATGAGCCGGCCCCCGCCTCCAGGCGCCTGTGCACCTTCTCGGCGGAGACCCGGTTGAGCGCGTCACCGGCGTCGAGCACCCGCGGCAGCAGCTCCGCCTCGGTCGTCAGCGCGCGGAACAGCAGCTCGACCGTCACCTCGTGGGCGGGACGGAAGACGACCTCGACACCGTCGCCGGCCCCGATCTCGCCCGGCTCGACGACCCTGAGGTAGGCGCCGGGCCGCGCGGCCTGGGTGAAGCGCTTCACCCAGCCCTGCTCACCGAGCCAGCCCGCGAACGTGCGGCACGGAATGCGCGCCGAGGTGACCTCCAGCACCACGCCCTCCCCGATCCGCCAGCGCTCGCCGATCAGTGCGCCGCCGACGTCGAGACCGGAGGTGGTGAGGTTCTCCCCGAAGATCCCGTTGGACAGCGCGCGCCCCAGCTCCCGCTCCCAGAAGTCGAGATCCTCACGTGCGAAGGCGTAGACCGCCTGGTCGTCGCCGCCGTGATCGCGCAGGTCGCCGATCGCGTCCCCGGCGACGCCGCTGCCCGCCGTACCGATCGAGCCCGGCGCGAACACGGCCACCCTCCCCGGTGCGGGACGTTTGTCGATGCCGGTGAAGCTGGCGGCGGTGTAGTCGGCGGAGTGGGGATGGGCGAGGTTGACGGAAAGCAGCTGAGCCATGCCTGACAGCTTATTGAACGCGGCGTGACCGCGGCGCGGACCGGAGCGGGGAGGGGGAGCCCCCGGTCCGGACCTCCCACCCTAGGCTGGGTTTCGGTCATCCTTATTTGGAGGTTTCATCATGGAATATGTGCGCCTTGGATCAACCGGCATGAAAGTGTCGAAGATCTGCCTGGGCATGATGAGCTACGGCGATCCCAGCCGGTGGGGCGAGTGGGTTCTCGACGAGGCCCGGGCGGAGCCGATCGTGCGCCACGCCGCCGAGGCCGGGGTGACGTTCTTCGACACCGCGGACGCCTACTCGGGCGGCAGGAGTGAGGAGATCACCGGGCGACTGCTGCGCGCGATCTTCCCCGGCCGGGACGACTACGTGCTGGCCACCAAGGTCTTCCTGCCGATGGGCGAGGGGGTCAACGACCGCGGCCTGTCACGCAAGCACATCACCTCCGCCATCGACAACTCGCTGCGCCGCCTGGGCGTCGACCACGTGGACCTCTACCAGATCCACCGCTGGGACCCCGAGACCCCGATCGAGGAGACCATGCTGGCCCTGCACGACGCGGTCCGCGCGGGCAAGGCCCTCTACATCGGCGCCTCCAGCATGAGCGCCTGGCAGTTCGCCAAGGCCCAGCACGTGGCCGAGATCAACGGTTGGACCAAGTTCGTGGTGATGCAACCCCATTACAACCTGCTCTACCGCGAGGAGGAGCGGGAGATGATCCCGCTCTGCGCCGACCAGGGGGTCGGCCTGATCCCGTGGAGCCCGCTGGCCAGAGGTCTGCTCGCCCGCGCGGGCTCGGACGAGGCGAGCGTCCGCGCCGAGAGCGACAGCGACCGCATGAACGCCCTGTACGGCGACGCCGACAACAACCGTCAGATCCTCGACCGGGTCGCCCAGGTGGCCGGGGAGCGCGAGGCGCCCCCGGCACAGGTGGCGCTGTCGTGGGTGCTGCGACAGCCGGGCGTGTCCGCGCCGATCATCGGCGCGACCAGGACCGGGCACGTGGACGACGCCGTCGCCGCGCTGGACCTGGCGCTGACGGACAAGGAGGTCGCCTTCCTCACCGAGCCGTACCGTCCCCGGGTCGTCGTTCACTGACGGCGCCCGCCTGGCCCGCCGCGGGACGCCTCCTCCCGCCCGCTCCCCGGTCATGACGACCGGGCCGAGCGCCGCCCCCCACGGGCGGGAGCGGCCGTCGCGGCTCCCACCTGCGGGCACCCGCCGCCCCGGAAACGACGGATTCCCGCCTGCCGTGCCCGTTGGCCGCCGGATGCGAGGACCGTTCTCCGTCCCGCCGTCGCACTGCCGAATTCGGACCATACGGCCGGGGCGCGGACCTTATAAAGCAGGCCCGATACAAGGAATCACGAGGATCACCGTCGCGGGCGTTTCCCGCTCCGCGGAGCATGACGCAGAGCGCCACCTGTGATTTCACCTCGAAGACGCCTTCGGGAAAGCCACATCACATCCAGACAAAAGAGGTTCGGAGACTTTATCCCGCTGCATCCCGCTATCGCGTCTCATCATACAGACAGCACCCTTGACTCGGATTGCCGTCACAGTAGGATAACTTTCTAGCGCTTTGTCGCTTTTCCTATGAGACGTCACGCGTGAATTTCACGCGAGGCGATCGGCCGTGAATGCGAAATCGCCGTAACACACGCCTCTTGTGCGCGTGCGGCCGTGCCCGCCGGGCGCGCCGCTCCGCCTGTCGCGGTGACACGAGGGGCGACCGGGTGACCCGTCCGCGTTCCTGTCCCAGGGGGTGTCGACCTCACGTGACTGCACCGGATCTCGACGAATCCTCGTTCGAGCTCTACCGGACGATCCTCCGCAGAGGCTTCGCCGACCTCGACGAGGTGAAGGACGTGCGGACCGCCGGCCTCCTCGGGCGGCTGAGAAGGCTCGGTCTCCTGCACCCCTGTCCCGAACGACCCGGAAGGCTGCTGCCGAGGGATCCGGCGATCACGATCGCCGAGGTCCTGGATCCCGCCGAGGCGGACCTGCTCCGTCGCGGTGCCGAGATCTCCAGGCTCCGTCACCGGCTCAAGGAGCTGCGTACGGAGTACCGGCGGCTCTCCGGTGCCCGGAACGGATCCGACCTCGAGGTGCTGGGCACCGCCGAGACCGTCGAGGTGCACCTGTCCACCGCCGCCGAGCAGTGCACCGGCGAGGTGCTGATGGTCTGCACCCATGGTGTCCCCTCCCAGCGCACCCTGAAGGTCTCGGCCGAGCGGGACTTCAAGGCCCTCGCGCGAGGCGCTCAGATGAAGATCGTCTGGCAGCACTCCCTCATCGCCAGCCCGCGCCTGGCCTGGTACCTCGACGCCGCCCGTGAACTGGGCGCCGAGATCCGCGGCGGCAGCCCGTTTCCCAGCCGTTTCGCCATCTACGACGACGTGGTCTTCTTCCCGTCGAACCCGGTGACCGGAGGCGGCATGGTCATGACGCGGGCTCCCGCCCTGGTCGAGTACTTCCGGGCGCAGCACCGTTTTCACTGGTCGGCGAGCACCCCGGTGCCCCCGGCCGACAAGGCGCCCGAGTTCATCGACGGGGACCTCGCGCGTGACATCGTGCGGCTGCTGGCCCAGGGCGAGAAGGACGAGGTGGTCTCCCGCAATCTCGGCGTCTCCCTCCGCACCTGCCGGGAGCACATCGCACAGATCATGAAGGTGCTCAGCGCCAGGAGCCGCTTCCAGGCCGGTGTCCACGCGGCCCGGGCGGGCCTGGCCGGAGACCTCCCCCGGCGCCGATGAGGCCGTCGTCCGCTCCGCCGCTCCGCCGTTCCACCGCTCCGCCGCTCCGCCGCTCCGCCGCTCCGCCGCTCCGCCGGGCAGGCGTCTCCGGCCGGGGCCGCCGGATCCTACCCGGTGGAGTGCGACGCGGCGGGATGACCGGTGGCCCGCCCGGTACGGCGGACGGTCGCCAGCACGATGCCCGCGGCGATCACCGCGGCGGCGGCCAGGTGGAAGCCCTGGATGCGCTCGCCGAGGGTGAAGAAGGCCAGGACCGCGCCGAAGACCGGCATCAGGTGGAGGAACTGCCCCGCGTGGGCCCCGCCGGTGAGTTCGACGCCGCGGTTGTAGCAGAAGTAGGACAGGATCGAGGGGATCAGCGCGACGTAGGCCACGGCGACGACGGCCCCCGGGGTGACGTGGACGACGTGCCCGGTGGCGGCCTCGGCCGCGGCCAGAGGGAGCAGCATGAGCGCGCCGATCCCGAAGGTGACGGTCAGCAGGCTCAGCGGGCCGACCCGGGGTCTGCGGCGCAGCAGCGCGGTGTAGAAGGCGTAGCTCACCACCGCGACGAACACCCAGGCGTCGCCCTGGCCCAGTCTCAGGCCGCCGGAGCCGAACGGATGTCCCCGGGTGACCACGAGCCAGACTCCGGCCAGTGAGACGGCCAGCCCCGCCAGCTGACCGGCGTTCGGCCGTTCACGGAACAGCGCGAACGCGAACACGACGATGAGCAGCGGCATGACCGACTGCATGAGCAGGGCGTTGACCGCCGTGGTGGTCCCGAGCCCGGTGTAGATGAGCGTGTTGTAGGCGGCGACCCCGGAGATCGACAACAGCAGCACCATCCATCGGTGCCGCAGCAGGGTCCCCCGATCCTGCCTGAGCCCGGCCCACCCGAAGGGCAGCAGGACCAGGAAGGCCGTCAGCCAGCGCAGGAAGGCCAGGGTCGCGGGCGGGATGGAGTCGTGGACGAGCCGCCCGACGATGAAGTTGCCCGACCAGCCGAGCACGGCGAGGCACAGGAGCGGGACCGCGGATCCGTACAACCTGTCCGCCAGGCCGCCCAGTCGCATCTTTCCCCCTGTCTCGCCGGTCTCAGCCGGTCTCACCGGCGGCCGCTCGGCCCCGGCCCCGACCATCCTGTCTCATCGCCGTCCGCCGCCGCCACGGGCGGGCTCGCCCGTGGCGCCTTCGCGCGCCGGAACCCGGGGGCCGGCGCCCAGCAGCCGTTCCAGGGCCGTGACGGTGTCCCAGACGTCCACGTAGCGGTTGAACAGCGGAGACAACCCCATGCGGATGAGTTCGGGTGACCGGAACTCGGCCGCGAAACCGTCGGCGGCCAGGTCACGTGTGAGCCGCTCCGCCTCCGGGTGCCGGAGCGCCACATGCCCGCCGCGCCGGTCCGGCTCGACCGGGCTCAGCACCTCGACCGAGAACCGGGCCAGTCGTTCGGCCGCCAGCTCGACGAGCCGGCCGGTGAGCGCGCTCGACTTCTCCCGCACCAGGCGCGGGTCGGCCTCGGCGGTGAGCGCCACCCCCTCGTCGAGCGCGACGAGACTGAGCAGCGGCGGACATCCCGTGGTCAGGCGTGTCACGTCCGGGGCGGGGCGGTACTCCGGTTCGAAGGCGAACGGATCGGCGTGGCCCAGCCAGCCGGTTATCGGCTGCCGGAAGCCCGGGAGCAGGCGCGCGGCGACGTACATGTACCCGGGTGCTCCGGGGCCGCCGTTGAGATACTTGTAGCCGCACCCGACGGCCAGGTCCGTACCGTCGGCGTCCAGGGCCAGCGGCACCACGCCCGCGCTGTGCGACAGATCCCACAGGGTGAGGGCGCCCGCCGCGTGCGCCCGCTCGTTGATCTCCTGCATCGGAAGGATCTCGGCCGTCCGGTAGTCGACGTGGCTCAGCATGACCACGGCCACGTCGTCGTCGAGGGCGTCGAGGATCTCCGAGGCGCCGACCCGCCGGATCCGGGCGTCCGGGCGGACGTGGGAGACGACTCCGTCGGCGACGTACAGGTCGCTCGGGAAGTTGCCGGAATCGGTGAGGACGGTTCGCCGGGTCCCGCCCCCCAGCGCGCCGCAGAGCAGTTTGAAGAGGTTGACCGAGGTGGACTCGCCGACCACGACCTGCCCGGGGGCGGCGCCGACGAGCCCGCCGACGCGGTCTCCCACCGTGCGCGGCAGGTCGAGCCAGCCGTGTTTCCACCAGGCGGAGTTCATGTCGTCGCGCCAGTTCCGGCCGACGACCGTGCGGAGCCGTTCCAGGGTGCTCGCGGGAGGCGCGCCCAGCGAGTTCCCGTTGAGGAAGACGCGGTCGCCGGGAAGGTCGAACCTGGCCCGGAACCCGCCGAGCGGGTCGGCCCGGTCCAGGGCCTCGAAGAAGGACCTTTCGAGAACCGGCATCGGTCAGTCCGTGATCTGCTGCATCATGCCGAACATGTCCTCGTTGTGCCACCATTCGGCGAGGCGCTCCCCGTCGAACCGCATGATGTCGATCCCGGTGAGCGACACCTTGCGGCCGGTCGCGGCGATCCCGGACAGCGTCCCCAGGTGGGTGCCCGATGAGGTGTACCGGGCCACCAGCCTGTCGCCCTCCACGATCACGTCCTCGATCACGAACCGGTAGTCGGGAAAGGCCTGGTGCCAGTCCAGGGCCATGGCGATGTGGCCCTCCCTGGAGTTCGGAAAGGCGTCGATCGGCCGGTGGTCGACGAAATGCCCGGCGATCACCCGGCCGCCCGCCGGATCTCCGAGGTTCCAGAGCTCGCCGATCCAGATGTCCTCGTAGACGTGCCGCATCAGGCTGCGCTGCGCCGAGGACACAGAGTACGTCACGTGCCTTGCTCCTCTCGGGGACGTTCCGGGGACGCTCACGGGCTCCCGGTGCCGTTCAGAAAAGGTCGGGTGAGTCGAGGACCACCGGTCGCAGGCCGCCCATTCCGCGTTCGAAGCCGCAGGTGACCATCCTGGCGGGCCGGAAACCCGCCTCAAGGACGGGGAGCGCCTTGCCGGGTTGCGCGGAACCGCACATGAACAGGTCGATGGCGGCGAACCGGTACTCGGGCCAGCTGTGGATGCTGATGTGCGACTCGGCCAGTACGGCGACTCCGGAGACCCCCTCGCCACGGTTGAAATGGTGCACGTAGACGTAGAGGAGTGAGGCGCCCGCCGCCGCCGTGCACTCACGGAGCACCTCTTCGACATGGCGGGGGTCGTCGATCCTGCTGGCGCCGATCAGGTCGACCAGGATGTGGGTGCCGGCTGCTTCGTCCGGGGGACGTGGATCCGCCGAGACGTGCGACATCAAGGATCCTCCTTGAGGAGTTCGTGGTCGTTTCCCCCGAGGGGGTGGAGCCGGGGAGCGTCAGGTCAGAGGGGTCGCGCCGGGTCAGAGGGGGTTCAGGGAGAAGCCGCAGACGTCCCGGCTGGCCCTTTCGGCCCCGCCGGACACCGTCACCGGCGTCACGTCGTGAAGGCAGCGGGGATCCTCGAAGACGACGGTGTCGACAGGCGTCCTGAGTTCCAGTTCCCGGTAGACGGTGCCGTCGAGGGTGGCGAACAGGCTGCGTCCGCCCTCGACCGAGACCCGGTTGACGAGCGTGATCGAGGTGAAGGCGTGCCCGTCGTGGTGCATTCCCTCCGGGGCCGGATAGCCCGGCTCGCCGGGGCGGGCCAGGATCCGCATGAGATGGACGCCGACCTCCCAGTCCCTGGCCGCCGCCGTCCGGCCGGGCGGCAGGACGTCGAGGACGTCCCAGATGAGCTGGTGGAGAAACGGGTTGGCGACGGTCCGCCCGTCGAGCGGGGCGAAGGTCCGATCGACGCCGCCGGCGTAGGGGTTGAGGTCAGTGCTCTGGTAGAACGGCCTGCTTTCGAGCGGCTCGGCACGGCGCGTGACCGTGTCCGCCTTGAACAGGCTGAACCTGCGCTGCCGGAAGATGTAGTCGGTCTTGAGCCAGAGATCGTCGGGAAGGTCCTCGAAGTCCTCGCGGAGTTCGCGCAGACCCGCCTCCAGGCGTCCGTCGAATTCGGCCGTACGGCCCTGCAGAAGAGTGACCGGGTCGTCTGTGAAACGTTCGGGGGAGAGTGGACCGAAGAGCTTAGTGGTTTTTGTCATCTTCCATCCTCATTGTCCGTCTCGTTGCCCGGACGGGAAGCAAGCCCATCCGGATTCGCCGGTCACGGCACATAGTCGAGGTAGGTGTCGAAGTCCCACGAGGTGGTCGTCGCCAGGAAGCGTTCCCATTCGTCTTTCTTGTGGTCACGGAACACGGAATAGAGATCACCGTGAAGGGCGGAGCGCACGAGCGCGTCGTCGTGGAGGGCGGCCAGCGCGTCGCCGAGGTTCATCGGCAGCGGATCGGCTCCCGGGGCACCGGCCTGCTCGTAGGTGTTGGCCGAGGTCGGCTCACCGGCGGGCAACCGGTTCCGGAGGCCGTCGCCGACCGCGGCCAGCAGCCCGGCCGCCATCAGGTAGGGGTTCACCATCGAGTCGACGGCCCGGTACTCGATCCGGTCCGGCGCGGACACCCGCAGAGCACACGTCCGGTTCTGGTAGCCCCACGCCCGGGTGAAAGGCGCCCAGAGCCCGCTGTCCCACATGCGGCGGTAGGAGTTGACCGTGGAGGAGCCGAGAGCGGTCAGGGCCGGTAGATGCGCGAGCACTCCGCCCAGCGCGTACAGCGCCTCCTCGCTCAGTCCGCCGCCGTCCGCCCGGGGTAGGAGGTTCCGGCCGCCCCGGCGGTGACCGCCCACGTTCCTCCCGGCGATGTCCGGGAACCCGGCGAGCGGAACGTCCTCACCGCCCCTCCAGAGGGAGAAGTTGTGATGACAGCCGGAGGCCGACAGGCCCATGAAGGGCTTCGTCATGAAGCACGCGACCAGATCGAACTCGCGGGCCACCTGCCTGCAGATCTGGCGGTAGGTGATCAGTCTGTCCGCGTTGCGGAGCGGCTGGTCGAAGGCGAAGTTCAGCTCCAGCTGACCGGGCGCGTCCTCGTGGTCGCCCTGGATCATGTCCAGGCCCATCGCGTGCGCGTACCGGATCACCCTGAGCATCACCTCGCGCAGTTCCTCGAACTGGTCGATGTGGTAGCAGTAGGGCTTGGTGGCGCCCACCAGTTCCGCGCCGTCGCGGCGCAGCCACATCATCTCCGGCTCGGTTCCGATCCGCAGTTCGAGTCCGTGCGCGTCCTCGAAGTCGGCCATGATCCGGGCCAGGTTGCCCCGGCAGTCGGAGGTGAGCGAGGCCCCCGGTTCGAGTTCCTCCTGCCGGTTGCGGAAGAGCCTGGCGAAGACCCTGGCCACCCGGCCGTCCCAGGGGAGCTGCGCGAAGGTGTCGGGTTCGGGGACGGCGACCAGCTCGGAGGACTCCGGGCCGTAGCCCAGGTAACGTCCGGTGCGCCCGGCCGAGACGTTCGCGGTCGAACCGTAGACGAGCTGCACTCCGGACTCGGCCACCCGCTCCCAGTGCGCCGCCGGCATGCCCTTGCCGACCACCCTGCCCGTCACCGTCACGTACTGCACATAGATGTATTCGATATCGAGGGTGTCGATCAGTTTGCGGACATGTGCGACATCATCCGGCCTTCCTGTTCTGTCCAGAAAGTCATCGATGTCCGTCATCGGCGCCCTTTCCGAGGCGTGAGGTTTCAGTTCCGGAGAGCGACCCGGACGTTATCCGGTCAGGGGTTCCCGTCTCTCCGGCACAATGAGATGTTCTCCATGACCGGAACACCCGGAAAATAACCATTTTCACGTAGTCAACATCGAATGTCAGAACTCGAATCCGCGTCAAGGAGCACGGGTTGCAACTTCCTGCGGCGGAACTTGTTGCGGCCCGCGGCCGAAAGCGTTCGCCCCGGCATGGACCCGCGGCCCGATCCACGGGTTCCGCCCCAGGTCGCCGCCGAATCCGCCGGGCCGTCCCCCTTCCCCCGTCCAGCCGTACCTTTGACCGAGCGCAGAGGAGAGCGGCCCCTGTCCGAAGGCAACCCGCCCATGGCCTCCCCGCCGGAAACGGGACACGCCGCGACCGGCCGTCCCGGCACCCCCTGGCTGACCTTCGCCCCTCGTGCTCGACGGCCTCCGCGGGGTCCGGGCCGGCCACGTTACCGGCCTCCGCGCGGGGTAGTTCTCCTCCGGAGCGCGGGGCGCCTCCCCGTGCGCCCGCGGAAGACACGACCGAAAGGCCGGAATCCATGAGTGTGAGCGCTCCCTCCCCCGCACCTCTCCTCGTCGTCATGGGCGTGGCCGGATCGGGCAAGAGCACCGTCGGACGCGCCCTCGGGCGCAGGCTCGGGATACCGTTCGCCGACGCCGACGACTTCCACAGCGGCGCCAACCTCGAGAAGATGGCGGCGGGCGTCGCCCTCGGCGACGCCGACCGGCTGCCGTGGCTGCGCGCCGTCGGCGCCTGGCTCGGCGAGCACCGCGGCACCGGCGGGGTGATGAGCTGCTCGGCGCTCAGGCGCGCCTACCGCGACGTCCTGCGTGAGGCCGCGCCCACGGTGTTCTTCGTCCACCTGCACGGCGATCCCGAGGTCATCAGGGCGCGGGTGGCCGGCAGGTCCGGGCACTTCATGCCGGAGTCCCTCATCGCCTCGCAGCTGGAGACCCTCGAACCGCTGGGGCCGGACGAGCACGGCGTGGCGGTGGATCTGAACAGGCCCGTCGGCGAGCTGGTGGACGCCTGCCTGGCCGCGATCCGCCCGGCCGCCTCCTCGGGCACGTCCCGCTGAGCACGGAACATCGCCCGGCGAAGTCCCGGATCGGGGCGCGAAGCCGTACAGTCGGCTGATGGACCCTCGTGACCGCGCGGTCGAGCTGTTCCACCGGGTGGCGGCCTCGGTGCCCGCCTACGGCGCGTTCCTCAAGAGCCAGGACGTGGACGCCGGCCGGGTGCGGACCTTTGACGACTTCGTACGGCTGCCGCTCACCACCAAGGACAACTACACCCGCCGTTATCCGCTGCCCGAACTGTGCCGGGACGGCATGGTCGGGGACATGATCGCGGTGTCGTCCGGGTCGACGGGGACACCGTCGTTCTGGGCGCGCTCGGCCGCGGACGAGCAGGTGATCGCCGAGCGGTTCGAGCAGATCTTCCGGGACGCCTTCGGGGCGGCGGAGCGCCGGACGCTGGCCGTCGTCTGCTTCGCGCTCGGCACCTGGGTCGGCGGCCTGTTCACCCTCGCCTGCTGCCGCCACCTCGCCGCCCGGGGATACCCGATCACCTGCGTCGCCCCCGGCGGCGACAAGCGCGAGATCCTCCGGGTGATCCCCGAACTGGCCCCGCACTTCGACCAGGTCGTGCTACTCGGTTACCCGCCGTTCCTGAAGGACGTCGTCGACGCCGGAGTCGCCGAGGGCGTCCCCTGGGCCGACTACTCGATCAAACTGGTCACCGCGGGAGAGGTGTTCAGCGAGCAGTGGCGCACCCTGGTCGCCGAGCGCGCGGGGATGGCCGACCCGGCGCTCGACACCGCCTCCCTCTACGGCACCGCCGACGCCGGAGTGCTCGGCAACGAGACCCCGCTGTCCATCCGCGTCCGCCGTTTCCTGGCCGAGAACCCCGAGGTCGCCAAGGAGCTGTTCGGGGAGTCACGGCTGCCCACCCTCGTCCAGTACGACCCGCACGTGCGCTTCTTCGAGGAGCACGACGGCACCCTGCTGTTCTCCGGCGACAACGGCATCCCGCTCGTCCGCTACCACATCGCCGACGAGGGCGGCCTGATCCCCCACGACCGGATGCTCGCCTTCCTGCGCGAGAACGGTTTCCGCCCCACCGGGGACGGCCCCGCCCTGCCGTTCGCCTACGTCTTCGGCCGCAGCCACTTCACGGTCTCCTACTACGGCGCCAACGTCTATCCGGAGAACATCTCGGTCGGCCTGGAGCAGCCGGAGGTCAACGCGCTGGTGACCGGCAAGTTCGTGCTGGAGGTGGCCGAGGACGAGGAGCGGGACCGGCGGCTGGCGGTGACCGTGGAGCTGGCGCCCGGCGTGCGCGGCTCCGACGAGACCGTACGGCTGGTCGGCCACTCCGTCCTGGCCCAATTGCGCCGCCTCAACAGCGAGTTCGCCGCCTACGTGCCCCCGGCGCGGCAGCTCCCGGCCGTCCGCCTCCGCGAGACGGGCGACCCGGAGTACTTCCCGCCCGGCGCCAAACACCGCTACACCAGGGGCTGACCCGGGGCGGCCGGCGGCGCGCCGTCGCCGGCCGCCTTCGTGAGCGGCGTCGGAGGTCACCCGCCCCGCCGGAATCCCCCAAGAACGGGTAAAACCCCTGCCGGACAGGCATCCGCCACGGAGACCGGCTCCGCAGAATCGAGCACCGCGGAACATCCGGAGAACCGCCGGTCGGGCCGCGCGAACAAAAGGATCATTGGCGGCTTAATTCTTGGGCAAAGACATCGCCGGAATTTTTCCCGCCTCGCCGGAGTTGGAATCACGCGACCGGGCGCACCCGCCGTACCAGCGGCGATGCCGGGAAAGCCACATCCGGTCCCGCGACGGGATTTTCGCGATCGCGCCGCCGCCACGCCACCGGCGGCCGGCTCCGCACCACCGGATGGAAGCGTCGGCGGATACTCAAGAACACGCAAAAATACAGTTATGCTGCTATGTAGTCGAAAAGCCTGACGCGTCTGCCGAGCCGAGGTAACTCCAGAACGGGTACGAGCGCCTGCCACTTCGAGAGGTTGATCATGAACAACGACGCCGTCTGGGTCCGAGGCGTGACAGGCATCCAGATGCACCACACCACGGACCTCCAGGACGCCGGCCGCTTCCTGGGCAATGCCGTGATGGCGATGCGGGCCGCGCACGTGCGGACCGGCGACGACCGATACTCCACCCTCGCCGCCCAGCTCACGGCCATGGTGGCGGAGGCGCGGGGGCTGGAGACCCAGGCCCGGGCGAGCATGGAGGGGCTGCACTCGTCGAACCCCGAGCAGTTCATCCGCTGCCGCGACGGCGAGGAGCCGTGGCCCGACGAGATCCAGGCCGGCTTCGTCCCGCGTCACACCTGCAGGGACCAGTGCCTTTACCACGACCACGACGTCCTGAACGCCATCATGCAGTGCACCTGCGGGCGGCCCCCGTGCCGGGCGTGCGCCATCGGCGGCACGCTCTGAGGTGATCCCGGCGGACTCGCCGCCGATGACCGGGCGCCGCCGCCGGGGCCGCGCGGCCCGGGACGCCGGAGAGGGACCGGAAAGCGTCGGTGTGATCTCCTAGGCTGGGCCCATGGCACGAGTTAACGACGCGGTGGCGGCCGCGCTGGAGGAATACGCCGAGCTGTTCGCGATGACGGGCGGCGACGCGTTCCGGGTGCGCAGCTACCAGAAGGCCGCCAAGGCGATCGCGGGATTCCCCGAGGACATCGGGACCACGGCCGTGCGGAGCGTGCCCGGGGTCGGCGAGGCCATCGCCAAGAAGGTCGAGGAATACCTCGAAAGGGGCAGCTTCCGGCAGCTCGACGACCTGCGGGGAAAGGTCCCCGAGGGGGTGCGGAGGCTGACCCGGATCCCCTCTCTCGGCCCGAAGAAGGCGGTCTTCCTCTTTCAGGAGCTGGGCATCGACTCCCCGGAGAGCCTCGCGGAGGCCATCGGGCAGGGGCGGCTGCGCGGGGTGAAGGGCTTCGGCCCCAAGACCGAGGAGAACCTGCTCAGGGGCATCGAGCAGCTGGAGCACGCCGGTGCCAGGGTGCACGTCGGCGTGGCCATGGACCTGGCCGAGCGGATCGTCGCCTCACTGCCCGCCGAGCGGATCGCCTACGCCGGGTCGCTGCGCCGGATGAAGGACACCGTGGGCGACGTCGACATCCTCGCCGTCGGCCCCGAGAGCCTGATGGACGACTTCAAGGCCAGGCCGTACGTCGCCGAGGTCATCGCCTCCGGTGAGAAGAAGACCTCGATCCGCACCCCTGAGGGTCTCCAGGTGGACCTGCGCGTGGTCCCCGCCGGGTCGTGGGGCGCGGCGATGCAGTACTTCACCGGTTCCAAGGAGCACAACGTGCACCTGCGCGAGATCGTGGTGAAGAAGGGCTGGAAACTCTCCGAGTACGGCCTGTTCGACGGCGACCGGGTGATCGCGGCCGAGCACGAGGAGGACATCTACCGGGCGCTCGGCATGCAGTGGATCCCCCCGGCGCTGCGGGAGGACGGCGGGGAGATCGCCGCCGCGCTCAGGGGCGAGCTGCCCGTGCTGGTCACCGAGGAGGACCTTCGGGGCGACCTGCACACCCACACCGATCTGACCGACGGCATCGCCTCACTGGAGGAGATGGTCGCCGCCGCCCACGCGCGCGGTCACTCCTACTACGCGGTGACCGACCACGCCCCCGACCTGGCGATGCAGCGGATGACCCTGGACAAGGCCCTGGAGCAGCGCGAGCGGCTGCGGCGGCTCCAGGAGAACTATCCGGACATGCGGTTGCTGCACGGCACCGAGCTCAACATCGCCCCCGACGGCTCGGTCGACTGGCCCGCCGAGGTGCTGGCGGGCTTCGACGTCTGCGTGGCCAGCGTGCACTCGCACTTCACCCAGTCGCGGGAGGAGATGACCCGCAGGTTCGTCGCCGCCTGCGAGAACCCGCACGTCCACATCATCGGCCACCCCACGACACGCAGGATCGGCAGGCGCCCGCCGGTAGACGCCGACTGGGACGAGGTCTTCCGCGCCGCCGCCCGCACCGGCACCGCGATGGAGATCGACTCCTTCCCCGACCGCTCCGACCTCCCCTCCGACCTGGTACGGCTGGCGCGCCACCACGGCGTGCGCTTCTCCGTCGACAGCGACGCCCACGCGGTGCCGCACCTGGCCAACCAGCGTTTCGGCGTCGGCATCGCGCAACGCGCCTGGCTGACCACCGATGACGTGATCAACACCTGGCCGGTGGAGCGACTGCTAACCTTCCTAGGTCGCTGAGGGTCACAAAACCGTCACCCTCCTTCGCAGATTACATGCTTTCCTGGTAGGAAATGCGTGTAGGGGAACGGGAGGTGCCGCATGCCGTACGAGAACCTGGACGACGAGGTCGTCCACCGGCCCGCGCCCGCCGAACGGCCTGCCCGGGGAAACCGTGAGCGGCTCCGGCTGGCCACGGTCGACGGGGAGAGCGTGGGCGGCGGGATCCCCGGCGGCGAGACGGTCGGCACGGAGAACGGGGAGGCCGCCACCGGGGGGACCTCCGGCGAGACGGCCGCAGCGGAGACGGAACGCCGGGGGGCGCCCGGGGACACGCCCGGGGAGAGCGGCGCGAAGGACGGCACGGAGAACGGCGCGGAGGACGGCACCTCGACGATCGTCAAACCGCTGCCGCCGGAGCTGTTCGTCCGGCACGACACCAACGCCGAGATGCGCTGGGAGGCGATGCGCGAGGTCGGCTTCCACGTGCCCAACGACCGTTTCTTCGTGCGCAGCCACACCTCGACCCCCGTCATCGACGCGGCGACCTGGCGCCTCGAACTGCACGGCTCCGGACTGAGCAACCCCAGGAGCTTCGGTTACGAGGAGTTGCTCGCGCTGCCCTCCGTGACGGTGGACGTGGCGATCGAGTGCGCGGGCAACGGCCGGAGCTTCTTCGCCACCCAGCAGGGGCAGGAGATCTCGGGCACCCCGTGGCGGCTCGGCGGCATCGGGGTGGCCCGCTGGCGCGGGGTGCCGCTGGCCACGGTGCTGGAGCGGGCCGGGCTCACCCCGGACGCCGTCGACGTCATGCCCCGCGGGCTCGACTCCCCCTACGTGGCCGACGGGGTCGACTACGGCCGGGTGCGCCGCCCCATCCCGGTGTCCAAGGCGCTCAAGGACGTGATCCTGGCCTACGAGATGAACGGCCTGCCACTGCCCCCCGACCACGGCTACCCCGTCCGGCTGGTCGTCCCCTCGTGGATCGGCCTGGCCTCGATCAAATGGGTGGGGGACATCGAGGTCTCCACCTCCGCGCTGGCATCCCCCTGGAACACCGAGTTCTACCGGCTGTTCGGCGACGCCTACCCGCCGGAGGGCAGCGCCCCGCTGACGGTCCAGGGGATCAGGAGCGCCTTCGAGCTGCCCTGGGAGGCCAGGCTGACCGCCGGACGCCCGCACGTGCTGCACGGGCGGTCATGGTCGGGGAACGGCCGGATCACCGCGGTGGAGGTGAGCTTCGACGGCGGGGCCACCTGGCGGCGAGCCCAGCTGCGCGGCCCGCACGTCGTCCCCGCCTGGGCCCGCTGGCACATCACCTGGAACCCTCGGCTGCCGGGCCCGTACACCCTGCTGGCCCGGGCCACCGACGAGACGGGGGCGGTCCAGCCGATGCGGACCGCGCACAACGAGTACGGCTACCTCTTCGACGCCGTCGTACGCCATCCGGTGACGGTCGTGAACGGCTGACGCCGTGGACGGCCATTTCATGATCCTCAGTGGTTCATGGCATTCGAATACATAACTCTTACCTCGCCGGACCCTTCGGTGACGTTCTTCCTGAACGATGCACGTATTGAGTGGTTCTGCAGGATTCCGGGCAGAAGATCGTCGGCCGGACCACCGGACATCGTCTAGAAGACTCTGAGAGTCACCTGGACGAAACGAGGTGGAAACCAGGCGGGGTGAAGATGGCCGTACCAGCTCTCCATTTCCAGCGTTCCACGAGATCCAGCGTTCCATGAGAAGGTTCGACCGATGCGCCAGCTGACCGCCCTCGACGCGCAGTTCCTCAACGCCGAATCGGCGACCACGGCGACCCACGTCGCCGGGGTGGCGATCCTCGACCCGGCCCACTGTCCCTCGGGCGTCGTGACACGCGGGGCGTTGGTCGACCTGCTCCGTGAGCGGTTGCACCTCGCTCCCGCGCTGAGCCTGCGTCTGGCCGAGGTGCCGTTCGGGCTCGACCACCCGTACTGGGAGCCGGTCCCCGACCTCGACGTCGCCGACCACGTCCACGAGGTGACCCTCCCGCTGCCCGGAGACGACGCCCAGCTGGCCCGGCAGGTCGCCCTTCTCCACGAGCGGCGTCTGGACCGCGGCCGCCCGCTGTGGGAGATGCACCTCGTCCAGGGGCTGACCGGAGGCCGGGTCGCGCTCTACGCCAAGGTCCACCACTGCGCCGTCGACGGGGTGACGGGTGCGGAGACGCTGGCCGCCCTGCTGGACCTGACCCCCGAGCCCCGCGCGGCCGAGCCGCCCGCGCCCGCCCGGCAGGAAGTGTCCTCGGGGTCCTCGGGGTCCCCGAGAATCCCGGGGTCCCCGGCGCCCGCCGCCCCGGGACCGCTCACCATGCTCGCCGTGGCGGCGGCCAGGTCCGTGACCCACCCGGCCAGGGCGCTGCGCGCACTGGGACGGATGGCGGCCGATCTCGACGCGATCCCGCTGGCCTCGGCGCTGCCGGGGGCGCGGGTGGTGGCCGAGACCGCCAGGGCGATCACGGGCAGTTCCGCGGAGCCGCTGGAACTGCCCTCGGCGGCCGCGCCGCGCACGCCGTTCAACGGCCCGATCAGCGCCGGACGGCGCTTCTCCTACGGGTCGATCCCGCTCGCGGACGTCAAACACGTCGCCCGGACCTTCTCGATCAGCGTCAACGACGTGGTCATGACGCTGTGCGCCTCCGCCCTGCGCGCCTGGCTGTGCGAGCAGGACGCGCTGCCGGAGCGACCGCTGGTCGCCGCGGTACCGGTCGCGGTCCGCAAGCCGGGCACGCGGGAGACGGCGGACACGGTCGGCAACCGCCTCTCCGTCATGATCACGCCGATGCCGACGGACGTGGCCACCCCCCTGGAGCGCCTGCAGATCATGGGGCGGACGATGAACGCGGCCAAGCGCCGCTTCGCCGACTCCCCCGCCACCTGGCTGGGCGAACTGTCCTCGGTACTGCCCGCGCCCCTCAACACGATCGCGACCCCCGCCCTCTTCCGGCTGGCCTCGATCGCGCTGCCGCCGATCAACCTGATCGTCTCGAACGTGCCGGGGCCGCAGCTGCCGCTGTATCTGTGCGGGGCCCGGCTGCTCGCCTACCACCCGATGTCCGTGCTGTCCGACATGAGCGGCGGCCTCAACATCACCTGCTTCTCCTACGACGGCTCGCTGGACTTCGGCGTGGTCGCCTGCCCGGAGCGGGTGGAGGACGTCTGGCGGCTGATGGGCCACCTGCAGGAGGCGATGGACGAGCTCGTCGAGCTGGCCGGTCCCGTCCCGGCCAGGACACTGCTCCACGCCTGAGCGGTGGCGGCCCGCGCCACCCCGCAGGCCCGCGCCACCCCGCAAGCCCGCGTCAGCCCAGAGACCCGCGTCAGCCCAGAGCGTGGGCGATCAGCTCGGCGACCGCGTCGGGGTCGATGTGGTGACCGGTGAGCTGGCAGAGGTTCTCCTGGTGGAGCAGCACCGCGGCGAAGGTGACCGCCGCCACCTCCAGCCGGGCGGCGTCGCCGCGCGGCGTGGGCAGCGCCAGTTCCAGCGCGAACCTGGCCCGCTTGATGATCTCGCCGTTCAGCCGGCCGAGACGGTCGCGGACCGAGCCGTGCGTGTCCGCCTCGCGGAACAGGATGCGGCGCATCGCCGGGGAGGCCCTGAGCGGCACGCGGCGGGCCAGTCGCGACAGCGCCCCGGCCGCGTCGCCGGGGACGGCCTCGACCTCGGGGGCCTCCTCCACGAGCGTGCGCTCGTCGACCAGCGCGATCAACACGTCGATCTTCTTCGGGAAGTAGTGGAAGACGAGTCCCTTGGGCACGCCGGCCAGACGGGCTATCTCCGCCGTCGGGGTCGCCTCGTAGCCGCCTCCGGCGAACAGCTCCTCGGCGGCGTCGAGGATGCGCTTGCGCGCGCCGGAGTCGGAGGCGTCGCGCGTGCGCCTGGACGTACTGGAGCGTTGTCTGAGGCTGCCCACAGCCTGACGATAGCCGTGGAGCCGAGCCGATTTCCATGCCGCCGGGGGGAGAGCGCCGTACGCCCGCAACCGTACGCACGGCCGCGTGCCCGAGCCGCGTGCCCGCATGTCCGCGGCCGTGTGCCCGCCGCCGCGTGTCCACGGGGGAGCCTGGCGAGGTCCGCGGGTGCCCGCCAAATAGGCTGATCCATATGAGCATTTATGAACTGGACCTTTTTCCGCTCTGCCTGGGCGGCAACGTGTTCGGGTGGACCGCGGACCGCGACACCTCCTTCGCCGTCCTGGACGCCTACGCCGAGGCGGGCGGCAACTTCGTGGACACCGCCGACATGTACTCCCAGTGGGTTCCCGGCCACTCGGGCGGGGAGTCGGAGATCCTGCTCGGCGAGTGGATGGCCGCGCGCGGCAACCGCGACCGGATGGTGATCGCGACCAAGGTGGGCTCGATGGGCGGCCGTTCCGGGCTGTCGGCGGCGAACATCCGCCTGGCCGTCGAGGACTCGCTGCGACGGCTGCGGACCGACCACATCGACCTGTACTGGGCGCACATCGACGACAGGGGGACCCCGCTGGAGGAGACCCTCGGCGCGTTCGACGCCCTGATCCGCGAGGGCAAGGTGCGCGCCATCGGCGCCTCCAACTACGACGCCGAACGGCTGGCCGAGGCGCTGGCGGTCTCCGACCGGGAGGGCCTGGCCCGCTACGGGGCGCTGCAGCAGGAGTACAACCTGATGGAGCGCGGCTACGAGGGGGCGCTGCGCGAGGTGGTGGCCGCCGAGGGACTGGCCAGCACGCCGTACTACGGCCTGGCCCACGGTTTCCTGACCGGCAAGTACCGTCCCGGCGCCACGGTGGACAGCCCCCGGGCGGGCGGGGCGTCGGAGTATCTCTCGACCGAGCGCGGCCCCCGGGTGCTGGAGGCCCTGGACAGGGTGTCGGCCGAGCACGGTGTGGCCCCGGCCACCGTCGCCCTCGCCTGGCTGGCCGCCCAGCCGACGGTGATCGCGCCGATCGCCAGCGCCCGCAACGTCGAACAGCTCAGGCCGCTGCTCGCGATCACCGAGCTGAAGCTGAGCGAGGACGACCTGGCCCTGCTGGACCAGGCCTCCCGCTAAACCTCCGACCAGGTCGTGTTCGTTCGTGACGCCGGACGGCGTCGCGTGCTGCCGCTTCGCGGCGCCTGACGGCGTCGCGGGCCTGGGCGCCTCCGGGCCTGTCACCGCCCCCGCCTGTCACTGCCCCCGCCTGTCACCGCCGGCCCGTGATCCGGGCGGGCGCCGTACGGCGTGGGGCCCGGCCGCGTGACGCGGCCGGGCCCCGTGAGCCGGCCCGCCGACCCCGGCCCCCGCTCAGGCTCGTCCGGCCCGGCTCACCGGCTGGGCCGGGTTCACCCGGCCGAGTTCACCCGGCCGCGCTCGGTACCCCTCCCCCGGATCAGTGCTGGGTGGCCTGCTCGGCGCCGATGCCGGTGAGCGAGCGGACCTCGATCTCGGCGTACTTGGCCGGGTTGTACTCCTTGCTGAGCCGCGCGCCGACGTAGCCGGCCAGGAAGCCCAGCGGGATCGAGACGATGCCGGGGTTGCTCAGCGGGAACCAGGCGAAGTGGGCGTTGGGGAACAGCGAGGTCGCGCTGCCCGAGACGACCGGCGAAAAGATCACCAGGACCAGCGCGGAGATCAGGCCGCCGTAGATGGCCGAGACCGCCCCCGCGGTGTTGAAGCGCCTCCAGAACAGGCTGTAGAGGATGGCGGGCAGGTTGCCGGAGGCGGCGACCGCGAAGGCCAGCGCGACCAGGAAGGCCACGTTCTGCCCCTGGGCGAGGATGCCGAGCCCGATGGCGACCGCGCCGATGACGAAGGCGGAGATCCGGGCGACCAGGACCTCCTCGCCGTCGGTGACGTTGCCGCGCTTGAACACGTGGGCGTACAGGTCGTGGGCGAAGCTCGAGGAGGAGGCCAGCGTCAGGCCGGCGACGACCGCCAGGATCGTGGCGAAGGCGACCGCCGCGATGACCGCCAGCAGGATCGTGCCGCCCACGTCGCCGAAGATGGCCTTGCCGACGGCCTCGGCGAGCATCGGCGCCGCGGTGTTGCCGGCCTTGTCCTGCGCCACGATCGTCTTGCCGCCGACCATCGCCGCCGCGCCGAAGCCGAGCACGAGGGTGAGCAGGTAGAAGACGCCGATGATGCCGATGCCCCACAGCACCGACTTGCGGGCCTCCTTGGCGGTGGGGACGGTGTAGAACCGGATCAGGATGTGGGGCAGGCCCGCGGTGCCGAGCACCAGCGCCAGGCCCAGGCTGACCAGGTCGATCTTGCCGGCGATGCCCTGCGCGGCGGTGCCGTACTTCAGTCCGGGGATGAGGAACTGCTCGCCCTTGCCGCTCTGCGTGGCGGCCTCGCCGAGCAGCGCCGAGACGTTGAAGCCGTACCTGCCGAGCACCAGCAGGGTCACCAGGGCCGCGCCGCTCATCAGCAGCACGGCTTTGACGATCTGCACCCAGGTGGTGCCCTTCATGCCGCCGACGACCACATAGACGATCATCAGCAGGCCGACGCCGACGATCGTCAGCGCCTTGCCCGTGGGTGAGGTGACGCCCAGCAGCAGGCCGACCAGCGCGCCCGCGCCGACCATCTGGGCCAGCAGGTAGAAGATCGACACCGTGATGGTCGAGACGCCGGCCGCGGTGCGGACCGGACGCGGGCTCATCCGGAAGGCCAGCACGTCGGCCATGGTGAACTTGCCGGAGTTGCGCATCAGCTCGGCCACCAGCAGCAGCGCGACCAGCCAGGCGACCAGGAAGCCGATCGAGTACAGGAAGCCGTCGTACCCCGACAGGGCGATGATTCCCGCGATGCCCAGGAAGCTCGCGGCCGACATGTAGTCGCCGCCGATCGCCAGGCCGTTCTGCACGCCGCTGAAGGAGCGCCCGCCGGCGTAGAAGTCGGTGGCGTCCTTGGTGTTGCGGCTCGCCCAGAAGGTGATCCCCAGCGTCGCCGCGACGAAGACCAGGAAGAGGATCGTGGACAGCGTCTGGTGGTTCACGCGATCTCCTTCTCGGCCTCGCGCTCGGCCTCGTGGCGGAGCTTGTCGGCCAGCGGGTCGAGCCTGCGCTCGGCGTAGCGGGAGTAGGCCCGGGCGATCCAGAAGGTGGAGACGAACTGGAGCAGGCCGAGGACCAGCGCGACGTTGATGTTGCCGAACAGCTTGATGCCCATGAAGTCGCGCGCCCAGCCGGACAGCACGACGTAGAGCAGGTACCACGCGAGGAAGGCGGCGGTCATCGGGAACGCCCACGACCGGAAGCGCCGCCTCAGTTCCTGGAAGCCGTCGTCGCCCTCTATCCGTTCGTAAACCGACGAATCATGCTGCCTGGCGGTCATCGGACCTCCCACGATGTGATCTGGATCACGCATAACGTAGGAGGGGACGGTACCCCGCGAGGAGTCCCCGCGGAGGACTCTTCGCCCAGCCGCCGCCACGCCGCGGTCAACTGGGGATGACTTGCGGTGAAAGGTCCCTCCTGTGCGCCGAACGGTCATCCGCCCGGCGCCTCAGCGGCCGGACGGCCCCGTCACCGGGGTTCCGACAGCCGCCGTACCGCCCTGCCCGTGGGAAGGACCGGAACGGCGCTGTGGACCATGGCGAACGTCTCCAGGCCGGGGACGATCACCGTGAGCACCGGGCACCTGTCCTGTTCGGGGTTCCAGCGGAAGGAGTAGGCGCCGAACCCGGCGCGCTCCAGCATCTCCAGGATGACGGAGATCTGCTCCTCGACGCCCTCCGGCCCGGCGGCCGGCAGCCGCGCGTCGAACGCGAGGCGGCCGAGCAGCGGAGCGGGGTCGAGGCGGGCGCAGCGTTCGAGCAACGGCCACCGCCGCAGGCTCTCCAGCCTGCGTTCCAGGGTCAGGTCCACCCCGAGCGAGAGGTTGAACGACGACTGGATCACCTCGGTGAGCGCCCGTTCGACCGCGTACTCGGGGTCCAGGGACGCGCCCGAGCCGACCACCCCCGGGTACGGCCCGGCGCGCGAGGGCAGCGCGCAGTAGGCGGGGATGCCCAGGTCGGAGGTGATGTCGATGATGAGCGGGAGCGCTCCCAAATGGGCCGCGGCCTCACCGTGCAGGCGGCGCAGGTCCTCGGGGAGCAGCTCGGGGTCGAGCGCGGACAGCCGCGACTCCCCGCCGAGGTACCACTCCAGGAAGGCGTGGGACAGCGCGTCCCTCTCCACGACCTCCAGCAGGCCGTGCAGGAGCGCGTCCGACTCGGTGACGCCGGTGGCCGTGCCGCTGTCGTAGGCGTAGCGGAGATACGGCTCGTAGCGCAGGTCGTCGCCGGGGATCGGGTGGCTGCGGCAGGAGGGCGAGCGGCAGAAGGCGGGGTACCACAGCGAGGACCGCCCCGGGCTCAGCGGCTCGGCGCACAGGCACGCGAGGTCGGCGTCCGGGTAGTCACGGGCGAGGCGCTGGATCATCTCCTCACCGCGCAGTTCCGGCTGGGAGAGCACGGCCGTGACGGACATCGTCCGGACGCGGCGGCGGTCCCGGGCGAGCGCCGCCTGCCCCTCCTCGTGCTGAAGGTGCTGCCAGGCCTCGAACAGCGCGCTGACCCTGCTCTGCGTGCCCGCCCCCTTGCCGAGGGAGGCGGTGACGGGGCGTCCTTCGGGGTCGCGGACGGTGCAGCGGTGCACGGGGAACTCCGCGGAGCCCGTCGAGACCAGCTCCGTCGAGAGGCCCCGGTCGGCGAGGACGGATTCGATGACGGCGAGCGCGCCGGCGAGGCCGGTACCGCGCTCCCGCTGGGCGCGCGCCATCCCGTCAGAGCGTTCCGGGCGCGAACCGCACGGTGAAGAACTGGTCAAGGAGCACCCTCTCGGCCAAGGTCACCGAGAAGTTGTCCTCCAGCTGGAAACCGTCCGGCTTGAGAAGTGACTGGCCATTGGAGTTGCTGTTGCCCATCTGCGCTCCTTTCGTTCGCTCGGCTAACTGAGATACACCGAGATACCTGTACATTACAGATCATTTCGACATATGTAATGGATCATGTCAAGAGGATCGGGGGTGCCAGTCACCCCGGTCGAGGTCCAGCGTCTCCGGGGTGTGCAGGCGGACCATGGTCCTGGCCACCCCGGGCGGGATGCTGCCCGGAGTGAGCAACGAGACCACGATCGTGACGGCGAAGGCGACCGGCACCGACCAGGCGGCCGGCTGGGCCAGCAGGGCTCCGGCCAGGCCGGTGTGCGGCCCCCTCGTGATCGTCACCAGCACCGCGCCGCAGGCCAGCCCGCCGCCGACGACCAGCCCCGCCAGCGCCCCGGCCGACGTCAGCCGCCGCCACCAGATGCCCAGCACCAGCAGCGGGCAGAAGGAGGACGCGGACACCGCGAAGGCCAGGCCCACCACGTCGGCGACCGGCAGCGAGCGCGCCAGGGAGGCCAGGGCCAGCGGGACCGCCACCGCGACCACCGCCGCCACGCGGAAGGAGAGCACCCCGCCCCTGAGGATGTCCTGCCCGATGACCCCCGCGACCGAGACCGTCAGCCCGGAGGAGGTCGACAGGAACGCCGCGAACGCCCCGGCCGTCACCAGCGCGGTCAGCACCTCCCCCGCCGTCCCCCCGACGAGCCGCCCCGGCAGCGTCAGGACGATCATGTCGCTGTCCCCCAGCTCGGGGACGTAGATCCGGCCCAGCGCGCCGTAGACGGCCGGCATCAGGTAGAAGAGGCCGAGCAGCGACAGGACCGCCAGCGTCGTACGGCGCGCCGCCCGCCCGTCGGGGTTGGTGTAGAAGCGGACCAGCACGTGCGGCAGCCCCATGGTGCCCAGGAAGGTGGCCAGGATCAGCGAGTAGGTCGAATAGAGGCCGTACTCCTTGCCGCTGGACAGCGGCAGCGCCCAGGTGGCCGCGTCCCCCGCCACCAGGCCGGGCGCGCCGGCCGCCCGCCAGGCCAGCACCAGGAACACCAGCGGCACGGCCAGCGCGGTGAGCTTGAGCCAGTACTGGAAGGCCTGCACGAACGTGATCGACCGCATGCCGCCGGACAGCACGTTCACCGCGACCACGGCCGCGACCATCACCCCTCCCGCCCACTCCGGCGCCCCGGTGATGGCCCGCAGCACCAGGCCAGCGCTCTGGAACTGCGGCATCAGGTACAGCCAGCCGATCAGCACGACCAGCACGCCGGCCATCCGGCGCACGGCCATCGACTCCAGCCGGGCCTCGGCGAAATCGGGAAGCGTGTAGGCGCCCGAACGGCGCAGCGGCGCGGAGACCAGGACCAGCAGCACCAGGTAGCCGCCGGTCCAGCCGACCGGCAGCCACAGCATGTCCGCGCCGTAGACGAGGATCAGCCCGGCGATGCCCAGGAAACTCGCGGCCGACAGATACTCACCGCCGATGGCGGAGGCGTTCCACAGCGGGGAGACCGTGCGGGAGGCGACGTAGAAGTCGGAGGTGGTGCGGGAGAAGCGAATGCCGAACGCCCCGATCAGCACCGCCGCCAGCATCACCAGCACGACCGCGGTCACGCCGTACGCGGTGCTCACCGGTCCCGCTCCACCAGTTCGGCGAAGTGACGCTCGTTGCGCTCGGCCTGCCGTACGTAGAGCCAGGCCCCGGCGACGAACGCCGGATAGATCAGACCGGCCAGCACCGCCCACGGCAGGGGGATCCCCAGCAGCAGGACCTCGCGCAACTCCGGCACGAGCAGGAACAGCAGCGGCAGGCCGCCGACCACGCAGCCGAGCACGGTGCACACGAACAGGGCCAGCCGGAACTGGGTGCGCACCAGCGAGCGCATGTAGACCTCGCCGAGCCTCGTCTGCTCGTCGATCTCCCGGGTCGCCGGATAGCGGGGCAGGCGGGCCGCCGTGGTGCGGGGGCTGGTCACGACCTCGCGGCGGGGCCGTTCCGGCTCCCCGCGGGGCCGCTCGACGGCCCTGCCCAGCCGGTCGGCCATCCGCCGCCGCGCCTCCGGCCCCTCGGCCGCCGCCCCCCGGTTCGTTCCCGCCGGTCCCCGGTTCACTCCGGCCGTCCCTTGCGCGCCCGGCGGACCAGCAGGTCGCGCAGTTCCCGGGTGTGGCGGCGGCTCACCGGGATCTCCGTCTCGCCGATGCGGACCACGCAGCGCCCCGAGTCGATGTGCAGTTCGTCGATGTGCTTGACGGCGACGAGATGACTGCGGTGCACGCGCACGAACCCCGCCGACGACCACCGCTCCTCCAGGGTCGCCAGCGAGATCCGGACCAGGTGGCTGCCGCCCGCGGTGTGCAGGCGCGCGTAGTCGCCCTGCGCCTCGACGTAGCGCACCTCGGTGCTGTTGACGAACCGGGTCACGCCGCCCAGCTCCACCGGGATGGTTCCGGGATCGGTACGGCCCGCGGCCTCGCTGTCCGGCAGTTCGGCCGAGACGCACACCCTCCGGACGGCCTCGGCGAGCCGCTCCGGCCTGACCGGTTTGAGCAGGTAGTCCTCCGCCTTGATCTCGAAGGCGTCCACCGCGTGCTCCTCGTAGGCGGTCACGAACACCACCCGGGGCGGGTTGGCGAACTGCGACAGCAGCCTGCCCAGCACCACCCCGTCCAGGCCGCGCATCCGGATGTCGAGGAAGACCGCGTCGACCGGCCGGCCGTCGGCGATCGCCCGGTCCAGCACGCGTAACGCGGCGGCCCCGTCCCTGGCCTGGAAGACCTCCCCGATGCGGGGGTCGTCCCGCAGGAGATAGGCCAGATCCTCCAAGGCGGGAAGCTCGTCGTCCACCGCCAGGACACGAAGGCCGGTCACGGTCACTCCTCCGGATCATCGAGGTGGGATCCCTAGAGGGTGATGAATCAGACATCACCTGTCAACAGCTTCCGACCAGCCGAATCCGGGGGGAAGACCCCGTGCCCGCGCGCGGGCGCGGATCAGTGGGCCGAGACTCCGGGGTGATACTTCGGCACCCGGACGCTGACCTTGGTGCCCGCCCCCTTACCGGTCTCGGCCACCAGGCCGTACTCGTCGCCGTAGACCTGGCGCAGCCGCTCGTCGACGTTGGCCAGCCCCACTCCCCCGGCCCCCGAGCGCTCGTCGGCGTCACCGGCCAGGATGCGGCGCAGCCGGTCGGGATCCATGCCGACGCCGTCGTCCTCCACGCTGATCCGGCACTCCGCTCCCGCGTCCTCGGCGATGATCGAGATGCGGCCGACGCCGGGCTTGCTCTCCAGACCGTGCCGGACCGCGTTCTCCACCAGCGGCTGCAGGCACAGGAACGGCACGGCGACCGCGAGCACCTCGGGCGCGATCCGCAGCGTGACCTGGAGCTGGTCGCCGAACCGGGCACGTTCCAGGGTCAGGTAACGGTCGATGGAGCGCAGTTCCTCGGCCAGTGTGGTGAACTCGCCGTGCCGCCGGAAGGAGTAGCGGGTGAAGTCGGCGAAGTCCAGCAGCAGTTCCCGGGAGCGGTTGGGGTCGGAGCGGACGAAGCTCGCGATCGTCGTCAGCGAGTTGTAGATGAAGTGCGGGGAGATCTGCGCGCGCAGCGCGCGGACCTCGGCCTCCATCAGCCGCGTCCGGGACCGGTCGAGCTCGGCCAGCTCCAGCTGGGAGTCGACCCAGCTGGCCACCTCGTGGGTGGCCCGCACCAGGCCCGCCGAGGCGTGCCCGCCGTAGGCCGCCAGCGAACCGACCACCCGGCCGTCCGTGGTGAGCGGCACCACGACCGCGTATCTGATCGGGCATTCGGGGATGTCGCACGAGACGACCTCGGGCCCGAGCACCTGGGTGCGGCCCCCGGTGAGGGTCTTGGCGGCGTGCGCGAACGCCTCGGGGGCGTGGTGCTCGCCCTCCCCGTCGTAGACCAGCAGCCGCTTCTCGTCGGTGATCGCCAGCGCCGGGGAACCGAGCAGCTCGCGCAGATGCCGCGAGGCCTTCTGGGTGCCCGCCTCGGTCAGCCCGGCCCGCAGCGGCGGCGCGGCGAGCGAGGCGGTGTGCAGGGTCTCGAAGGTGGCGCGCTCGGCCGGGCTGCTGCCCAGCTCGCGCCGTCCGCGCAGCACGCGCCACAGCACCAGGGCCGGCACACCGACCAGGGCGGAGACGAGCAGCACGGCGACGAGGGGTTCCACGTCCCGGACCCTATCCTCGCACGTTCGCGGACGCCCCTCTGACGGACATCAGACCGGCCGCCCCACCCCTTTACATTGTAGATCATCATCGGCCGGGGGCTCCCCCGACCGGCTCCGGCTCCCGCCCGGCCGGTCCGCTCCCGGCTCCCGTGCTCCGCCGCCCGTTCCCGCACGCTCCGGGCGCCGGGCGCCGGGCGTCCCCTGTCCCGGGCGGCGGACGGGGTCAGGCGAGCGCGTCCTCCAGCGCGTTCAGCAGCGACTGGGAACGCAGGTCGGGGGCGTCGCCGCGCAGCTGGTTCATCGCGTAGGAGAAGCCCAGCCCGTGACCGGGCCACGCGGCGTGCCGGGAACCGCCCATGCCCGCGTGCCCGTAGGCGTCGGCGGGCCGGCCGAAGACGTTCAGCCCGGCCTGGAGCTCGTAGCCGGCGCCGTAGGCCATGGGGGCGCCCCACAGGGGTTCGATCCCCTTGACACGCTCGGCGCGGCCGAGGTCGAGCGTGGCCCGCTCGATGATCCGGACGCCGTCCAGCTCACCGCCCCTGGCGAGCGCGCCGTAGAAGCGGGCCATCGACCGGGCCGTGACGACGGCCCCCGCGCCCGGAGGGGGCGACCGGCGGGCGAGCGGGGTGTTCCAGTAGAGGTCCCCGCCGCGCAGCAGCAGCGGCGGGTTGGCCTGGACGCGGTCGGCCAGCGGGTCACCGGTCCGCTCCCGGCCCGGCTCGGCCCCCACGCCGTCCGCGAGCGTGAGCCGGGAGACCCGGCCCTCGTGCTCGGGGGGCACCCCGATCCACACCTCGAGTCCCAGCGGCGCGGCGATCTCCTCGGCGAAGAACCGCCCGACCCCCCGGCCGTCCACCCGGCGGACCAGCCCGTCGGCCAGCCAGCCGTAGGTGAGCGGGTGGTAGATGTAGGCCCCTCGCGGGTCGTCCTCGGGCTCCTGGGCGGCCAGCAGGGCGGCGAGCCGTACGGAGTCGGCCAGATCCTCCGGGGCCAGCGGCGTGCGCACTCCGGGCAGCCTGGCCCGGTGCGAGAGCATCTCCACCACCGTGGTCCCGCCCTTGCCGTGCGCGGCGAACTCCGGCCAGTAGTCGGCGACCGGCGCCTCCAGATCGATCCTCCCCCGTTCGGCCAGCATCAGCACGCAGGTGGCGATCAGCCCCTTGGCCCCGGAGAAGACGAGTTGCAGGGTGTCGCTCTCCCACGGCCGCCCGGTGACGGGATCGGCCGTCCCGCCCCACAGGTCGACGACCACCTCCCCGTCCAGCACGGCCGAGAAGGCCGCCCCGACCTCGCCCCGTTCGGTGAAGTTGCGTTCGAAGGCCGCCGCGACGCCTTCGAATCCGGGCGCGGTGAATCCGCCGATCTGCGGAGAAGTACTCATGCCACTGGCAACGGCCGGTGATCGCGGCGTCATTCCCGCCCTCCCGGCACGGATCCGGCCTCCGGCGGCGGACGGCCGAAGGCCCGGCCCCCCGCCGCGACGGCGCGGAACAGACGTTCCCCGGCTGACATCACACCGGGACAGGAGGATCGGCGGACGCCGGGACGGGAGGAGGACACCCCGGGGGAAATCCCCTCGCCCCGCGGAGACCCCTTCCATAAAAAAGGACAATAAACACTCAGAGAACATGTGACCATAAATGCGAAAAGCCGCCCCCGAGTACTCGGGGGCGGCCTTCACGCGCCGGTCAGCCGATCAACGGCCCTGCAGCGCCTTGACGTTGTCGCCGAAGCTCCAGCTCCTCGACCCGTCCCAGTTGATGGACCAGGTCATCAGGCCCTTGAGCTGGCCGCCGAAGGCGTTCCAGCTCTGGGAGACCAGGGACGGCGACATGTAGCCGCCGCCGGCGCCCGCCTGGGCGGGCAGACCCGGGACCTGCTTGTCGTAGGGAACCTTGATCGTGGTGCCCTGGATGACCAGGCCGTTGTTCAGGCAGGTGGTCTGGGCGGTGAAGCCCTGAACCGTGCCCGCGGAGTAGGAGTCACCGGAGCAGCCGTACATGCTTCCGTTGTAGTACTGCATGTTCAGCCACCAGAGGCGGCCGTTGTCGGCGTACTTCTTGATGATCGGCAGGTAGGCGCCCCAGATCGAGCCGTAGGTCACGCTGCCACCGGTGACGTAGGCCGTCTCGGGGGCCATGGTCAGGCCGAAGTTGGAGGGCATCTGGGCGAGCACGCCGTCGATGATGCGGATGAGGTTGGACTGCGAGGCGGACAGCTGGCTGATGCTGCCGCTGCCGGACAGGCCGGTCTCGATGTCGATGTCGATGCCGTCGAAGTTGTACTTCTTCAGGATCGGCACGACGGTCGCGACGAACTTGTCGGCGACGGTGCTGGAGCTGAGGTCGATGCCGGCGGTCGCACCGCCGATCGACATCAGGATGGTGGCACCCGCGGCCTTGGCGTCGCACATCTCAGCCGGGGTGGAGACCTTGACGGTGGCGTCCATCCCGTCCTCCCACAGCACTGTGCCGTCGGAGCGGATGACCGGGAACGCGGCGTTGATCACGTTGTAGCCGTGCTGCTTGATGCGGGGGTCGTTGATCGGCGTCCAGCCGAACGGCGGGTGCACGCCGTTGACCGCGCCGTCCCAGTTCTCCCAGTATCCCTGGATGACCTTGCCCGCCGGCCGCGACTTCACCGCGCACGTGGTGTCGGTCGGCGTGACCGTGGGCGTCACCGTGGGCGTGGGCGTGATCGTGGGGGTGACCGTCGGCGTGGGCGTGATCGTCGGCGTCACCGTCGGCGTGGGCGTGATCGTGGGGGTGATCGTGGGCGTGGGCGTGGAGACGGGAGGGCCGTCGAGGCTGACGTCGTCGGCGTAGTAGGTGCCCTGCCCGTACCAGCCGTGCAGGAAGACCACGGCGCTGGTCTGGGTGGCCGAGGTGGTGAAGGAGACGCTGAGCTGCGTGTACGCCGACGACGAGGTCCAGCGGGACGAGCCGCCGTTCACGCCGAGGTAGACGTAGCTGCCGCGCACCCAGGCGCTCAGGACGTAGGAGCTGTTCGGCTTGACGGCCACCGTCTGGGTGCACTGGGCGGTGTCGGAGCCGCTCGCCGCACCGGCGAGCGCTCCGTTGCCGGAGTGGACCGGGGTGCTGACGACCGATCCCAGGCCACCGGTACAGGACCAGGGCGAGACGGATCCGCTCTCGAAATCAGAGTTCGTGAGCAGATTGGCCGCCTGGGCCGACGTCTGCGTGATGAGGACGCCCGTGGTCGCCAGCAGCACTGATGCCGCCAGCGCCGCCAGGCGCGGAATGCTCTTCATGGGGGGGTGACAACCCTTCTGTCGCCCGGATACGGAAAGTCACCGGGCATTGACGACGTGGCGGAGGGTTGCGAGGCCGCGGTGGGGGGACTCGCGAGCAATAACAGGTCCAAAGAATTATCGAGAGAAATTCGGTCAATGTCCATGACAAGTTCAATTCCGGCGATGTCAACAGCTGCAGATCCGTGCCCGAATTTCCCCATATCATCCCGGTTTCCGCATCGATCCCGGCCGTCCGCCTTCCCCGCCCGGCGCGCCGGTGCCGTCGAACCCCCCTCCGGAGGCCGCCGGCGCCCACGCCTCCCGCGGATTCCGGCCCCCGCCGCGACAGGCTCGCCGGCCGCCACCGGTACGACGATCACCCAGGTCACCGCCCTGTCATGCCCGGTGGGCGCTCCGGTGACCGCTAGCATGCCGATCGACCGCCCCGCGCGGCCGCGAGACCGAAAAGCCGGCGCGAGAGCCCGGAACCCGCGAGAGCAGAGGAGAAGCCGATGGGTCCCGCCCCTCACGACGCCCCCCGCGACACCCCCCGGAGTGCCCCTCGTAGCGCCCCTCAGGGCGCCCACGGCACCCCACGTGACGTTCCCTACGACGAGTGGCGGGCGGGCACCGCCGACCCCGCCTTCAGCCAGTGGCTGCGCTCCAGGTGCGAACCCGAGTGGAGCGCGGTGGTGACCCACCCGTTCGCCGCGTCCATCACCCGGGGCGAGACCCCCGCCGACGCCATGCGCCGTTACCTGGTCCAGGACTTCCAGTTCGTCGACTCGTTCACCGCGCTCCTCGGCGCGGCCGTGGCCAGCGCGGACAGCTTCGAGTCCCGGGTGCCGTTCGGCCGTTTCCTGGGCGAGACCGCCACGACGGAGGAGAAGACCTACTTCCACCGGGCGCTGGCCGCCCTCGGCGTCACCGCGGCCGACCTGGCCGCCGCGGCGCCCGAACCGGTGACGGCCGACTTCATCGCCCTGATGGACGAGGCCAGGACCAGCCTGGACTACCCGCTCGTCCTGGCGGTGCTGTGCGTGGCGGAGTGGAGCTACCTCGGCTGGGCGAGCCGGGCGGAGGAACCGCCGCCGGACGACTTCGTCCACCGCGAGTGGATCGAGCTGCACGAGGGACCGGCGTTCCGGGCCTGGGTGGGGTTCCTGCGCGGTGAGCTCGACCGCCTCGGCCCCGCGCTCCCGGCGGACGGGCAGCTGCGCGTGCTGGACTTCTTCCGCCGGGCCGTACGGCTGGAGCTGCGCTTCTTCGACATGGCCGCCGGTTCGTGACCCCAGGACCGGGCCGTGGGCCCGGCGGCCGGTTCGCGACGGCCGGTCGCCGGGCGAGACGCCGCCCGCCCGGCGGCGGCGCCCTCCCCCTCCGGCCTTCCGGGGCGGCTCAGGGATGCACGGTCGTGACGACGGTCTTGGTGAAGCGGTAGTTGCAGAACTTCTCGCGCGCCCTCTCCCGCTTGTAGTGCCGCTCGAACTCCTGCTGGTTGAGCCCGTCGAAGCTGTCGAAGCCGAGCTTGGCGACCGCGGCTCCCCCGCCGTGGCGGGCCAGCCGGGCGGTGAGAACGACCTTGCCCTCGTGCGGGATCTCGCTTCCCGCCTCGCACCAGACGCCGTCGGAGTACTCACGGCAGGGGAGGGTGGCGATCCGCTTGCCCGCGGTGTCATAGAGCGTCGCCTTGGCCGGGCCCCTGGCCCCCTTGGGGAACCTGCCGCCGACCCAGAAGGAGCCCCAGTAGGGGGCGAAGGATTCCATCCAGGTCATGGAGTACTTCAGGGTGTAGGTGACGCGCCCGCCCTGGGGGACGCGCGGGGTGCCCTTGGCGGCCACGTCGATGGTGATCAGAGGATCCCGCGAGCACTTCCTGGCGGCGCCGAGGCAGGCGGCCTCGGCGGACGCGACAGGGGAAAGGGCGACTGCGATGAGGGTCAGACCTGCGGTGAGGCCGAGAACACGGCGCATGAGATCTCCTGGGGGTTCCTGAGAAAGCCATCCGTCTCCGCGGGGTTCGCGGATCCCGACACCGACCACAACGTACGGGCGGCCGGAACGGTTCAGCGGGCGGATCCGCGAAGCCGTGGGACGTCGAGAGTGGAGATCTCCGGCAGAAAGTGCGGTAGGGGAGATTCCGGACGGGCGGAAAGGAGGGGGTCCGCCGCCCGCCCGGAAACGGCCAGATTACCCCGGCGACCCCCCGTCCGGCTCCCCCGTCGCCTCAGCGTCCGGCCGAGCCGCCCCCGGCGTGCGGGAGCGGCCCCGCCCGGCCACGCTCACCTCCGCTTCGTGCTCCTCCTGCCCCGCCTGAGCAGGCGCACCGCGACCAGGACCAGCACGGCCCCCGCCGCGACGACCGCGACGGGCCGTTTGGCTATTTCGGTCGTGACTCTTCCCGCCGCTTCCCTGACCTCGGCGGGGGTCGCCTCCTTGACGCGCCCGACCACCTCGGGCGCCGCCTCCCTGACTCGTCCGACCATTTCGGGGGCGGCCTCCTTGACCCGGTCCGCCATCTCCGTCGCGGTGGTGGCGGTCGCCGCCCCCACCCGGCGCAACTCGTCGCCCATCTGGGCAGCCGTCTCCTGAACGCGGCCTTTGACGTCGGTCTTGTGCACCAGAGCCTCCACTGTGTCGCCCAGTTCGCGGCGGTCGTTCTCGATGTCCCGCCGCACGCTTTCCTCGCTCGTCCCACCGCCCCCGCGGCTCGTCCCGCGGGGGTGCCCGGCCGTTCCCGCCGCGACGGCGGTCCCACCCGCCGCGGAAGCGGCCGTCGCGGGACCCGTCGCCGTGGAAGCGGCCGCCGCCGGAGCCGCCGGGGAAGGGGCCGCCGGGGCCGGGGCCCTTCCGGCGGCGCCGGCCGTTCTCTCCGCCGGCCGGGGCGTCTCCTCGCGGCCGGGCGGCGGGACGCCCGGGGCCGGGGACGGCGCCTCCCCCGGCACCTTCGGCGGAAGGTTCAGCGACATCTCCTCGTCGGGCTGTACGGGCTCGGCCGCCTCCCGCCTGCGGGCCCCGGTGGTGCCGGCGTCCAGGGTGTCGTCGGGTCTCTCCGGATCTGTCTCGGTCATCGGTGCGCCCTCTCCTTCACCATGTCGAGGTCCTCCTTGAGGCTTTCGATGGTCCGCTCGGGCGTGGGCGGGGCGGCCTGGACCACCTGCTGCCTGCCCATGAGCCCGAGAAGGGCGGCCACGATCAGGAGCACCACGCCCACCACCACGGCGGCGACCCACGCGGGCATCACCAGGGCGAGGAGCAGGATCACCGCGGCCACCAGTGCCCCGCCCCCGTACAGGGCCACCACCCCCGCCCCGCCGAACAGCCCCGCCCCGATCCCGGCGTGCCTGCCCTTTTTGCTCAGTTCCAGCCTGGCCAGGCGAAGCTCGTCCTTGACGAGGCGCGAGACCTCCTCCGACATCAGCCGGATCAGCTCGGCGGTGGACAGGGTTTCCTTGGGATTGCCGATCATGGCGTTCCTCCTCCCCCCAGGAGAAGGCGTCTACCCTGTGCCACCACGGCAAACCTTCCGCGGCCGACCATTGATCGGGGCGTTGCCCGCCCTTTCCCCGGCCTCCCCGGCCCGCGTCCCGGGCCCCCGCCGGGCCGGGCGGCCGTGAGCGGCCGGTGCCGCCCGCCACCCGCGCCGCGTCCGGACTCGAAGGTCGCCCCCGCAAGCACACCTTCGAGGTCCGGCCGTACGGCCGGCGCACCGGGTGGAGAGCTCCGGAACGCCGGCCGCAGGCGCCGAGATCACCGGCGGGACCCACGAAGGCGAACTTCCGGGAATCACGAGCCTGTCCTCCCGGAGCGAGCACCAGCGATCATCACGGTAGAACGCGCGGCGCCCGGGCCACATCGTTCGGCGGTCTGATCCGGCGGTGACCGGGGCGGTAGGCGGGGCGTCGCCGTACAACTTCCGCGGTATGGCCGGTCAACCGTCCGCTCGATGAGGCGGCCGTTCCTCCCTGGCTAGCATGCGCGCATGCGGGCAACGGTGACGGCGCTGATACGGCGGGCCGGCGAGGTCGACCCCAGGATCGTGGACGCGCTGCTGGCCGTCGCGCTCACCGGAATGACCCTGGTGTGGGCCGTGAAGGACGACAGCGGCCCGTGGCGGCGCCCCGACGCGGCCGCGGTCGCGCTGACCCTCGTGGCCAATCTTCCCGTCGCCGTGCGCAGGCGGGCCCCCGTCATCGCGCTCGCCGTCTGCTCGGCCGCCTCGTTCTGGCACCACTCGCTGGGCTACCAGCCCAACGTGAACAACTTCTCCATCCTGCTGACGCTGTACACCGTCACCGTCCTGCGGTCACCGCGGGTCGCGGTGGCCGGGATCGCGGCGGCGGCCGCGGTGTGGTGGTGGGCCTCGCTGATGTCCACCGCGGGCATGGCGGAGCTGAACATGCTGCAGAGCGCGCTGGTGATCCTGACCGCTTGGGTGCTCGGCATGGGCACGCGCAGACTCGCCGACCGGAACAGGCGGCTGGCCGAGCTCACCGAGCGGCTGCGGCGGCAGCGGGAGGCCGAGGCCAGCCGGGCGGTCGCCGAGGAACGGGTGCGCATCGCCAGGGAACTGCACGACATCGTCGCCCACCACATGTCGGTGATCTCGGTGCAGGCCGGTCTGGCCCGCTACGTGTTCGCCAGCGATCCCCACACCGCCAGCTGCGCGCTGGCCACGGTCGCCGACACCAGCCACGAGGCGCTGGAGGAGATGCGGCGGCTGCTCGCGGTGCTCCGCGTGGACCACAGGCCCGGTGGCGACGGCCTCTACGACCCGACCCCGGGCCTGACCCAGCTCGGCCAGCTCGTCGAACGCGTCCGCGGCGCCGGGGTGCCGGTGGACCTGGAGGTGACGGGACGCCCCAGGTCGCTGAACCCCGGGGTCGAGCTGTGCGCGTACCGCGTGGTGCAGGAGAGCCTGACCAACGTGATCAAGCACGCGTTCCCGGCCCGCGCGCGGGTGCGGCTGCACTACGGCGGCGAGGAGCTGCTCATCACGGTCACCGACGACGGCTCTCCGTCGCAGGAGAGCGGGAACGGGGGCGGTCTCGGGTTGATCGGGATGCGCGAGCGGGTCAGGCTCTACGGAGGCAGGATCGTCTCGGGGCCGCTGGCACGGGGCGGGTTCGAGGTCTCGGCGACGGTGCCGCTGTCGCCGCCGGAGGGCCCGAGGGACGGGCGAGGAGACGAATGATCAAGGTGCTGGTCGTGGACGACCAGATCCTGGTGCGGGCCGGGTTCGCCGCGCTGATCCGGGCCACCCCCGACCTGAAGGTGGCGGGTGAGGCCTCCGACGGGGAGGAGGCGGTCGCCCTGGTCACCGCGACCCGTCCCGACGTGATCCTGATGGACGTGCGGATGCCGGGACTGAACGGCATCGCCGCGACCGAGCGCATCCTGGCGGCGGCGGGCCCGGTGCCGCCCAGGGTGCTGATCCTGACGACCTTCGACCTCGACGAGTACGTCTACGACGCGCTGCGGGCCGGGGCCTCGGGGTTCCTGCTCAAGGACACCCCGCCGGAGCGGCTGATCGCGGCGGTCCGCACGATCGCCTCGGGCGACATGCTGTTCGCGCCGACCGTGACCCGCCGCCTGGTCGAGGCCTACACCAGGAACAGGGACACGACGATCGTCCCGCAGGCGGGGCTCGACGCGCTCACCGCCCGGGAGACGGAGGTGCTGCGCATGGTCGGCAGGGCGCTGTCCAACGGGGAGATCGCCGACGACCTGTGCGTGAGCGAGGCGACGGTCAAGACCCATCTGAACCGGGCCATGGCCAAGCTGGGCCTGTCCAGCCGCGCGCAGGCCGTCGCCCTCGCCTACGAGGCCGGCCTGGTCAGCCCGCGCCACCGGCCGTAGTGGCCCGGCACCGCGCCGGTCGTGGCGTCGGCGCCACCGGCGGGTGGCGCGGACGGGTAGCACGGACGGACTCCTTGGCTGAACAAAAGCTGTCAACCCGGTCACCACGGAGTGGCGAAAAGTAGGGACAGGCGGGATCATGAGACCCTTGCCCTACTTCAGGCACGGCGAAGAAGGGCGGCACGCTAGAGATGGCACAGATCGTCGGCGGCGGACGCCCGGTCAACGACGCCGAGCGGCGGGTCGTCGCGCACCTGCGGGACAACGCGCCCGACGACTGGCTGCTGCTGCACAACATCGAGGTGCCGCGCGACGACGACTCCTTCGAGGTCGACGTGATCGTCATGACCCGCCACTCGCTCTGTCTCATCGACGTCAAGGGCACCCGGGGACGGATCGAGGTCGCCGGGACGCGCTGGTTCCCCTCGCGGCGGAACGCCTTCGGCTCCCCGGTGGCCAAGCTGCGCGGCAACGGGCGCGCCCTCAAGGGCCTGCTCACCCAGAACCACCGCGAGCTGGAACGGGTGTACGTCGACAGCGTCGTCGTGCTCACCGGCCCGGACGCCGAGCTCGTCGATCCGGCCGGCCGTGACTCCCGGCACGTCACCAGCCTGCCGGGCCTGGTCGGCACGCTGAGCGACGTCTCCCGGGTCAGGCGTGGCTACACGCCGGACGCCACGCCGTACCGCACCGCGATCATCGAGGCGCTGAACGGCAGCGTGCGGCGCTCGACCTCGCCGCCGCGCTTCGGCAACTGGGAGGTCGAGGAGCAGCTCGGCGGGGACAACCGGATCACCGAGTACCGGGCGATCAACGCGACGCTCCCGGGAAGCGAGACGGTCCTGCTGCGGGTCTACCGGGCCGATCCGCTGGCCGAGGAGGAGCCCCGGGCGGCCGAGCGGCGGCTGATCGCCAACGCCTACCAGTCGCTCACCCGGATTCCCCCGCACCCGTGCGTCGTGCGTTCCCGTGACTTCTTCGCGATCGACGACGAGAGCCGGTTCGTGCTGGTCCTCGACGACGTGCACGGCCAGGCGCTGCACCTGCACCTGTCCAGTTCGCGGCGGACGCTGTCCACGGACGCGAAGCTCGACGTGATCGAGGACATGCTGCTGGGCCTGGCCCACGTCCACGCCAACAACGTCATCCACCGGGCGCTCAACCCCGCCTGCGTCCTGGTCACCGAGGACGGCAGGGCGATGCTGACCGGGTTCGACTACGCCAAGCCGGGGCCCCGCGCGCACACGGTGGCCAACGAGCTTCCCAACATCCTGGACACCCACTACGTCGCCCCCGAGTGCCAGGCCAGGCCCGAGAGGATGACGGCCGCGGCCGACGTGTACGCGGCCGGGGTGATCGCCTTCCAGCTGCTGACCGGCGCGCTTCCCCCCGCGGGTCCCGTACCCGGCCCCGAGCCGGTCACCCCCGACGGCGTTCCGGCGGAGGTGATGGAACTGCTGCGGCGCCTGCGCGACCAGGATCCCGACAGGAGGCCGAACGCCGCCGAGGCCCTCGAGACCCTGCGGCGGGCCCGTGAGGGACTGGCGGCCCCCGGGCCCCGGGAGCCCATGCTGCTCGACAGGCTCCGCAACCGCTTCCTGCGCCCCTCCCGGCGGTAGCGGCCCCCGCCCGTCCGGGACGGTCTCGGGCCCTCACCGGGCCGCACCCGGCGTGATCGTTCGCCGGGCGGGCCTCAGCGGCGAGGGCCGCCGGAGCGGAGGCGGTTCACCAGGTCGCGCAGCTTCCGCTGGTTACGCGGGTCACGCGCCATCTCCTTGGCCTTCTCCACGTTCCTGCGCCCCTGCGGGCTGTCCAGGTAGCGCTTGATCCTGTCCATCAGAGACGCCATGCCGTCCTCCAACCGTTCGGGAAGGACCTCTGCCCTCCGTGGTGCGCCCCTAACCGGCCGGGGGCGGCTCAGGAGTCGACGAAGTGGCCGGGGACCATAACGCGCAGGCCGTTGGGCACGGTCCGGATCGTGATGGGGGTCATCAGGCGGACCTCGCCGTCGACGTCGGCCGCCATCGGCGGGTCGGTCTCCAGGTACATCTCCTGGCCGACGACGAAGGGGCCGCCCGCGAGGCTGCGCCAGCGTCCCGTGGTGGCGCGGACCAGGGTCTCCAGCAGGAGCCTCAGGCGCTTGCCCGAGCCGAGCTGGTAGGCGACGAGCCTGCCGTTGTCGATGCTGATGTCCTTGGCCACCTGCCAGCCGCCGTGGAAGCGGCCGTTGGCGATGTTGAGCTGGTGGGTGAGCAGCTCGTGGCGGCGGCCGTCGGCGGTGATGAAGGCGCGGAAGGGGCGGTGGCCGGGCAGGATCGTCAGGGCGGTGAGCGGGTAGGCCGCGCGCCCCAGCAGGCGCTTCAGCCAGGGGCGGACCGTGCCCGCCACCTCGACGGAGACGCCGAAGCTGGCCAGGTTGGCGAACTCCCGGTCACCCGCGATCCCCAGGTCGATGTCGGCGACCTTGCCGGTGCGGAACAGCCGGATCGCGCCGGTGAGGTCCAGCGGGAGGCCGAGGCTGCGGGCGAAGTTGTTGGTCGTGCCCAGGGGCAGCACGCCGAGGGCGACGTCGCGGTGGGCGACGTGCTTGACGGCGGCGCTGAGCGTGCCGTCGCCGCCGCCGACGACGAGCAGGTCGGGACCGGCCTCCAGAGCCGCGTCCAGCGTGGCGCGCAGCCGCCGGGGCTCGACCACGGCGAAGGTGCGGATCGGTTCGAAGCCCTCGGCGGCGAGCGTGTCGATCACCCGGGGGTAGAGGCGGCGTCCGCGGCGCGAGTGCGTGTTGACCACCACGCAGATCCGGCGCTCGGTCCGGATCGCCTCGGTGTGCTCGGCCTTGCTGCGAAGCTCTCCCACGCTGCCCCTTTTCGATCGGATACTTCCCCGTCAGATCGTAGGGCCCCGCCGTCGATGACGGCGGGGCCCTACATCCGGCGGACCGGACTACTTTCCGGGGAGGGTGACCGCCCCGGGGCGGTCACCCTCCCCGCGGATCACTTCTTGGGCGGGGTCACGTAGACGATCGCGCCGAGGTTGCCGGGAAGCGGGGCGAGGAGCTTGAACTTCACGCCCAGCGCCTTGCCCTCGTCGCCGGGGTTGCCGCTGCCCAGGACGTTGCCGTTGCCCAGGTCGGTGCCGTACAGATCGCGCGCCGGGGTGCCGTCGGCGTTGACGACGCGGGTGCTGTAGGGCTGGTCGCCCTTGGACGGGACGACCACGGAGGCGTCGAAGTCCCGGTAGTACAGGCCGCCGTCACGGTACTCGAGGCCCGGGTACCAGGTCTTGGCGTCGGTGAACTCCGGCACGGCGGGCAGCTGGCCGGTGTTGGTGCAGTACTCGCTGAAGGGCTCGTTCGGTCCCTCGATGCACTCCTTGAAGGGGTACGTCTTGCCGAAGGAGAAGGCCGCGTTCGAGGTCTGCACGCGTCCCTGCATGTTCTTCAGGCGGGTGGGGTCCTTCTCGGCGGCCGTACCGGTCCGCCGCAGCGGGTCGTAGTGGGAGTCGACCAGGATCAGGCTGCCCTTGGAGCCGAGGCTGGGCGGCAGCTCGATGTTGTTGGACAGGTTGTTGTTGGTGTAGGTCGAGTCGCGGTACCAGACGAGCAGACCGGGGGCGTTGTACTTGACCTTCTCCACCTTCCAGGCGCCGTCGCGCGAGTAGTCGGTGGTGTAGGTGTACTGCAGGCCCTTGTCGAAGCCGTCGAAGTTACGCCACTCGGCGAGGTAGAACCGGGAGAGCTCGCGGGAGCCGTCGTTGATGTTCCAGCCCTGGCCGTGGGTGTTGGTGAAGGTGCCGCCGCTGGCCGTCCAGCCCTTGTTGCCGCCCTCGACGTCGTCGCTCCAGACGGTCTGGGTGCCGTTGGTGAGCGCGAAGTCGTCGGCGTGCCAGCTGCGCGGGGTGAAGGCGGCGTCGGTGTTGTAGACCAGCCTGAGCTTGACGGTCTTGCCGGCGAACGGGGCCAGGTCGACGTAGTCGTGCCGCCAGCCGTCGGTGTTGCCGGTGAGGCCGTACTTCCGGTTGTTGAACTTGGCGAGGTTCTTGTTCGGGTCGGGGTAGCTGTCGTCGGTCGAGACGAGGGTGCCGCCCTCGGTGTAGACCTTCTGCGGGGCCCAGGTGGTGCCGCCGTCGGTGGAGACCTCGATGAAGCCGAAGTCCCAGTCCTGCTCGATCTCGTAGTTGTTCCAGAGCCAGAACTTCACGTCGGTGCCGGCGGGCACCTGCACCTCGCGGGTGAGCTTGACGTCGGCCCACTCCTGGTCGAGGTTGGACCACCACATCTTGGTGCCGCTGTGCGGCTCGACCATCTTCAGCGGCGCGCTGGCCAGGTTCACCCGGACGCCGTCCTCGGTGAGCTTGGGCGTGCGCGAGGTCTGGCCGATCGTGACCGGGCGGGCCGCGTCACCGGGGTTGAAGACCTTGGGGTTGGCCCAGCCGAGGATCCACTTGTCCCACAGGCCCATGTGGGTCGGCATCGACTGGAAGATCGGGCCGCTGTGGGAGCCGGCGGACATCAGGTCCCAGAAGTCGACGGCCGAGGAGGCCGCGCCCGTGGTGTCGTAGAGGTCGGGCAGACCGAGGTCGTGACCGTACTCGTGGGCGAAGACGCCGACGCCGGAGTCCTCCGGCTGGACGATGTAGTTGGAGATCTTCACGTTCTTGCCGGGGACCTTGTAGCCGCCGGCGACCGCGCTGGAGTGCGCCCAGATCGCGTAGGTGCCCTCGGCGCCGCCGTCGCCGGACTTGTCCTTGCCGGCGTGGACCAGCACGAGGTGGTCGATCACGCCGTCGGGCTCGGCGTAGTTGCCGTCACCGTCGGCGTCGGCGACGTCCTCCTTGTCGTAGTCCTCCCAGGGGAAGTTCGGGTTGGCTGCGGCCAGGGAGTTGACCGCGTCGATGGCGAGCTGGCCGGGGCCGAGCGGGTTGCTCGGGTGGCCGGTCATGTCCTGCACTTCCTTGCCGCAGGCGCGGGCGCCGTAGTAGGCCTCCGAGTGCGGGACCTTGATCCACGGGCTGGCCTGGCCGGCGACCGTGTAGGCGCCCTTGGACAGCTCCTCGTACATGTTCCGCATCGTGTACTTGGAGATGTCGATGCCCTTGCGACCGTCCCGGGGGTCGGTCAGATCGGTGCGGACGCGCTGGGTGATGCCGTCCTTGCTGTAAAGCATCTTGTTGAAGTGGTCGGGGCTGAAGTCAGGCACCCAGAAGCTGTTGTTGTCCTTGCGTGCCAAGGACGCCGGGTTGGGAATCTTGTTGTGCAGCGGACCGTTGAGCAGGGTGCCCGGCGGTTCGGTCACGCACTCGGCCGGGTCCTCGCTGTCGGTGTCCTTGGGACGCTTGAAACCGGAGAAGTCGTCGTTGGCCTTGTCGTTGAACTCCACCAGCAGCGTGAGGAGCTTGGCTTCCTTGACGGTCTTCGACTTCTTGAACAACAGGTCGGCCGGGTTGAGACCGGTCCTGATCGCCTCCGCCTCACGGGCGGCGAGCACTCGGGCCGCGGCGGGGTTACCCTCGGAATACTTCCGGGCGATCTTCGTCGACGGGCTGATCCGCCGTGCCCCGGCGTTGGGGACGGCCGGGTCCTGGACCTCGGGCTCGTCCCTGGGCGGGGCGTAGTTGATGTAGTAGTCGGCCGTGGTCGGCTGATACCGCGCGATCGAGGTGTCGGCGCTCGCCGACGCACCGCCCATCGCCAGCCCCGCGGCAGCAAGGCCGATAACGGGCACTATCGCGAGCAGGCGCCTTGGAGCACCCCTGCCTTTGCTGGACAACGCTTACCCTCCCTGCCCGGGTTCGCCGGGCGCGGACGTCCCCGGCGCGCCTTATGTACGCACCGAGCGGGACGTTAGACGAGAAGGTAAAGCAGGAGTAAAGGCGATGAATGATGTTGTAAAACCGTAATGAATCGCCCATTGTCATGAAATGGTGATGTTTCCCAACGCTTTCGTGACAATGCTGGTTTCACAGCAGGTCAGCGCGGTGAAAGTCGCGGGACGGGATCCGGGAACCGCTCTCCGAAGGCCGTCGGCGCCTCCGGAACGCCGGAAACCGGCGAGCACCGGAGGACGCCGGAGAACGCCGGAGAGCACAGCGGCGCCCGCCGCGACGCGTCTCACTGCGCTCCCGTGACGCTCCCCGCGACAGGCTCCCCGTGACAGACGGAACCGCCCGGCGGAGGCCGGGCGGTGACGGGTGACGGCGGGCGGGAGGCGGCGCGCGGCGGGCGGTACGGCCCGGCCGGTCAGATCTCCTCGGACGGGGCGGCCGGATCGAGCCGGCGCGGCTCCGTGTCGATCCGGGGGTAGTGCAGGTCGAAGGCCGGGCGTTCGGACCTGATGCGCGGCAGCGAGGTGAAGTTGTGCCGCGGCGGCGGGCAGGTCGTCGCCCACTCCAGGGAGTTGCTGAACCCCCACGGATCGTCCACGGTCACCCGCGGCGCGTACCGGGCGGTCCACCAGACGTTGTACAGGAACGGCAGCGTGGAGACGCCGAGGATGAGGGCGCCGACCGAGGAGACCACGTTCAGGCCGGTGAAGCCGTCGACGGCGCTGTAGTCGGCGTAGCGGCGCGGCATACCCTCGGCGCCGAGCCAGTGCTGCACCAGGAAGGTGGTGTGGAAGCCGATGAACAGCAACCAGAAGTGCACCTTGCCCAGGGTGTCGTTGAGCATCTTCCCCGTCATCTTGGGCCACCAGAAGTAGAAGCCCGCGAACATCGCGAACACCACGGTGCCGAAGACGACGTAGTGGAAGTGGGCCACCACGAAGTAGGAGTCGGTCACCTGGAAGTCCAGCGGCGGGGAGGCGAGGATGACGCCGGTCAGGCCGCCCAGCAGGAAGGTGACCAGGAAGCCGATCGAGAACAGCATCGGCGACTCGAAGGTCAGATGGCCCCGCCACATCGTGCCGACCCAGTTGAAGAACTTCACACCGGTCGGGACCGCGATGAGGAACGTCATGAACGAGAAGAACGGCAGCAGCACGTGCCCCGTCGCGAACATGTGGTGCGCCCACACGGTGACCGACAGACCGGCGATGGCGATGGTGGCGCCGACCAGGCCGATGTAGCCGAACAGCGGCTTGCGGCTGAAGACGGGGATCACCTCGGTGACGATGCCGAAGAACGGCAGCGCGATGATGTACACCTCGGGATGGCCGAAGAACCAGAACAGGTGCTGCCAGATCAGCGCACCGCCGGTGGCCGGGTCGTAGACGTGCGCGCCGAGCTTGCGGTCGGCCTCCAGGACCAGCAGCGCGGCGGCCAGCACCGGGAAGGCGATCAGCACGAGCACGCCGGTCAGCAGCACGTTCCAGGTGAACAGCGGCATGCGGAACATCGTCATGCCGGGCGCCCGCATGCAGATGATCGTGGTGATGAAGTTGACCGAGCCGAGGATCGTCCCCAGGCCCGACATCACCAGGCCCATGATCCACAGGTCGCCGCCCGTCTGGGGGGAGAAGGTCGCCGTCGACAGCGGGGTGTATCCCGTCCAGCCGAAGTCGGCCGCGCCCCCGTTGGTCGCGAACCCGCTGAGCGCGATGAGACCGCCGAAGGCGAACAGCCAGTAGCTCACCATGTTCAGGCGCGGGAAGGCCACGTCCGGCGAGCCGATCTGCAGCGGCATGACGACGTTGGCGAACCCCGCGAACAGCGGCGTGGCGAACAACAGCAGCATCAGGGTGCCGTGCATGGTGAACAGCGCGTTGTAGTGGACCGTGGTGACGAACTGGAGTCCCGGCTGGGCGAGTTCGGCCCGGATGATCAGCGCCATGACCCCGCCGATCAGGAAGTACACGAACGACGTGATCATGTAGAGGTAGCCGATGATCTTGTGGTCCGTCGACGACAGCCACGAGACGATCATCCGCCCCCTACGGCCGGTCATGCCCGCAGGCCGCTGGTGCACAGTCGTCACGGGCCGCTCCCTCCGCTTGGGCGACAGCTGTATGAGCCGAAACTTCTCCCGCGGTCCGGCCGCTTCAACACCTTTGGGAGAACCCTCACCTTCCCTCGCCCGCATAAGCACGCCATGGAATTTCCTTGCAGTAACTTTCACCTTTTGTCCCCAAATACCTGGGATTTCTTCGCGAGGCACCCCGTTATCCGCCCTCTTCACCGGGGTAGCGCGGGTCTCGGCCTCCGGTGACGCCGCCCTTTCCGAGGCGGTCCCCGAGGCGCCCTGACACGGGCTTGGAGGCGGGCCGTACAGTCCTTGTGTGAGCGCTATTTCCGAACTCGTCGCCACCCTCTCCCCGGAGAAGGTGCTGACGGACCCCGACGTCACCGACTCCTACGCGCGGGACCGGACCTTCCTCGCCCCGGGCAAGCCCCTCGCCGTCGTGCTGGCCGAGACCCGGGAGGACGTGATCGCCACCCTCGGGTGGGCCACCGCGCACCGGGTGCCCGTGGTGCCGAGAGGCGCGGGAACCGGGCTGGCCGGCGGAGCGACGTCGGTCGACGGCGGCGTGGTCCTGGCGCTGCACAAGATGGCGGCGATCAGGGAGCTCTCCCCCGCCGACGAGATCGCCGTGGTCGAGCCCGGCGTGATCACCGCGGACCTGGACCGGGCCGCCCGCCGGCACGGGCTGATGTACGCCCCCGACCCCTCCTCCTACGAGATCTCCACGATCGGCGGCAACCTGGCGACGAACGCGGGCGGGCTGCGGTGCGTGAAGTACGGCGTGACCCGCGACTCGGTGCTCGGCCTGGAGGTCGTGCTCGCCGACGGACGGGTCCTGAACACCGGCCGCCGCACGGTGAAGGGCGTGACGGGGTACGACCTGACCGGCCTGTTCACCGGTTCCGAGGGAACGCTCGGGGTGATCACCGAGGCCACCGTACGGCTGCGCAGGGCCCCCGCGGTCTACCCGGCGACGATCGCGGCGGAGTTCAGCTCCCTCAGGGACGCCGCGGCCGCGGTGGCGGCGATCATCGCGGCCGGGTGCCAGCCGTCACTGCTGGAGATGCTCGACCGGACCACGCTGAAGGCGATCGACGACTGGCGGAACATCGGGCTGGAGGCGTCCACCCAGGCGATGCTGATCGCGCAGTCGGACGCGGCGGACGGCCCCTCGGTCGCCGGGCGGATGGCGGAGCTGTGCACGGCGGCCGGCTCGCCCTTCGTGGCGGTCTCCTCCTCGGCGCAGGAGGCCGAGGAGCTGATCGGGGTGCGGAGGATGGCCTACCAGGCCAAGGAGCGGCTCGGCAAGTGCCTCGTCGAGGACGTGTGCGTGCCGCGTTCGGCGCTGCCGTACATGATCGAGAAGATCGAGGCCATCGCGGCGAGGCACGACGTGCTGATCGCCACCGTCGCGCACGCGGGTGACGGCAACCTGCACCCGGTCTTCATCTTCGACCACGGCCTGACCGAGCCGCCGCCGAACGTGTGGGCGGCGGCCGACGAGGTCTTCAAGGAGGCCCTGGCGATGGGCGGCACGCTGACCGGCGAGCACGGCGTGGGGCTGCTGAAGCGGCGCTGGCTCTCGCTGGAGGCCGGGCCGGTCACCGAGGAGATCCATCACGGGATCAAGCGGGTCTTCGATCCGCTCGGCATCCTCAACCCCGGCAAGGCCATCTGAGGAGTCCGCCTGGGCCGTCCGGACGGGCGGCCCCGGCGGCGGGTCGCGGGAGTGCCCCCGGCGGTGACGGGGGCGGGCGGCGGGAGACGGCTCGGACGGATTCCCCTCGGCGGCGGCCATCCGGTGACATCGTCCGTGTCATCGCTCACGCTGGTAGCGTTCTGCACCACATAACCCAATTCGTAGGTTTTGTCGGGGGGTCATCGTGGTACAGCCGCTCGCGGCGGAGGATCCTCCGCGGCTCGGGCAGTTCGAGCTGACCGGCCGGCTCGGCGAGGGAGGCCAGGGGGTCGTCTACCTCGGCAGGGGGCCGGGTGGCGAACAGGTGGCCGTCAAACTCCTCCACCACGGGCTGGCGAGCGATCCGGACGCCAGGACGCGGTTCCTGCGGGAGGTCTCGGTCGCCCAGCGGGTGGCCCGGTTCTGCACCGCCCCCGTGCTCCACGCGGACCTCGCGGGCAGCCAGCCGTACATCGTGAGCGAGTACGTGCCCGGCCCGTCCCTGCGGCAGCTCGTCGACCGCGAGGGCCCGCGGCGGGGCGCCGCGCTGGACCGCCTCGCCGTCAGCACGGCCACCGCGCTGGCGGCGATCCACCGGGCCGGGATCCTGCACCGGGACTTCAAGCCCGCCAACGTGCTGATGGGTCCCGAGGGACCCGTGGTGATCGACTTCGGCATCGCCAAGGCGCTGGACTCCCCCGGGACGACCGCGACCGGAACGGCGATGGGGACGCCGTCCTACCTCGCTCCCGAGCAGCTCGGCGGCGGCGAGGTGACGGCCGCGGCCGACGTGTTCGCCTGGGGCGTCACGATGGTCTTCGCCGCGACCGGGACCCCGGCGTTCGGCGCCGACTCCATCGCCGTGGTGATGAACCGGATCCTGACCGTCGAGCCCGACCTGAGCGGGCTGGAGGGGCAGTTGCGCGCGCTGGTCGCCGCGTCCCTGTCCAAGGACCCGTCGCTGCGCCCCACCGCCGAGGAGCTCGTCGGCCATCTGATGGGGGCGACGGTTCCCTCCCCGGTCCGGCGGCCGGCCCCCGTTCCTCTCCCGGGCCCGCCGGTCGCCCAGGGCACCGTACGGTCCCCCGCCCCCGCCGCCGCCCCGTCCCCGGGCAGGAGGAAGGCACGGCGGCCGGCCGGGCTGCTGCTCGCCGGAGTGGCCGGGGCGGTCGCGGTCGCCACGACGGTGGGGGCCGTCGTGGCCCTCCAGGGCGACGGGAAGGTCTCCAGCGCGCAGGCCGCCGTCTCGACGCCCCCGTCTCAGGCGGCCGAGGACCCCGATCCCGCGCTCACCCCCGACGAGCCGCCCGCGGCGTGGGAGTCCCCCACGCCGAGCCCCACCGGGAAGAAGACCGTCGCGCCCGTCGCCCGCGTCACCCCGGCGCCCGCGCAGACGGCCAAGGCGTCGCCGAAGCCCAGCCGGGAACCGACCGGGAACGCGGACGACGACTCCGGAGGCGGCCTGAAGCCGGGTGAGGAGGTCCAGGACACCGACGTGCCGACCCCGCCGCCCACCGTGAAGCCCACCGTGAAGCCCACGGCGACCTCCCCCGCGAAACCGACCGCGAAACCGACCGCCAAGCCCACGGCGAAGCCGACCCCCAAACCCACCCCCAAACCCACGGCGAAACCGACCGCGAAGCCGTCGCCCTCGCCGAAGCCGAACCCCTACACCGCGGCCGGCGTGTGCGGCTCGGGCTACAAGGTGATCGACTCCAGGGGGCTCGGTTCCGCGACCGTCTACCTGCTCTACAGCTCGGCCGCGGGCAGGAACTGCGTCGTCACCATGTCCAAGTACGTGGTTCCCGGGAAGATCAAGATGAACGCGACGCTGCAGGTCCAGGGTGGCGCGTCCGGGGCCAATCCGGGCAGCTTCACGGCCTACGCGGGCCCGGTACGGCTCGCCGCCGTCAAGAAGTGCGTCATGTGGGGCGGCACGTACGGCTCGGCCACCTGGAAGAGCGGCTGGAGCCACTGCGGCTGACCCGGGGCCGCCCCTCCCTCAGCCGTCCCCGTGGCCGGCGGAGCCCGCGTGCGGGAACGGGCCCCGGGCTCCCCGCCCCTTTCCCGCGCCGGGTACCGTGCTGCGCGTCGAGGTCGAACCCGGCGGCACCGTCGTCACCGTCCGGGCCGTCGCGCCGCCGGAGGACGTGAGAATGGAACATCGTGTCACCGCCTCCGTGACGGGCACGGTCATCCGCGCGAACGTGACGGCCGGCCCGCGGGCCGAGGCGGGAGCCGTACCGGCCGTGATCAAGGAGTGTGCATGAACACCGACGCTGGATGGCCCGTGGAGCGCCTGGTGCGCAAGGAGGTGTCCGGCGGGATCGCCACGATCACGCTGGACTCCCCGCGCAACCGCAACGCGCTGTCCGTGCGGCTCCTCGGCGACCTGGAGGAGCGGCTCAATCAGGCGCTCGCCGACGAGAGCGTACGGGTGATCGTGCTCACCGGGACGGGGCCGGTGTTCTGCGCGGGCGCCGACCTCAAGGAGCAGCGGATCGACCCCGGCAACGCCCACGAGGCCCCGGTGACCGCCTCGTTCCCGGAGATCATGAGCCTGATCTGGGAGAGCCCGAAGCCGGTCGTCTGCCGGTTGAACGGCACCGCGCGGGCCGGGGGCCTCGGCCTGGTCGCGGCCTGCGACTTCGCGATCGCGCCCGACTCGGCGTCGTTCGCCTTCACCGAGGTACGGCTCGGCGTGGTCCCCGCGATGATCGCGGTGACCGTGCTGCGGCGGCTCGACCCCCGTGCCGCCGCCGAGTACCTCCTCACCGGCGAGACCTTCGACGCCGCCCGCGCGCAGGAGATCGGCCTGCTCACCCGGGCCGTGCCCGAGAAGGAGCTGGACGACACGGTCGCCCACTACACCGGCATGCTGCTGCGCGGCGGTCCCGAGGCGCTGGCGCTCACCAAGCAGCTGGTGCGGACCGTGCCCACGCTGCCCGTCGAGGAGGGCATGCGCCGCATGGCCGAGCTGTCGGCCCAGCGTTTCACCTCGGCCGAAGGCCAGGAGGGCATCGCCGCCTTCATGCAGAAGCGTCCCCCCGCCTGGGTTCCCCGTGTGGAGGAGACCTGATCGGACATCCCCTTCGCACTCCCATGGGGGAAATATCCGTAATCTAGTGATCTAGTGATCGAAACCCTTCCGCAACCTTCCAAACTCTAGGATTGCGTGCAATTGCACGAAGATGCTGGATCGGGGAAGGAAACAGTCATGCGTTTGCGTTTTCTCGGCTCCACCTCGGAGGCGGGCGCCTGTCCCTCCCTCTATGAGACCGATCGCGGCACCATCGTGGTCCAGGGGCTCCAGGTCGTCGACACCGAGGCGCTGTCGGATCTCCGTCACGTCCTGGAGGGTGAGACGGCGATCGAGGTTCCCCGGGAGCTGCTCTCCGACATCGCCCGCCGGGTTCTTCCGTAGACGCCGGACGTCCACGTAAATATTGATCACGATTGAGGGGGCATCTATGGCATGATCGCCCACCCGGGTCTACCCTCTTGCGCACCGTGCGGATGATTGGATGAACGCACGGGACAGGCGAACCGGCGGGCACGGGGGCGCACCGCGCCCCCGGCGGTCGGCGGAGGAGATCGGGTGAGCGAGTTCCAGCAGGTCCGCGCGGAGCTGGGAATCCAGCTCCGGCAGTTGCGCGAGGCGGCGCAGCTGTCCGGCAAGGAGCTGGCCGAGCGGCTGAGATGGCAGCCCTCCAAGGTCTCCCGGATCGAGAACGCGCGCCAGACGGCGACCGAGGACGACATCACCCTCTGGGGGCAGGCCGTCGAGGCCGCCCCCGAGGTCGTCGAGGAGCTCCTCGAACAGGCCTCCGCCCTGCTGGAGCGGCAGGACTCCTGGCGGCAGCGGCACCGCAGCGGCCTGGCCGCGCTGCAGGAGGACATCCGGGAGCTGGAGTCGCGGACCACGATGTTCCGGGTGGTCGAACCCGGCGTGATCATCGGCCTGCTGCAGACCACCGAGTACGCCCGGAGCATCTTCACCCGGATCAAACGTCTCTACAACGCGCCCGACGAGATCGACGCCGCCATCCGGGTCCGGATGCGACGCCAGGAGATCCTCTACGACCAAAGCAGGAGGTTCCGGTTCATCATGTCCGAGGCCGCGCTGCGCTACCGCCTGGCCCCGCCGGACGTGATGTGCGGCCAGCTCGACCGGCTGCTCGCGGTCACGACGCTGCCGAACGTGGAGTTCGGGGTGCTCCCCTTCGAGACACCGCTGCCGTCCGCGCCGATCAACGGCTTCTGGATCTACGACGAGAGCCAGGTCGCGGTGCCCACGAGGACCCGTGACCTGATCCTGCGCGACCCGGAGGACGTCACGTTCTACGAACGGGCCTTCGAGGAGTTCCACGAGGCCGCGGCCTTCCGGGAGGACGCCAGGGCGGTGATCGTCCGGGTCCTCGAGGATTTCACAAAACAATCCTCGGATTAGTTCCGCAATTGCTTGATTAACCTCCCAAGATCGTGCAATTCTCTGTCGAGACGGAGGTGACGCACAATGCTGGACACGCTGTCTTGTCTGGAAAGGTTCGCCGCGGCGGCGCGGAAGCACGCCGATCTGGCCGTGCAGAGGGTCTCGTTCGACGACCCCGCCTATGTGTCCGTCCGCAACCGCTTCAGCAGCACCCTGACCGAGACCGTGACGTGCTCCCAGGACGGCGGATTCATCACCTCGTGGGGATACCGCCTCGGCAGCGCGGACAACGTCGAGGGCGCCGCGGCGCGCCTGGCCTTCCTGCTCGCCGCACTGCCCGCCTGACCCCCGGCGCGGGCGACCGGTCCGGCCCGGACGGACGAGACCCGGCCGCCCCCGGTTCCACCCCTCTGACGGCCCCTCCCGCGGAAACCCGCGTCCCCCGGCTGTCCCCCTCACCGGGAGTCCCCCTCGGCTCCGCCCCCTGATGCCCCCTGACGCCTCCTGACGCCCCCTCGGTCACGGCACCCCCTCGGCTGCTCCGGATCCCCTGACGGCCTCTCCGGGGCCTTCTCCTCGTGAGCCCCCTCTTCCCGCGGCACCGCTCTCCCGGCGTCCGCCCGTGTCCCCTCATCGCTCCTCGCGAGCCCGTTCTCCCCTGCGACCGTTCTCCCCGTGACACCGCCCTTCCGGCGACGCCGACGCCGTTGCCACGGGCCCGGCGGTCTCCGGGGGGCCGAGGCCGGATGGCATGATCATCGCCAAAACGAGGAAGACCGGGTGAACCGGCGTCGCGACGGTCGTGGCGCCCCCGGGGAGCCGACGGTTCGCAGGTCTCAGATACGACAGCCGAGCAGGGGAACATCCCGCTTCTGCAAGGACATAGAGGGTTTAAAGCCCGCATCTACGAATGTATGGTGATTGATGTGACGACGTTTCGGATCAGCGAGGCCGCCGCGCTGCTGGGGGTCAGCGCGGATACCGTCCGGCGCTGGGTGGACACCGGCCGGCTGCCCGCGCAGCGCGACGGCCACGGTCACCGGATGGTGGACGGCGCCGACCTCGCCGCCTTCGCCCGCTCGCAGATCTCCTCGGAGAGCGGCTCGGAGCGCTCCTCCGCGCGCAACCGCTTCCGCGGGATCGTGACCGAGGTGGTCAAGGACGCGGTGATGGCCCAGGTGGAGATCGCCGCCGGCCCGTTCCGGGTGGTGTCGCTGATGAGCCGTCAGGCCGCCGACGAACTGGGCCTGGAGGTGGGGGTCGTGGCAGTCGCCGTGGTCAAGTCCACCAACGTCGTCGTAGAGATCACCGACCACACACACATGGTCAGTCATTAAGGAGTTCGAGGTGCTCAGGCGTCTTTCCCGATGGGCTCTCGCGGCCCCCGCCGCTCTCGCACTGGTCTGCGGCCTCACGGCCTGCGGATCCGGCACCCCCGCCACCCCCGCCGCGCCCGCCGCGGCCTCGGGTTCCTCCGGCGGCGCGACGTCCGTGACGGTGTTCGCGGCGGCCTCGCTGACCGGCACGTTCACCGAGCTGGGCAAGGAGTTCGAAGCCGCCAACCCGGGCACGAAGGTCACGTTCAACTTCGGTTCCAGCGCCACGCTGGCCCAGCAGATCACCCAGGGCGCCCCGGCGGACGTGTTCGCCGCGGCCAGCCCCGCCACGATGAAGACCGTCACCGACGCCTCCCTGGCCGCGGCCCCGGTCACGTTCGTGCGCAACAGGCTCCAGATCGCCGTCCCCGCCGCCAATCCCGCCGGGGTGGACGACCTGAAGGACCTGACCGACCCCAAGGTGAAGGTCGCCCTGTGCGCCGAGCAGGTGCCGTGCGGCGCGGCGGCGGCCAAGGCCCTGGAGGCCGCCGGGCTCAAGGTCACCCCGGTCACCCTGGAGCAGGACGTCAAGGCCACGCTGACCAAGGTCGAGCTGGGCGAGGTCGACGCCGCCCTGGTCTACAGGACCGACGTGCTCGCCTCCGCGGGCAAGGTGAAGGGCGTCGACTTCCCCGAGGCCGACAAGGCGATCAACGACTACCCGATCGCCGCCCTCACCAAGGCCCCCGCAGGCGCGTCGGCCCAGAAGTTCGTCGACCTGGTGCTGTCGCAGCAGGGTAAGGACGTGCTGACCAAGGCCGGTTTCGAGGCCCCCTGACCACCGTGGCACGCACCGGAACGGATCGATGACGACGGCACGCCCCCGCCGCCCGCGTGAGAGCGGGCCGGCGGGCCGGCCGCCGTGGGCGCTGCTGCTGCCCGCGGTGGCCGGCATGACTTTCCTGGTCCTGCCACTGGCCGGGCTGCTGGTGCGCGCCCCCTGGTCCACGCTGGCCGGACGGCTGGCCGAGCCGCAGGTCCTGGAGGCGCTGCGGCTGTCCCTGGTCACCTCGACCGTCGCCACGCTGGTGTGCCTGCTGTTCGGGGTGCCGCTGGCCTGGCTGCTGGCACGGGCCGACTTCCCGGGGCGGCGGGTGGTGCGGGCGCTGATCACCGTCCCCCTCGTCCTGCCCCCCGTGGTCGGCGGCGTCGCCCTGCTGCTCGTGCTGGGCAGGCGCGGCCTGGTCGGCCAGTGGCTGGACGCCGCCTTCGGGATCTCGCTGCCGTTCACCACGGCCGGGGTCGTGGTCGCCGAGGCGTTCGTCGCGATGCCGTTCCTGGTGATCAGCGTCGAAGGGGCGCTGCGCGCGGCCGACCTGCGCTTCGAGGAGGCCGCCGCCACACTGGGCGCCTCCCGCTGGACGGTCTTCCGCCGGGTCACCCTGCCCCTGATCGCCCCGGGCGTCGTGGCCGGGGCCGTGCTGTGCTGGGCACGGGCGCTGGGCGAGTTCGGCGCCACCATCACCTTCGCCGGCAACTTCCCCGGACGGACCCAGACCATGCCGCTGGCGGTCTACCTCGCCCTGGAGACCGAGCCCGAGGCCGCGATCGTGCTCAGCCTCGTCCTGCTCGCCGTCTCCGTGATCATCCTGGCCGGACTGCGGGACAGGTGGGTGAGCGGCCCGTGACCCTGCACGCCCACCTCGTCGTCGCCCGGCCCCGTTTCACCCTCGACATCACCCTGGAGGTGGCGGCGGGCCAGGTCGTCGCCCTGCTCGGCCCCAACGGCGCGGGCAAGACCACCGCCCTGCGCGCCCTGGCCGGTCTCACCGCCCTCTCGGACGGCCACATCACCCTGGACGGCCGCGCGCTGCACCCCCTGCCGTCCGAGCGCCGCCCGATCGGCATGGTCTTCCAGGACTACCTGCTCTTCCCGCACCTGTCCGCCCTGGACAACGTCGCCTTCGGTCCCCGCTGCCAGGGCGCGTCGACGGCCGAGGCACGCCGTACGGCCGCCGCCTGGCTGGAGCGCGTCGGCCTGGCCGGGCAGGCCCGGTCCAGGCCCCGGCAGCTGTCCGGCGGTCAGGCGCAGCGGGTCGCGCTGGCCCGCGCGCTGGCCGTACGGCCCCGCCTGCTGCTGCTGGACGAGCCGCTGGCCGCGCTGGACGCCCACATCCGCCTGGAGATCCGCTCCCAGCTCCGCCGCCATCTGGCCGACTTCGACGGCGCCACCGTCCTGGTCACCCACGACCCGCTGGACGCCATGGTGCTCGCCGACCGGCTGGTGGTCGTGGAGGACGGCGCGGTCGTGCAGGACGGCAGGCCCCTGGAGGTCGCGCGCCGTCCGCGCACCGACTACGTCGCCCGCCTGGTCGGCCTCAACCTCTACCGGGCCACCGCCACCGGCAGGCAGGCCGAGGTGTCCGGGGTGCTCTTCAGCGTCTCAGAGCATCTCGAAGGCCCCGTGTTCGTCGCCTTCGCGCCCAGCGCGGTCGCCCTGTACCGCAACCGCCCCGACGGCAGCCCGCGCAACATCTGGCAGGCCGGGATCGACGGCATCGAGCGGCACGGCGACAACGTCCGCGTCCATCTCGACGGGCCGATCAGCGCCTTCGCCGACATCACCCCCGCCGCCGTCGCCGACCTCGACCTGACCCCGGGACAGCGGATCTGGGCGTCGGTCAAGGCCACCGAGACCCACGCCTACCCCGCATGAACCGCCCAGCACCCAACCCAGTGCCCAACCCGGTGCCCAACGCGATCTGCCTGGGCGGCCCGTGCCACGGCATGCTCACCCACATCGAGCAGGACATCGGGACCGTCATCGTGCCCGTCCCCCGCCGGTCCCCCGACGAGCCGCGGGCCGACGCCCGCTACCGGATCACCCGCGAGCGCGTCCACCATCCCTGCTGCACGGAGCCGTTCACCGCCCTGCACTGGGCCGATCCGCCCGCCTACACCTGCGCCTGCGACGGCTGACCCGGCACTCCCCACAGCCGGTCGTCGGCGCAGACGCGGATCTCGGCGATCCGGCTGACGTACCTGCCGCCGCACCGGTCGCCCGGCACCACCAGGTGCGGCCCCTGCTCGTCCAGCGGCCTGCCGTCCATCCGCATGCCGAGCAGCACCCGGGCGTCGCCGAACTCCGGGTCGATCTCGCCCCACGACAGCACCGCGCGATGACCGTCGCGGCCCAGGACCCAGATCAGGAAGCGCACCCGGTCCTTGCGCTCGGCCGGATCGAAGATCGGCCCGGCCGCGCCGATCACGTCCACCAGCAGCGGGCCGGCGAACCGATGCCTGCGCGTTCCCGAGGTGCGGCAGCGGAAAACGGCGTCGGCCTCGTACCAGGGCAGCGCCCGCAGGTCGCCGGGCCCGATCGCTCCCGCCGAGCGCACGTCTCCCCCAAGGCGCATCCAGCCGCCCCGTCCACCGGAGGTCTCGATCGGCGAGGGCTGCATTCCGGCCTCCCCATTCCCCGCGACACCCGGCGGTGCCATCACCAAGCCAGGGCATATCCATTCAACAAGGGTTTTCCAGCAAAATCCAGCTGTCCAGCCGGTTAGATGGGTAAACGCCAGCCTTCACCGCTCACAGCCATGGCATTCACGAGCACCCTGGGTGCCCGCCGGTCCGCGGCACGTCACCTGTCCTCTGTCGGCTCACTTGTCTCTGACTTGAGAACGGCCTCAACCCAACGCCAGCCGACTTCCAAGCCGGACGCGCCAGAGTGAGGGAGCCAATCACGAGGAGAGATCATGACGATGGGAAACGACCTGCGGCGCGCGGTCAGAGGACGGGTGCTGGTCGCGGGTGACGAGGGTTTCGAGCAGGCCGGACGGCCCTGGAACCTCATGGTCGAGCAGCCGGTCCTGGCCGTGGTCGAGGCCGAGGACGCCGACGACGTGGCCGCGCTGGTCCGCCACGCCCGCCTGGCCGGGCTGACCGTCTCCGCCCAGCCCAACGGGCACGGCGCGACCGGTGACACGGAGGGTGTGATCCTGCTGCGGACCGGCCGGCTCGGCGGCGTGGAGGTCCGGCCGCAGGCGCGCACCGCGCGGGTCGGCGCGGGCGTGAAGTGGGGCGAGGCGCTGGCCGCCTCGAGCCCGTACGGCCTGACCGGGCTGGCGGGCAGCTCGCCCGCGCCCAGCGTGGTCGGCTACACCCTCGGCGGCGGGCTGAGCTGGTTCGGCCGCCGTCACGGACTGGCCGCCAACAGCGTCCGCGCCTTCGAGGTCGTCGACGCCGAGGGCGACCGGACCCGGGTGAGCGCCGACTCCGACGCCGAGCTGTTCTGGGCGCTGCGCGGCGGCGGCGGCGACTTCGCGCTGGTGACGGCGATGGAGTTCGACCTGCACCCCGCCCCCCTGCTGTACGGCGGACGCATGCTGTGGCCCGCGGACCGGGCCCCCGAGGTGCTGGCCGCCTTCCGCGAGGTCACCGCCGAGGCCCCCGAGGAGCTGTCCCTCTGGTTCACCCTGCTGGACTTCCCGCCGCTGCCGTTCCTGCCCGACCTCCTGCGCGGCAGGTCCCTGGTCGCGATGGACGTCACCTTCCTGGGCGAGGCGGGCGAGGGGCAGGCCCTGATGCGCCGCTTCGACAAGATCGACGGGTTGGTCGCCGACACCCGCCGCCCGATGCCGGTGGCCGAGCTGGGCGACATCTGCGCCGAACCGACCGACCCGAGCCCCGCCCTGGGGCACGCGGAGCTGCTGACCGACCTCGACGACACGGTGGCCTCGACGCTGTCCGGACCGATCGCCCCGCTGCTCAGCCTGCAGATCCGGCACCTGGGCGGGGCGCTGGCCCGTCCCGTGCCCGGCGGCGGGGCCTGCGGCCACCTGGCGGAGCCGTACGTGCTCTACATGCTCGGCATGACCCCCGTCCCGGAGCTCGCCGCGGGTGTCGACGCCAGGCAGAAGGAGATCGCCCGCACGCTCGTGCCGTACACCAGCGGGCACAAGCCGTACACCTTCCTGGGCCTCGGGGAGCGGGCCGCGGCGGTCTTCCCCGGAGACGTCCTGGCGCGCCTGCGCGACATCAAGCGCGCCCGGGACCCCCGCGGGGTCTTCCGCAGCAACTACCCCGTCCTCGGCTGATCTCCGGCGGGCCCGCCGGGGATCAGCCCTCGAAGGTGGCGGGGTCCAGGCCGATCTCCCGGGCGGCGGCGACCCTGGCGTGGTGCAGCAGCCTGCCGCGGGACATGTTGCCCGCGTGCAGGGTGTAGCGGACCACCAGGCCGTCGAGCATCCCGTCGATCCGCTCGGCCGCCCCCTGGGGGTCGTCGCAGGCGAACTCGTCGTCCGCCACGCCCTGCTTGATCACCTCCGCCAGGATCTCGATCCAGGCCCCCTCCAGCTCCAGCAGGATGGACCGGACGTGCGCCTCGCGCACCCCGACGGCCCAGGCGTCGAGCCAGAGGATCCAGCTCTGGTCCGACCGGGAGGCCGGGATGTAGAAGCGCAGGACGCGGTCCAGGCGCTCGACCGCGGTCCCCGGCTCGGCGGCGATCTCCCTGAGCCGCTGGATCTCCGACTCGCTGGTGCTGCGGAGCATCTCGGTGATGAGATCGTCCTTGGTGGCGAAGTGATAGTGGATGAGACCACCGCTCACATTGGTCGCCTTGGCGATGTCCGCGACGCGGGTGCTGGCCAGCCCGCGTTCGAGAACGACCCGCCGGGCGGCTTCGAGCAGCTCAGCCCGGCGCTGGTCGGCCTGGTCCGCGCGGCTGCCGCGCGCCCCTCCTTCGCTCTGCACTGCGCAAGACTACAGCAGCGCGGCTCCGAGATCTCCATACTACTGACTAGCTGTTCAGTCAATAGCTTTCGGCCGTGTTCGCGTCCCCGGCTCGGTCACAGCGGTAGAGAGACTGACCGTCCTGGGTGCCGCCGTACTCGGCGGGGGCGACGGCGGCGCAGTTCGCCCGCACCCACGCGGTCACCTCGGAGCCGCCCGCGTCGGGACCGCCCCGGCCGCCGCCCGGGATCACGTAGCGCAGCCGGCCGGAGGCGACGAGTTCCTTGAACCGGTCGACCGTCATGGCCGGGTCGCCGCCGGTGAAGCCGCCCATCGCGATGACCGGCAGGCCGGTGGACAGGATCGCCGACGAGGCGCCCTGCGCGCTGCTCACCGCCACCAGCCAGGTCGCGCCGCCCATGTTCTTGCGCAGGTAGGCGATCATCTGCTGGTTCAGGTCTCCCCCGGGACCGCCGCGCACGCCGCCGGGGAGGCCCCCGGAGGCCCGGTCTCCGCCGTCCGTCCCGTCCTCCCGCGCGTACCGCCCGCCGGACCCGCCCTCGGGGAGACCACCGCCGGAACCACCTTCGGGGAAACCGTCTCCGGGACCGCCCTCGGGGAAGCCGCCCCCGGGAAGGTCGCCCGGCGTCCCCCCGGGAAAGCCTGCCGGCATCCTCCCCGGTCCCCGCATGCCGCCGAAGCCGCCGCTCCCCTCGGGGCCCGCGGTGGGGTTGGTGCCGTTGACCGCCGAGCCGAGCGGGGTCAGCGCGTAGGCCGCGGGACCCGCGAGTCCCGCCAGCAGCCCGGCGGCCAGGGCGACCGTCGCGACCCGCCGCCCGAGACGGCGCCCGAGACGGCGCCCGAGACCGGCCAGGACCAGCCCGGCCGTACCGGCCAGTGCGGCCCCCGCGACCGCCCAGGCCAGCCAGGGCACGAAGTCCGGGGTACGGCGGAGCACCGTGAAGGACCACGCACCGGTGACGGCGATCCCCAGGGGCAGCGCCCACCCCCAGGCGGAGGAGACCCGGTGCGCCCGCCACGTCAGCACCCCGCCGAGCCCGGTCAGGGCCGCGACGGCCGGGGCCATGGCGGTCGAGTAGTACGGGTGGAACGTCCCGCTGGAGAAGCTGAACACCACGTAGTGGACCGCCAGCCAGCCGCCCCACAGCAGCAGCGCCACGCGGGCGTCGCGGAGCGGACGGCCGGCGACCAGGGCCAGGCCCGCCACCAGGGCGATCACCGCGAACGGCAGCAGCCAGGAGATCTGCCCGGCCATGATGTCGTTGAACAGCCGCCCGGCGCCGGACTCGCCGCCGAACCCCGCTCCCCCGCCGAAGCCGCCGAAGCCGCCGAAGTCACCGCGCCCGCCGCCGGAGGCGGTGAAGTTCTGGCCGAGGACGCGGCCGAGGCCGTTGTAGCCGATGACCAGGTCCCAGACGGAGTTGTCGGTGCTGCCGCCGACGTAGGGGCGGCTCTCGGCGGGCCACAGGTCGACGATCACCATCCACCAGGCGCTGGAGACCACCAGCGCGGCCCCCGCCGCGAGCAGGCGCCCCAGGCGGCGCGGCACGGTGCCGGGTGCCGCGGCCAGGTAGACGAGGGCGAACGCGGGCAGCACCAGGTAGGCCTGGAGCATCTTGGTGTTGAAGGCGAGGCCCACCAGGACGGCGCACAGCACGAGGGTGCGCGTCCGGCCGGTGCGGATCGCCTCCTGGCAGCACCAGGCGGCCAGGACCAGCAGCAGCACGAGGACCGTGTCGGGGTTGTTGTCCCGGTTGATCGCCACCGTGATCGGGGTCAGCGTCATCACCAGGGCCGCGACCAGCCCGGCCGCGTGTCCCGCCGTACCGGGGAGGACGCGCCGTACGGCCGAGTGGACCACGCCGACGGCGGCGACACCCGCGGCGGCCTGGGGCAGGAGCATGCTCCACGTCCCGAACCCGAAGATCCGCGCGGAGAGCCCCATCACCCACAGCGCGAACGGCGGCTTGTCGACGGTGATGAACGACCCGGCGTCCAGGGCGCCGAAGAAGAACGCCTTCCAGCTGTGGGTGCCCGACAGGATCGCCGCGGCGTAGTAGGAGTTGGCGTCGCCGTTGCGGCCGAGCGCCCACAGGTGGAGGAGCGCGGCCAGTGCGAGGACCGCCCACAGGGCGGGACGCGCCCACCGGGGGTCGCCGGGGGCGCCGAGGAGGGCCCGGCGCACGGCGGCGCGCGGTCCCCCGCTCCCCCGCCGCGCCGTACCGGTCTCCCCGGTCGCCGTACCGGTCTCCCCGGTCAGGGGAGGTTCGTGCCGCAGCGTGGTCATCGGCCCGCCTCCTTCACGCGGCGCGGGTTGAAGACCCAGGTGCGCATCAGCAGGAAGCGGACCAGGGTCGCCAGCGCGTTGGCGACGATGACCGCGGCGGCCTGGGCGGTCGCCGACGCCCCGGGCAGGAGGTGGCCGAGCAGGGTCAGGCCGCCGGTGCTCAGCAGCAGGCCGATGAGGAAGGCCATGCCGCCTTCGAGCTGGTGGCGCAGGGCTCCGGTACGGCCGGTGACGCCGAAGGTGAAGCGGCGGTTGGCCGCGGTGTTGGCCACGGCGGTGACGAACAGGGCCACCGCGTTGGCGGCCACGGCGGGCATCACCGGCCGCAGGAGCATGAACAGCCCCAGGTGGGCCAGGGTGCACAGCACGCCGATCACCGCGAAGCTGGGCAGCTGGCGGGCCATGCCGACGGGCAGCCGGGCCCGCTGGACACGGGGCGGCACCGGGATCCTGGCCGCACCCGACAGGGTCTTGCGCGCGACCCTGGCCATCCCCCGCAGGTCGTCCACGGCGGTCCTGACGATGTCCACCCGGCTGTCGGGGTCGTCGACCCAGTCGACGGGCACCTCGTGGATGCGCAGGCCGTGGCGCTCGGCGAGCAGCAGCAGCTCGGTGTCGAAGAACCACTCCTCGTCCTCGACGGCGGGCAGCAGCGCCTGGACGATCTCGGTGCGGGCCGCCTTGAACCCGCACTGGGCGTCGGAGAAGCGTGCGCCCATGGCCGAGCGCAGCAGCAGGTTGTAGGTCCGCGAGATGAGCTCCCGCTTCGGGCCCCGGACGACGTTGGCGCCCCTGGACAGGCGGGTGCCGATGGCCAGGTCGCTGTGACCCGACAGCAGCGGGGCGACCAGCGGCAGGAAGGCGTCCAGGTCGGTGGAGAGATCGACGTCCATGTAGGCGACCACGTCGGCGTCGCTGGCCGACCACACCCTGCGCAGCGCCCGCCCGCGTCCCTTTGCGTCCAGGTGGACGGCGTTCACGTGGGGCAGCTCCCGGCCCAGCTCCGTGGCGATCCGCCAGGTGGCGTCGGTGCTGGCGTTGTCGGCGATCGTGATGCGGAAGCCGTAGGGGAAGGTGCCCGTGAGGTAGGCGTGCAGGCGGCGGACGCTCTCGGCGAGCACGCGCTGCTCGTTGTACACCGGGACGACGATCTCGACCAGCCTGGTGCGGGCGGGCGCGGTCATCTGCTTCACGCTGCCTCCCAGGGGTGACGACTCGGATCTCTCATGTCCCCAGGCTCATCAAGTGATCTTGGGCGTTCCTGAGCCGACCATTAACAGCTGGTGAGAAAACCGACGGATCCCAGAATGGCGGCAAAGAGATTGGGACAACCGAAAAATCACCACATAGGAGACGACCGCTCGGAGGCACGGCCGGGCCGGAAGAGCCGCCGCCCCCGGGCGGAGCCCCACCGCCCCGGGGCCGGAGGCCCACCGGTCCCGGGCCGGGGAGCCTCCGGGCCGGAGGGAGTGTCAGGCTTCGGCGGCGGGGCCGCCGGCCCGGGTGGGAGAGCCGGGCAGCCGCACCCTGGCCAGCGCACCGCCGCCCGCGGCGTTCTCCAGGGAGACCTCTCCCCCCGCCTCCCGTACGGCCTGCGCCACGATGGCCAGCCCCAGCCCGGAGCCCGGCATGCTCCGGGCCGACGAGGACCGCCAGAAGCGGTCGAACACGTAGGGCAGCTCGTCCCTCGCGATGCCCGGACCGTGGTCCCTGACGGTCAGCTCGCCGCCGCCCAGCCGTACGACGACCGAGCCCGAGGAGAACTTCACCGCGTTGTCGAGCAGGTTCACCACGGCCCGCTCCAGGGCGGCCTGGTCCCCGCGGAGGTACCACGGTTCCAGTTCGACCTCCATCGGGGTCTCGGGCGCGCGGAGCGCGGCCCGGCGCACCGCCGACTCGACCACCTCGTGAAGGGCGACCTCGACGTGCGGCTCGTGCTCGCTCTCCGAGCGCGAGAGCTGGAGCAGGCCCCCGACCAGCGTGGACATCTCCTCGAACTGGGCCTTGAGATTGGCCAGCAGCCTGCGTTTCGGAGCCGGGTCCAGCGGGCGGCCGGTGTTCTCACTGCGCAGCAGCAGGTCGATGTTGGTACGCAGGCTGGTGAGCGGGGTGCGCAGCTCGTGTCCCGCGTCGGCGATCAGCCTCCGCTGGCGTTCGCGGGAGGCGGCCAGCGCGGTGGTCATCGCGTTGAAGGAGGTGCCGAGCCTGGCGATCTCGTCGGTGCCCTCGACCGGGATGCGGGTGTCGAGGTCCTCGGTCCTGGCGACGTGTTCCACCGCCTCGGCCAGGCGTCCGACCGGGCGCAGCGCCGTACGGGAGATGAGCAGCCCGGCCGAGGCCGCGCCGACCACGCCGAGCGCGGCGACCCCGGCCAGGATCCAGGCGAGCGTGGTGAGGGTGGACTCGAACTCGGCCAGCGGCCGGGCCTCCATCACTACCCGGCCGAACCCGGCGCTCCTGACGAGCACGCGCACCGACGCCCCGTCGTCCGTCGTGCCGTCCCGGAACTCCTGCCGTCCCGCGGGCGCGGCCGCCAGCGCGCGGTCACCGGGCACGACCCGCACCCCGACCGAGCCGATGACGCATATGCGGCCGTCGACGTCGATCGCCTGCAGGAGCTGGAACCGGGGAGGCGGCGGCCGGTTGAGGCCGTTTCCCGAGCAGTACTGATCGATCCACTCGGTGCCCTGCGGGCCCTTCGGCCCGGCCAGCGAGCGCTCGACCTGGTTGAGCAGCTCGGACCTGACGATGAACCAGCAGACGGCCGCGCACACCGCGATCGCCAGCGCGACGGCGGTCGCGACCAGCAGGGTGAGCCGGGAACGCAGGGAGCGGCGTTTTCTCATGGCGAACCCGTCAGGAGGTCCGCAGCACGTAGCCGACGCCGCGGACGGTGTGGATCAGGCGGGGGCGGCCCGCGCTCTCGGTCTTGCGGCGCAGATACATGACGTAGACGTCGAGGGAGTTGGAGGACGGCTCGAAGTCGAACCCCCAGACCTGGCTGAGGATCTGCTCGCGGGTGAGCACCTGGCGCGGGTGCACCATGAACAGCTCCAGCAGGAGGTACTCGGTCCGGGTCAGCTCCAGCGGCTCCCCGCCCCGGGTCACCTCGCGGCTGGCGGTGTCCATCCGCAGGTCGCCGTAGACGAGCGTGCCGTCACCCGCGGCCGGCGCGGTCAGGGCGCCGCGCCGCAGCAGCGCCCTGACCCGGGCCAGGAGCTCGTCGAGCTCGAACGGTTTGACCAGGTAGTCGTCGGCCCCCGCGTCCAGCCCCGAGACCCGGTCGCCCACCGCGTCGCGGGCGGTGAGCATCAGCACCGGCACGTGGTTGCCCGCGGCCCTGAGCCTGCGGCAGGCGGTCAGCCCGTCCAGCCTGGGCATCATCACGTCGAGCAGCACCAGCTCGTACGGCTCCCGCCGCAGGACCTCCAGCGCGGCCTGGCCGTCCTCGGCCAGACCGACCCGGTATCCCTCGAACTCCAGGCTGCTCTGCAGCGCCTCCCTGAGCGCGGGCTCGTCGTCAACGACCAGCACCCGCGCGGTCTCACCGTCGCCCATGTCCCCCAAGGTAGAGGCTCATCATGAGAACCCCATGAGGGGCTCAGCGGCGCCCCGCCCGGTCCCCGTCCCCGTGCTCGTCCCCGTGCTCGTCCCCGTTCTCGCCCGTGTCCGTCACCACGCCACCGGAAGCGCTCCCAGGCCGAAGACCACGCCGTCGTACTTGAACGGCAGTTCGTCGTCCTCGCCCACGATGCGCAGGGTGGGGATCCGCTCGAAAAGCGTCCGGTAGGCGATCTCCAGTTCGGCGCGGGCGAGGTTCTGGCCGAGACACTGGTGCACGCCGTATCCGAAGGCGACGTGGTTGCGGGCGCCGCGCCGCAGGTCGAGCTCGTCGGGGCGCTCGAAGACACGGGGGTCCCGGTTGGCCGAGGCACCGAGCACGAACATGCCCTCCCCGGCCCGTACCGTCTGACCGCCGATCTCCATGTCCTCGGTGGCGACCCGGTCGAAGACGATCCAGTCGACGATCGAGTGGTATCTCAGCAGTTCCTCGACGGCGTCCGGCCAGCCCTCGGGGTCGGCGCGCAGCGCGGCGAGCTGGGCGGGATCGCGCAGCAGCGTGTGGACGCCCAGCGGGATCATGTTCGCGGTGGTCTCGTGACCCGCGACGAGCAGCAGGAACGTCATGCCGACCAGTTCGTCGTGGGAGAGCTCGCCGGTCTCCCGGCGCGCGGTCACGAGCCGCCCGACCAGGTTGTCCCCCGGCCGCCGCTCGGTCTCGGCGATCAGGCCGTCGAGATACTCCCAGATCTCCGCCACCGCGTCGGGGGAACCGTCGGCGGCCGGGCTCGACGAGATCATCTCGCGGGTCCTGGACTGGAAGAAGTCGTGGTCGGCGTAGGGGACCCCGAGCAGTCTGCAGATCACCAGCGACGGCACGGCCAGCCCGAACGCCTCGACGAGATCGGCCGGGGAGCCCTGCTTGAGCATGTCGTCGATGAGCAGGCCGGTCACCTCCTGGATGCCGGGACGCATCTCCCTGACCCGCCGGACGGTGAACTCGGGGATCAGCATCCGCCGGTAGACGTCGTGTTCGGGCGGATCCATGTCGATGAACTGGCCGACGTGGAATCTCGCCTGGACCCGCCGTTCCTCCTCCGTGAGCGGCCGCTCGTGGAAGGCGGCCATCGGGTGGCCGGGGGTGGCGGGGTCGGTGCTGATCCGGGGGTCGCCGAGCACCTGCTGCGCCTCGGCGTGCCGGGTCACCAGCCAGATCTCCCCTCCGGGCAGCCGCGCCCTGACCAGTGGAGCCTGTTCGCGGAGGCGTCCGTACTCGGCCGGGGGTGAAAACGGACAATCGCGAGGAAAGGGAAATCTCTGCGCCATAGGGGCAATCTTCGCAGGTCAGGACACTTTCCTTACTTACAGGAAAGTAAGGAAAGCACCATCCGGCCGTCAAACGTGACACGGGAACGGCGTCAGACGGGAAGTGGCGGAACGGCGACGAACGCCCGGCGCGGCGGTACCGGGGAACGGATTCGGCCGGAACCGTCACGCGGCGTTCGTCCCGGGCCGGTGGACGTTCGTCCCGGGCCGGTGGAATCGCCGCACCACCGGGCCCGGGTCCGGGTCCGCCTCAGGTCAGCAGCGCCATCGCGGCGTTGTGGCCGGGGATGCCGCTGACCCCGCCGCCGCGCCGGGCCCCCGCGCCACAGAGCAGGACGCGCTCGAAGGCGGTCTCGACGCCCCATCGCCCCGGCTCGCCGTACGGCCAGGACAGGTCGCGGTGGAAGATGTGACCGCCGGGCAGGCCCGCCTCCCGCTCCAGGTCGACCGGGGTCTTGACCTCCAGGCACAGGCGGCCGTCCGGGGCGCGCAGCAGGCAGTCCTCGATCGGTTCGGCCAGCACCCGGTTCATCGAGGCCAGCGTGGCCCGCAGCGCGGCCTCGCGGGCCCCCTCCGGGTCGTCGCGGAACAGCCGCGCGGGCATGTGCAGGCCGAACAGCGTCATCGTCTGGGCCCCTGAGGCGCGCAGCTCCGGGCCGAGGATGGAGGGGTCCGTCAGCGAGTGGCAGTAGACCTCGGCGGGGGGCAGCGCGGGGATGCGCCCCGCGGCGGCCTCCGCGTACGCGCGGGCGAGCTGGTCGCGGCTCTCGTTGATGTGGAAGGTCCCGCTGAAGGCCGCCTCGGGGGTGACCCGTGCGTCCCTGAGCCGGGGCAGCCGCGACAGCACCATGTTGATCTTGAGCTGGGCGCCCTCCGGCTCCCCCCCGTCCACCCCCAGCAGGCGGGCGAGCACGGCCGGCGGCACGTTGGCCAGGATCCGGTCGCCGCGGACCGCGTGCTCTCCCGCCGCGTCGCGGAAGGTGACCTCGCCGGACGGGTCGACGGCCAGGACCTCGGCCCCGGTCAGGATCTCGGCCCCGGCCGCGCGGGCGGCGTCCGCGAGGCTCCCGGAGACCGCGCCCATGCCGCCGACCGGGACGTTCCAGTCGCCGGTGCCGTCGCCGATCACGTGGTAGAGCAGGCAGCGGTTGGCCAGCAGGCCGTGGTCGTGAGGGTCGGCGAAGGTGCCGATCAGGGCGTCGGTGAGCACCACTCCGCGGACGGTGTCGTCGGCGAACCACTCGTCGACGACCTCGCCGATCGGCCGCTCGAACAGTTCCCGCCAGGCCTCCGCGCCGACGAGGTCCCGCATCTCGGCGCGGTCCACGAGGGGCTCCAGCAGGGTCGGCGCGACCCTCCGGGCAACCTCGGCGGTCATCGCGTAGAACCTCCGCCACGCCTCCAGGTCGGCGGAGCCTCCGGTGACCCGGGCGAAGGAGTCCTCGGTGCGGCCCGCGTCGCCGTTGTCCACCAGCAGGCCGGTGTCCCCGGTGGGCGTGTAGGAGGCGTAGCGGCGGCGACGCAGCTCGACGCCGAGCCCGAGGTCGGCCACGATCCTGGCGGGCAGCAGGCTGACCAGGTAGGAGTAGCGCGAGAGCCGGGCGTCGACGCCGGGGAAGGCCCGCGCCGAGACCGCCAGGCCACCCACGTGGTCCAGGCGCTCCAGCACGAGGACCCGGCGGCCCGCGCGGGCGAGGTAGGCGGCGGCGACCAGGCCGTTGTGGCCGCCTCCGGCGATCACAACGTCATAACAGGAACGGAACACGGTGGACATCCCGGGTCGAAGGAAAGCTGACGGGCGAGGGCTCCGCTCGCTTTAGAGGCCGGTCTGCCAGTGCGGCTCAGGACGGAGAATGCTCAACACCTCAATCACCACCATGTCACGCACCATATAGCGAAGAAGACAAAACGGTCCACAGGTGCCGCGGACTCACTCCCGCGCCGCGGAGAGGGTGATCCTCAGCAGGGTGGCGGCGGGTCCCGTGGGGGTCCGGCCCCGCCGCCAGACCGCGCGCAGGCGGCGTTCGAGGTCGATGCCCTTGGTCGGCACCTCGATCAGGCGGCCCGTGGCCAGCTCCCCCTCGACCGCGTACCCGCTGAGCACGGCCGGGGCCGCGCCCTCGCGGGCCGCCCCCTTGACCGCGGTGTTCGAGCCGAGTTCGAGCCGGGGGGCGGCGACCTCGTGGTCCGCCAGCGCGCGCTCCAGGGTCTCGCGGGTGCCCGACCCCCGCTCGCGCACGACCAGCGGGGTCGCGGCCAGCTCGGCGGCCAGCAGCACCGTACGGCGGCGCGCCCACGGATGCCCCGGCGCGACCACGACGACCAGGCGGTCGGTGGCCACCACCCGCGAGGCCAGCCCCGGCGGGACCCAGGGCCCCTCCACGAAACCCAGCTCGATGCCGCCGCCGACCAGCCTGGCGACCTCGGCCGAGTTCTGCACGTCCAGCCCGACCTGCACCTGGGGCTCACGGTTCTGCAGCTCCCCCAGCCAGCGCGGCAGGAGGTACTCGGCCACGGTCATGCTGGCGGCGATGTGCAGGTGGGCCTCCCTGCCGCGCCGTACCGCCTCCGCCCCGCGCATGAGCTCCTCGGCCGCCGCCAGCACCTGCGTGGCCCAGGCCGAGACCATCACCCCCTGGGGGGTGAGCGTGGAGCCGCGCGGGGTGCGCTCGAGCAGGGGCAGCCCCAGCCGCCGCTCCAGCAGCACGATCCGTTTGCTCGCCGACGGCTGGGCGATGCCCGCCGCTCTGGCCGCCTGGCCGAGGCTCCCCAGGCGGTCCACATCGACGAGCAGGCGCAGGGACTCCAGATCGGGCAGATCACTCATAGCCCTAGGCTATGACCTTACAAGAAGACGATGTCTACCGCCCACATTCGGTCAATCCGAAACTCGAGATATGACCATCTCCTCGCCTCCCGGCTCTCCTTCCACAGGTGCGGACGACTCCGGCAACGGCCGACTTCACGACGCGGATCCCGCGGCGGCCACCCCGGCCCCCGTGCTCCCCGATCGGGAGGTGCCCGCCCGTCGTACGCGGAGACCGGCGCCTCGAGGGGCACGGCGGGGGACGGGGCCGGAGGCCGGGCGAAGGACCCGGTGGGCGGCGGCGGCCGGGCTCCGCGCCCTCGCCCCCGGGCTCGCCCTGACCGCGGTCGCGGTCGTGGTGTCCCTGCGGGCGAGCACCGTGCTCCCCGGGGTGAGCGCGGCCGTGGTCTCGGTGGTCCTCGGGGTCGCGCTGACCAACCTCGGCGGCCTGCGCCCCGCGTTCCTCCCCGGGCTGCGCTTCGCCAGCCGCAGGGTGCTCCGCCTGGCGATCGTGATGCTCGGACTGCAGATCGCGCTGCCCGAGGTGCTGGCGCTGGGCTGGCAGGCCCTGGCGCTGATCGCCGTCTCGACCTCCTGCACGTTCCTGGCCACCCGGTGGATCGGTCCCCGGATCGGGGTGAGCCCCCGCAGATCCCTGCTCATCGCAACCGGGGTCTCGGTCTGCGGGGCCGCCGCGGTGGCGGCCATGCACGAGGTGGCCGGCAGTGACGACGACGACGTGGCGAGCGCGGTCAGCGTGGTGGTCCTGTACGGCAGCGCCGCGATCGTGGTGGTGCCGTCGCTGGCACGGCTCCTGGACCTGACCCCGCACCAGCTCGGCCTCTGGACGGGCGCCTCGGTCCACGAGGTCGCCCAGGTGGCGGCCATCGGCGCGGCGGCCGGTGCGGGGGTGCTGGCGAGCGCGGTGGTGGTCAAACTGGCCCGGGTCGTGCTGCTCGCCCCGATGGTCGCCCTCACCTCCGTCGCACTGCGCCGTACGGCCGCCCGTGCCGCGAGGGCGGAGGCCGCGGGCGCCCCGGCGACGACGGAGAGGCCGGAGGAGGGGACGGAGGAGGGGACAGCGCGGACGACGGGGGCCGGGAGGCGCCCGCCGCTGGTCCCGCTGTTCGTGCTGGGGTTCCTCGGGACGGTGGCGGTCCGCAGCCTGGGCCTGGTACCCGCCGGAGTCACCCAGGTACTCCCCCAGGTGACGGGAATGTTGCTCGCCGCCGCACTCTTCGGGCTGGGGACAGGCGTCAATCTCAGGGAACTGCTCCGCGGCGGGCGTTCACTGGCGCTCGGCGGGGTGGCCACCGCTGTCATCGGCGCGATCTCACTGATCGGCGTCGCCACCCTCGGCTGATCTCCAGGTAGACGTGGTCCGGTAACTTCCGTAACGTGCTCTTTCCGGAACAAGCAGCTTGTTTACGCCGTTTCACAGGGCGTTCATCCAGCCCGGACCAGGAGACAGAACCCGCTCATGCGTACCACCCGCCAGGCCATCGACACCGTGCTCCGCCCCTCCGACGAGGTGGCCGAAGCACTGGCGCAGGGCGCCCCCGTCGTGGCGCTGGAATCCACGATCATCTCGCACGGCCTCCCCCAGCCCCGCAACCTCGAGGTCGCGGCGGAACTCGAGGAGATCGTCCGTGAGGCGGGGGCCGTGCCCGCGACGATCGCGGTGCTGGACGGTGTGGCACGCATCGGCCTGGACGGGGAGGGGCTCAAGCGGATCGCCACCGAGTCCGGCCTGCGCAAGCTCGGGTTCCGCGACCTGCCGGCCGCCGCCGCGCTCGGGGCCAGCGGGGCGACCACGGTCTCGGCCACCTCCTTCCTCGCCGCCAGGGCGGGCATCCGGATCTTCGCCACCGGCGGCCTGGGGGGCGTGCACCGCGAGTGGGCCGTCACCCAGGACGAGTCGGCCGATCTCGACATGCTGAGCCGTACCCGCATCACCGTCGTCTGCGCGGGGGTGAAGTCGATCCTGGACGTCCCGGCCACGCTGCAGCGCCTCGAGACCCGCGGTGTCAGCGTCGCGGGCTTCCGCACCGGCGAGTTCCCCGGCTTCTACCTGCACACCTCCGGTGAGCCGATCGACTGGCGGATCGAGAGCGCGGAGGAGGCCGCGCGGATCATGCGGGCCCAGGACGCCCTCGGCGGCCCCGAGAGCGCGCTGATCGTGGCCAACCCGGTGCCGGTCGACGAGCAGCTCGACCCCGCCCTGCACGACCGGGTCCTCGCCGAGGCCCTCGCCGCGGCGGAGCGGGAGAAGATCACCGGCCAGGCCATCACACCGTTCCTGCTGGGCTACCTGGTCCGAGGCACCGGCGGTGCCTCGCTCGAGGCGAACCTGGCCGCCGTGCGCGGCAACGTCCGCCTGGCCGGGCAGATCGCGGCGGCGTGGAGCCGGGGAAACTGAGGCCGTCGTGACCGGAACGGGCCTGCTGGTCATCGGCGACGTCGTCACCGACGTCGTCGCGCTTCACGAGGGGCCGGCCCTGACCGGTCTGGCCGTCGGCACGGACACCGCCGCCGACATCGTGCTGCGTCCCGGCGGCTCGGGGGCCAACACCGCCTCCTGGGCCGCCCACCTGGGCGCCGACGCGCGGATCCTGACCCGGGTCGGTTTCGACACCGGGGAGTGGCACGCCGCCGAGCTGCGCCGCGGCGGGGTCAGGGCGCACTTGCGGGTGGATCCGGAGCGGCCGACCGCCGTGGTCATCGCGATGGTCGATCCGACCGGAGAGCGTTCCATGCTCACCAACCGGGGCGCGGGCGGATACATCGGCACCGACGACTGGGACGAGAGCCTGCTCGACGGGGTGGGCCACCTGCACCTGTCCGGATACACGCTGTTCGCCGAGCCGGGACTGCAGCTGTCCCGGCTGGCCCTGGCGGAGGCCGGCAGGCGCGGCGTCACGATCAGCGTCGATCCGGCCTCGACCGGCTTCCTGCGCTCCTTCGGTCCCGAGCGGTTCGTCCAGGAGACCCTGGCCGCCCAGCTGATCATCCCGAACCGGGACGAGGCCCTGCTCCTGACCGGCGAGTCCTGCGCCGAGGAGGCCGCCCGGCGGCTGAGCCTCCGGTACGGCGCGGCGGCCGTGAAACTCGGTTCCCGCGGCGCCCTGATGGCCAGGGAAGGAAAGTTGACCGCACGACTTCCCGGACTCGCCACCGAGGTGATTGACTCAACGGGAGCGGGTGACGCGTTCGCCGCCGGTCTGCTGACCGCCCTGCTGAGAGGGGCCGACGACGAGGCCGCGCTGGACACGGGGCGCCGGGCCGGAGCCGAGGCCGTGACAGCGGTCGGCGGCCGTCCTCGCATTCTCGCGTCCAATTTGGGTACCAACCGGCTTTACCCTCTTAACACCAATTGATAGCTTGCGGCGTAGGCTGCACCATTAGCCACATGCGTCACTTTGGGGAGGTTGCGGTCCGCCGATGGATGCCGAGTCATCGATCTGCCTGAGCGATCTGGTTCCGGCCCTGCGCTGGAGCAGACCCCAGCAGATCGCCGAAGCCCTGGCCGATACTCGCCTGCCCGCAGGGTGGTGGTCGTCGGTCAGCCTGCCCAAGGCCCTCGGCACGGCCGGACTCGACTGGGTCTGCGACCGGCTGGCCCGGCTCTCGGTGTCCCGCTGGGACCACCTTCCGCTGAGCGACGTACTGCCCGCACTGCACGTGCACACCGTCGATCCCACCCTGCCCGGCTGGCCCGAGCCCGCCCGCGCCGCCATCACCGGCCTGGGCGGCTGGTCCAGGCTGCGCCGCCTGACCGCCGGGGACCTGGGCGGCTCCTCCATGCCCATCGGCTCGGAGGTCGTGATGACCGCCGTGTTCCGCGAGGTGCTCAGCCAGATCCCGGGGGTCGCCGAACAGGCCGCGCAGGCCTCGCAGACCGTGCAGGTCGCGCAGACCGTGCAGACCGTGCAGGGCGCCTCCCCCGCCGCCGAGGCCCCCGCGCAGCAGCCGCAGCCCGACAAACAGGCGCCGGAGGCACAGCAGGCACCGGCCGTCCCGCAGCAGGCACCGGTCCCCGAGCCGCAGCAGGTCCGTCTCAGCGACTATCCGCTGGTCGGCCTGGTGGACAACATGTTCCGCGACTGGAACCCGCTGGAGCGCGCGGTCGCCGTCGACCGGCTGTTCGCCGTCGACCCGATCAGCCTGCGCGCCCTCGCGCACAAGCTCAACGCCGACCTCGGCGCGCTCTCCGCCGCCCAGCGGGCCGCCGAGGAACGCATCCTGCTCTGGCTGCGCTCCTCGGAGTCCGCCCCGCTCACCGGCCACATGTTCGGGCTCACCGAGTGGCTGGGCGCCGCCGCGACCCAGGAGCAGCTCATCGGCGCCGACCCGGCGCACCCCGTCGAGGTTCCCACCCTGCGCACCCCGCTCTGGCGGGTGCTGGTCACGCTCATGCCGGACCGGCGGCTGCAGGACGGCTGGCTCGTCGTCGGCGACCTGGGCGGCCTGCGGGACCGCACACGGCGGCTGCTGGCCGGCAAACAGGCCGACGCCGACATGATCGTGCTGATGGAACAGCAGCTCGGCATCCGCACCCACTCGGCGCAGGCCTGGCTGGACGCCCTGGCCGCGAGCGGCGACTCCCAGGCGGCCCAGGACGTCCCCTCGGAGACCGGCAGGCAGTTGCCCCGCCGTACCCCCGGGGCCAACGGCCACCACCGCGGCGGCCAGCCGATCCCGCAGGTGAACGCCAGCTCCATCGACCCCCGCGCGGCCCTGGCCACGCTGTCGGCCCTGTCCGGCAACACCAGGCCTCACCTGATCACCAGCCAGCGCGCCCCGCTCCACCCGCCGACCAACCCGACCACCGACCCGAGCCGCTGGCAGCGGATCGAGGTGACCAGCGAACACCTCCGGGGCGCCCCGGTGGCGGTGCCGGAGGGGTACGCCACCCAGCTCGGCATGCGCCCCGGCACGCTGCTGTCGGTCACCGGCCCCGGCGACAACGCGGTGGTGCTGGTGTGGCGGGACCACCCGGTCTTCGACTCCCTGCAGCCGGTGCTGATGCGCCTGAACGCGCGTCCCGGTGACCAGGTGTACGTCACGGTGGACGGCTACCGCCTGGACGCCCAGCTGCCCAGCTGATCCAGGGGCCCGGCTGATCCAGGGGCCCGGCTGATCCAGGGGCCCGGCTTCGGCCGGTTCCGGCGGCACGGGCGCACCGCCACCGGCGTGCACGCCGCCGGCCGGGCCGCTCCCGATCTCTTCTCGGAGGCGGCCCGGCGATGAGGGACGGGACCTGTCTCGTCCCGTCCCCGCGTCATCCGTCTATCCCACGGTGGTCGTCTGCCGCCGCTGCCGCAGGTCGTCGAGGGCGAGCATCCCGCCGCCGCCGAAGGCGACGGCCAGCAGCGCCGCGATGAGGGCGAGGGCGAACTCGTAGCCCCCCTGGGCCACGTCGAACCCGTTGGCGACGTGGACGAAGAGGATCGCGCCGAGCATGTCCAGGACGAGCAGGACTCCGGCGATCGGCAGGGCGACGCCCAGGATGAGCGCGATGCCGCCGACCAGCTCGACCACGGCCACCACCGGCGCCGCCAGGCTCGGCAGCGGGATCCCGATCTGCTGGAAGAACCCCGAGGTTCCGCTCAGGCCCATCGTGAAGAACTTCTGCCAGCCGTGGACGACGAAGATCACACCGACGCCGATCCGCGCCAGCAGCAGGGCTATGGGACGTATGCGCTCAAGCGGAAGCATGAGGGCTCCTCACTATTGTTCGAATTTGAACCATCACCATAGTTGCTGGTTCAAATTCGAACAACCCATACACTGGAAAAGTGGCGGATACGAGATGGTTGACCGAGAGCGAGCTGGACGCCTGGATGGCCTATCTCAAGGCGACGCACCTGCTGGAGCGGCGCATCGAGGAACAGCTGAAAACCGACTCCGGACTCACCCACGCCCACTACGAGATCCTCGCGAAGCTCTCGATCGCCCCCGAGCGGCAGCTGCGCATGAGTGATCTGGCCCGCAAGCTGGTCGTCTCGAAGAGCGGGCTCACCTACCAGATAGGGCAGCTGGAGAAGCGGGGACTCGTCGAACGGACGACCTGCCCCTCCGACGAGCGTGGCGTGCTGGCGGTTCTCACCGACGAGGGCATGCGCTGCCTGGAGAAGACCGCGCCGGGTCACGTGGCCGTCGTCCGCGCCTTCCTGATCGACCAGCTCACCCCCGAGGAGCTCCGCGCCATGACCCGGATCATGTCGAAGGCGGCGGCGGCGATGATTCAGGACGGCCGACGGCCCCCCGGCGGACCGACCTCCCCGAAGGGCCCCGCCTAGATCGGCCCGATCTCACGATCTCCCCCGAGGGCGAGCGGCGCGGCTCCGCCCTCGGGGGGCACCTCCACGCCCCCGCCTTCCCCGCGCCCCCTCCCGGACACGCCGGACCTCGGCGGCCTCCGGGATCTTCGGCGGAGAGGTGGGGATCCGCGACAGCACCCGCGCCCTCCCGTTCAGTGACGCATGATGAAGTGACCGCGTCCACGAGTAGGAGATCACAGGGTATGCGAGCATCCACAGACGACCATGTCCGCCGCGTGTTCGACCGGCTCGCCGACGGATACGACCGTCAGATGGGCGTTTGGGAGCGCAGGCTGCTGCGGGGTGCTCGTGAGTGGGCGGTCGGCCAGGTCAGAGGGGACGTCGTCGAGATCGGCGTCGGCAGCGGACTGAACCTCCCGCTCTATCCCCCGGACGTCACGGTGGTCGGGGTCGACCTGTCCGAGCGCATGCTGGGCCTGGCCCGGCTGCGGGCCGTACGGACCGGTCTCGACGGCAGGGTGCGGCTGCTCCAGGGCGACGCCCAGCGCCTGGACCTTCCCTCCGGCGTCGCCGACACGGTGCTGTCCACCTTCACGATGTGCACGATCCCGGACCCCGCCGCGGCGGCCCGGGAGGCTCACCGGGTGCTGCGGCCGGGCGGGCGGTTCGTGCTGGCCGAGCACGGCCCCTCCAGCAACCCCCTCCTGCGGGCGGCCATGCGGCTGGTCGAGCCGCTGAGCGTGCGCTGGGACGCGGACCACCTCACCCGCGACCCCCGGCCGTATCTGGAGCAGGCGGGCTTCCACATCGAGGAGGTCACGCGCTCGGCCCGCGGCGTCTGCTTCCGCGTGCTGGCCCGCCGCCCCTGACCCGGCACACGGCCCGGCCACGCCTGCCGGCCGGGCCCCGGGTCCCGGGGCGGTCGTCGTGGACGACCGGCCGTCCCGGCCTTCGTCCGCCGCGCGTGTCCCCTGTTCAGAGGCCGGACAGGCCCAGCTCCCTGGCGATGAGCATGCGCTGGACCTCGCTGGTGCCCTCGCCGATCTCCAGGATCTTGGCGTCGCGGTAGAAACGGCCGACGGGGTACTCGTTCATGAACCCGTAGCCGCCGAAGATCTGCGTGGCGTCGCGGGCGTTGTCCATGGCGGCGTCGCTCGCGACGAGTTTGGCGATGGCCGCCTCCCTCTTGAACGGCTCGCCCGCCAGCATCTTCTCTGCGGCGTGGTGGTAGGCCAGGCGGGCGGTGTGGGTACGGATCTCCATGTCGGCGATCTTGAACTGGATGGCCTGGTAGTGGCCGATCGGGTGGCCGAAGGCCCGGCGCTCGCGGACGTAGCGCAGGGACTCGTCCACGCAGCCCTGGGCCAGGCCGGTGGAGAGCGCGGCGATCGCGATGCGGCCCTCGTCGAGGGTCTGCAGGAACTGCGCGTAGCCCCGCCCGCGCTCGCCGAGCAGGTTGGCCGCCGGGACCCGGCAGTCGGTGAAGGAGAGCTCGCGGGTGTCGGAGCAGTTCCAGCCGACCTTGGAGTACTTCTTCGAGACGGTGAAGCCGGGCGTTCCCGAAGGCACCAGAATGGTGGAGATTTCCTTTTTGCCACCTTCGCGCTCACCCGTGATGGCGGCCACACCGACCACTCCGGTGATGTCGGTGCCGGAGTTGGTGATGAACGCCTTCGAGCCGTTGATCACCCACTCGTCGCCGTCCAGCACGGCCGTGGTCCGCATGCCGCCCGGGACGTCGGAGCCACCGCCCGGCTCGGTCAGGCCGAACGCGCCCAGCGTCTCGCCGGACGCCAGGCGGGGAAGCCACTCGGCGCGCTGCTCGGCCGTACCGAACCGGTAGATCGGCATGGCGCCCAGCGAGACCGCGGCCTCCAGGGTGATGGAGACGCTGGAGTCGACCCTGGCCAGTTCCTCCAGGGCCAGGCAGAGCGCGAAGTAGTCGCCGCCCATGCCGCCGTACTCCTCCGGGATCGGCAGCCCGAACAGGCCCATCGCGCCCATCTGCCGCACGATGTCGTAGGGGAACTCCTCGCGCTCGTAGAGGTCCCCGATCACCGGGGCCACCACGTCGCGGGCGAACGCCTCGACGGTCTTACGGAGGTCTTCGTATTCCTCGTTGAGCTTGGGCATCGTCACTCCTTGACGTTTCGGTCGGTCGTCAGGGCGGGTCCCAGTGCCTGCACGACCCGGGAGGGGCTGGGGCGGCCGAGCCCGCCCGCCAGCCAGGTGCTCGTCTCCACCAGTGAGCGCAGGTCCAGCCCGGTCTCGACGCCGAGACCGTGCAGCATCCACACCAGGTCCTCGGTGGCGAGGTTGCCGGTGGCGCTCTCGGCGTAGGGGCAGCCCCCGATGCCGCCGGTCGAGGCGTCGACCACGGTGACGCCCGCACGGAGGGCGGCGAGGGTGTTGGCCAGTGCCTGGCCGTAGGTGTCGTGGAAGTGCACGGCGAGCCGTTCCGGGCCGCCGAAGGCCTCGATCAGGGCGGCCACGTGCCCCGGGGTGCCGACGCCGACGGTGTCGCCGAGCGACAGTTCGTAACACCCCAGGTCGAGGAGTCTGCGGCCGACGGAGACCACCTGCTCGACGGGTGTCGGCCCCTCCCACGGGTCACCGAAGCACATCGACACGTACGCCCTGACACGCAGGCCGTGGTCCAGTGCCCTGGCGACCACCGGCTCGAACATCTCGAACTGCGACTCCAGCGTCCGGTTCAGGTTCCTGCCCGCGAACGTCTCGGTGGCGCTGGCGAAGATCGCGATCTCCTGGACGCCGTGTTCCAGTGCCCGGTCCAGACCCCTCTCATTGGGCACGAGCACCGGGTAGCGCACGCCGGGGACCCGTTCCATCCGGGCCAGCAGCTCCGAGGCGTCGGCCAGCTGGGGCACCCACTTGGGGTGCACGAAGCTGGTCGCCTCGATCACCCGGTGCCCCGCGGCGGCGAGCCTGGCGATGAACTCCGCCTTGACCTCGACCGGCACCACGGCCGACTCGTTCTGCAGCCCGTCTCGCGGGCCGACCTCGTAGATCGTCACCCTTTCCGGCAGCCCCGCCGCCGTCACCCGGTACGGCTCCCGCATCATGGCCTCTCGTCCCTCCGCACGACCGCCAGCACGGCGTCCATGTCGACCGCCTGCCCCGCCCTGACCGGCAGTTCGGCGACCGTCCCGCCGAGCGGCGCGGTCACGGTGTGCTCCATCTTCATGGCCTCGACGACGAGCAGCGGCTGCCCCTCCACGACCTGCTCCCCCGCCGTGACCTTGACCACGAGGACGGTGCCGGGCATCGGGCTGCGGACCACCCCGTCCCCGGTGCCGCCCGCGCCCGCCCGGTCGCCGGGGTCGCCCAGGTGGTGGCGGGTGAGCGCCCAGGTGTGCCCGTCGCGTCCGAGCCAGACCGTGTCGCCGGTCGCGCCCCCGCCGCCCCCGCCGTCCCTGGCGACGACGTAGCGCCTGCGGATCCCGTCGAGGGTGACCAGCAGGTCGTCGCCGTCCAGGGCCAGGGTCGCGTGCGCGATCCCGCCCTGCTCGGCCGGCCCCGCGCCGTCGCCGGAGGGCGCCTGGCCGTCGCGGTCCGGCAGGCGGACCTCGGCCCCGGCCGCGGGCAGCCCTCGCACCCGGACCTCGGCCACGCCGTCACGCCCCTCCAGCCGCCAGGTGGTCCACGCGGCCTCGCCGAGACGCCAGCCGTCGGGCACCTCCCAGGGGTCGGCCGGTACGGCGGGCACCCGGTCGTGGTGCAGCAGCAGGGCCGCCGCGGCCAGCACGTCACCGGGGACGCCCTCGTGCGGGACCAGCTCGGCGAGGTGGCGTTCGACCAGGCCGGTGTCGAGGTTCCCGGCGACCACCTCGGGGTGGGTGACCAGCGCCCGCAGGAAGGCGACGTTGGTCGGCACACCCAGCACGGTCGTGGCGGCGAGTGCCCCGTCGAGCCGCCGCAGCGCGCTCGCCCGGTCCGGCCCCCAGGCGACGACCTTCGACAGCATCGGGTCGTAGTCGCTGCCGACGACCCCGCCCTCGGCCAGGCTGGAGTCGACCCGGACTCCGTCGGGCTCGCGCAGCGCGAGCACCCTGCCCCCGGTGGGCAGGAAGCCGCGGGAGGGGTCCTCGGCGTAGACGCGGGCCTCGACGGCGTGGCCGCGCAGCCGTACCTCGTCCTGGGTGAGCGGCAGGGGCTCGCCCGCGGCGACCCTGAGCTGGAGCTCGACCAGGTCCAGGCCGGTGACCAGCTCGGTGACGGGGTGCTCGACCTGGAGCCGGGTGTTCATCTCCATGAAGTAGTAGTCGCCGGTCGTGCCCTGGACGATGAACTCGACCGTCCCGGCGCCGGTGTAGCCGACGGACCTGGCCGCCTCGACGGCGGCCGCGCCCATGCTCGCCCGCGTCCCGGCGTCGAGCAGCGGGGACGGCGCCTCCTCGACGATCTTCTGGTGGCGGCGCTGGAGGCTGCACTCGCGCTCGCCCAGGTGGACGACGTTGCCGTGGGTGTCGGCCATCACCTGGATCTCGATGTGCCTGGGGTCCTCGACGAAGCGCTCGATCAGCAGGGTCGCGTCGCCGAAGGCGGCGGCGGCCGTACGGCGGGCCGACTCCAGCGCCTCGGGCAGCTCCGCGGCGGAGCGCACCAGCACCATGCCCTTGCCGCCGCCGCCCGCCGAGGGCTTGATCAGCACGGGGAAGCCGATCCGCTCGGCGGCCTCGATGAGGTCGTCGCCGGGTTCGGCTCCGCCGGGGACGACGGGTACCCCGGCCGCGGAGACGGTCGCCTTGGCGCGGATCTTGTCGCCCATCGCCTCGATGGCCTCGGGCGGCGGGCCGACGAACACCAGCCCCGCCTCGGCGCACCGCCGGGCGAAGACGGGGTTCTCCGCCAGGAAGCCGTATCCGGGGTGCACGGCCTGGGCCCCGGTCGCCGCCGCGGCGGCCAGGATCCGGTCGATGTCGAGGTAGCCGCCGCCGAGCCGGACCGCGACGTCGGCCTCGCGGACGTGGCGGGCGCCGGCGTCGGCGTCGCTGTGGACGGCGACGGAGCGGATGCCGAGCCTGGCGAGCGTGCGGATGACGCGCAGGGCGATCTCGCCCCGGTTCGCGACGAGGACGGTGCCGAACATACCGCGCGGGGCGGGTGCCGGGGTCACAGGTGTCATGAGGTGATCACATCCGGAAGACGCCGTAGCCGACGGGGTCGAGGGGGGCGTTGGCCGAGGCGGACAGGGCCAGGCCCAGGACTGTTCGGGTGTCGAGGGGGTCGATGACGCCGTCGTCCCAGAGGCGGGCGGTCGAGTAGTAGGGGTTGCCCTGGTCCTCGTACTGCCTGCGGATGGCGTCGGGGTCGGCGTCGCCGACCGTGGAGAGCACGTTGGCGGCCTGCTCCCCGCCCATCACCGAGATGCGGGCGTTCGGCCACATCCACATGAAGCGGGGCGAGTAGGCCCGGCCCGCCATCGCGTAGTTGCCCGCGCCGAACGAGCCGCCGACGACCACGGTGAACTTGGGCACCCTGGCGCAGGCCACGGCGGTGACCATCTTGGCGCCGTGCTTGGCGATGCCCCCGGCCTCGTAGGCCTTGCCGACCATGAACCCGCTGATGTTCTGCAGGAAGACCAGGGGGATGCCCCTGCGGTCGCACAGCTCGATGAAGTGCGCGCCCTTGAGCGCGGACTCGGCGAACAGGATGCCGTTGTTGGCGACGATCCCGACGGGGTGCCCGTGGATGTGGGCGAAGCCGGTGACGAGCGTGCTTCCGTACTCGGCCTTGAACTCCAGGAAGCGGCTGCCGTCCACGACGCGGGCGACGATCTCCCGCACGTCGTACGGCGTGCGGGTGTCGGCGGGGACGATGCCGTACAGGTCGCGGGGGTCGTGCACGGGTTCCTCGGCGGGAACCCGGTCCCAGGGGGACGGGGTCCGCGGCCCCAGGGTGGCCACGATGTCGCGGACGATCCGCAGCGCGTGGGCGTCGTCCTCGGCGAGGTGGTCGGTGACGCCGCTGACCCGGGCGTGCAGGTCGCCGCCGCCCAGTTCCTCGGCGGTGACCTCCTCACCCGTCGCGGCCTTCACCAGCGGCGGGCCGCCCAGGAAGATCGTGCCCTGGTTGCGGACGATCACCGCCTCGTCGCTCATCGCGGGGACGTAGGCGCCGCCCGCCGTGCAGGAGCCGAGGACCGCGGCGATCTGGGGGATGCCGCGCGCCGACATGGTGGCCTGGTTGTAGAAGATGCGGCCGAAGTGCTCGCGATCGGGGAAGACCTCGTCCTGTTTGGGGAGGAAGGCGCCGCCCGAGTCGACGAGGTACAGGCACGGCAGGTTGTTGTGGAGGGCGATCTCCTGGGCCCGCAGGTGCTTTTTGACGGTGATCGGATAGTAGGTGCCGCCCTTGACGGTGGCGTCGTTGGCGACGACCACGCACTCGCGGCCCGAGACCCGGCCGACGCCGGTGATGATCCCGGCCGCGGGGGCCTCGTCGCCGTACATCCCGGTGGCGGCCAGCTGGGACAGCTCCAGGAAGCGCGAGCCGGGGTCGAGCAGGGCGTCGACGCGGTCGCGGGGCAGCAGCTTGCCCCGGGCGACATGCCTGGCGCGCGACCTCTCCGGGCCGCCGAGCCCGGCGGCGGCGGTCCGCTCCCGGAGGTCGGCGACGAGCCGCTCGTTGGTCTCCGCGTTGTCCTTGAAACTCTCGCCACCCGGGTCGCAGGCGCTTCGCAGCACCGGCCAGCCACTCATGCGAGCCCCCTTGTCCGGCACTCGTCCGACTCCGTCGCCGTGGGTTAACGGTCGCTAACGCCACTGGTGATGTTAGTCATCATTAACGTCAGCGTCTACCATGCGAGATGTGACGACTGCTCAGACCCCTTCCCGCGCTCGTGGGGCACGCCGCATGGAGATCCTGGACGCCGCGGCCGGCCTGTTCGCGGCGCGGGGATTCCACGGCGTCTCCATCGAGGACATCGGCGGCGCGGTCGGCACGACGGGTCCCGCACTCTACCGGCACTTCAGCGGCAAGGAGGCGCTGCTGTCGGAGATGCTGCTGAACGTCAGCGAGCGCCTGTACACCTCGGGCGCGAGCCGGGTGACCGAGGCCCCCGACGCGGAGCGGGCCCTGGACGCCCTGCTCACCGGCCAGATCGAGTTCGCGCTCAGCCACCCGTCGCTGATCACCGTGCACGACCGCGAGCTGGGCAACGTCCCGGAGCCGGCCCGCCGCCAGATCCGCAGACTCCAGCGCCTCTACGTCGAGGAGTGGGTCACGGTGCTGAGCGAGCTGTACCCCTCGTGCCCGCCGCCCCGCCTGCGCGCCGCGACCCACGCCGTCTTCGGCCTGCTCAACTCCACCCCGCACAGCGCGGGCGAGCTGCCGAGGGAGACGATGGCCGAGTTGCTGCGGAGCATGGCCCGTACGGCGTTCGCCGCGGTTCAAAGTTAGGGATCGTTAACGTAAAGCCATCATGTGGTCATCGGGTCCCGGCCCCGCGGACCGTCACGTGGCCGGCGACGCTGCTGGCGCCGTCGACGCCGTCGGCCCCGTCGAACTCGGCGCGCCAGTCGCCCGATCGCGTGGCGGTCACCTTCACGTCGAAACGGCCGTGCCCGTCGGTCCGGACGGTGGTCACGTCGTTCCACCGGGAGCCGTCGTCAGCGCGGAAGACGACGAAGACCTTACGGCCCCGGTAGGCCTTCCACCCGTGCCCGGTCTCGAGCTGCAGGAGACCTCGGACGCCGATCCGGGCGCCCCGGACGACCGGGTCGGGCCGGGCGCCGAAGCCGACGATCCGGCTGTGCCGGGAAGTGGCCCCGGCGGTCCCGGCGACCCCGGCGACCCCGGCGACCCGGGCGGCCGCGCGGCCCGCCCCGCCGGTCCCCGCGGACGCCGCCGTGGACGCCGCCGTGGACGCCGCCGCGGCCGGGACCGTGACCGGGATCACTGCCGGAGCCACTGCCAGAGTCGCGACGCCCAGCGTCGCCGCCACGACGACACGAACGCGTTTCGCCATCCGGGTCTTCCGTCCTTTCCGTCGGTCGCGCGTGGCGTGAGGGTGCCACGTCGTTCCTCCAAGGAGACGCGTGAGCCAGGCCACGGGTTGATGGATCCGACGATCTGTCATGAGAACCGTCAGACATCGCCGCCCGCCGCGCGAGGGGCCGCCCCGGCGCCCGCTCGTCCCCGGCACCGCCGGTCGGCCCGTGCTCCGGGTCCGGGAGCCTCCGCGACACGCTCGACGAGGCCTTTGTTCACCCTCGGTGACGACCCCATATACCGTCCGTGCGATTCCAAAGCCGTCAAGGTCCGGTGCGGGAGCCGTCGATGGGGACATAATCGGGCTGTGGCGCGTGACACAGTCGAGACCCATTTCACCGAGGCGGTGGCCGCCCTGTCTCCCGGGGCCCCGCGTGACCCCCGCCTGCCCGTGCGGGAGGGGACGACCCTGACCGGGGCCCGCTGCCGCGAGCTGTTCGAGTTCCAGCTGGGCAGCAGGCTCCTGGACATCGCCGCGCGCTGGCTCCGCGAGCAGGACGAGGGTTTCTACACCATCGGCTCGGCCGGGCACGAGGGCAACGCCGCGGTCGCCGCCGCGCTGCGCGTCACCGACCCCGCGCTCCTGCACTACCGTTCGGGGGCCTTCTACCTGACCAGGTCGGCGATGGCCGGACGGCTGCCCGAGGAGGGCCTGCGCGACGTACTGCTCGGCCTCACCGCCGCGGCCGAGGAGCCGATCGCCGGCGGCCGCCACAAGGTCTTCGGCCATCCGCGCCTGGCGGTGATCCCGCAGACCTCCACGATCGCCAGTCACCTGCCGCGCGCCGTCGGCGTCGCCTTCGCCATCGAGCGCGCCCGGCAGCTCGGCCTGCGGGGGGCGTGGCCGGACGACGCGGTCGCGGTGTGCAGCTTCGGCGACGCCTCGGCCAACCACGCCAGCGCGCTGTCCGCGCTCAACACCGCGGGCTACGGCTCCTACCAGGGGATGGCGCTGCCGCTGCTGTTCGTCTGCGAGGACAACGGCCTGGGCATCAGCGTGCGGACGCCGAAGGGCTGGGTCGAGGCGGCGCGCCACCCGCTGCTGACCTACTTCGCGGCCGACGGCTGCGACCTGGCCGACGTCCACGACGCGGCCCGGTCGGCCGTCGAGCACGTCCGCGCGCACCGCTCCCCCGCTCTGCTGCACATCGAGACCGTCAGGCTGATGGGCCACGCGGGCTCCGACGTCGAGCTGTCGTACCGGACCAAGCGGGAGATGACCGCCGACCTGGAACGCGATCCGCTCGTCGCCACCGCCAGACTGCTCGTCGAGGCGGGCCTGACCACCCCGGACGAGCTGCTGCGGCGCTACGAGGCGACGCGGGAGCACCTGTTCAAGATGGCCCTGGAGAGCTCGCGGCGGCCCCGCCTCGGCTCGGCCGCCGACGTCATGGAGCCGCTGGCCCCCCGCACCCCGCGCGCCGTCGCCGAGGCCAGCACGGTCGCGGCCCCCTCCAGGGAGAAGGCCTTCGCCGGCAGGCTTCCGGAGCAGGAGGGGCCGCTGACCCTCTCCCAGGCGATCAACCGGACCCTGGCCGACGAGCTGGCCGCCCACCCCGGCCTGCTGGTCTTCGGCGAGGACGTGGCCCGCAAGGGCGGCGTCTACGGTGTCACCCGAGGGCTGCAGAAGCGCTTCGGCGGCGGCCGGGTGTTCGACACGCTCCTGGACGAGCAGTCCGTGCTCGGCCTGGCGCTCGGGGCGGGGCTGTCCGGCCTGCTGCCGGTGCCCGAGATCCAGTATCTCGCCTACCTGCACAACGCGCTCGATCAGATCCGGGGCGAGGCCGCGACGCTGTCGTTCTTCTCCCGTGGCGCCTTCCGCAACCCGATGGTCGTCCGCGTCGCCTCCTACGCCTACCAGAAGGGCTTCGGCGGCCACTTCCACAACGACAACTCCGTCGCCGCGCTGCGCGACATCCCGGGCCTGATCGTGGCCTCCCCCGCGCGGCCCGACGACGCGGCCTCGATGCTGCGCACCTGCCTGGCCGCCGCCCGCGTCGACGGCAGCGTGTGCGTCTTCCTGGAGCCGATCGCCCTCTACAACACCCGGGACCTGTTCGAGGAGGGCGACGGCGGCTGGCTGGCGCCGTACGTGCCGCCGGCCCGCTGGGCGGAGACGCACGTCCCGGTCGGCCGGGCGCGCAGTTACGGCGACGGCCGCGACCTGACCATCGTGACCTTCGGAAACGGGGTGCGGATGAGCCTGCGGGCGGCGGTCAGGCTCACCGCCGAGGGCTACGGCTGCCGGGTCCTGGACCTGCGCTGGCTCTCCCCCCTGCCGGTCGACGACCTGCTGCACGCGGCGGAGCTGACCGGCAAGGTGCTGATCGCCGACGAGACCCGCCGCGCCGGCGGCGTCTCGGAGAGCGTCGTCGCCGAGCTGATCGACGGCGGCTTCACCGGCCGCATCGCCCGGGTGACCTCGGCCGACAGCTTCATCCCGCTGGGCGACGCGTCCAGGCACGTGCTGCTGTCGGAGGCCGAGATAGAGGACGCCGCCCGCAAACTGCTCGGCTGAGCCGCGCGGCCCGGCGGAGGCGCGCGGCTCGTCACTGCGAGATGCCGCGAATCGTCTCGTAGCCCATTTTTCTACTGGCCACGGCAAGGCAAAGTAAGCACATCAACGCAGACCGCCTACCCTCCCGTGGGGGTAGGCGGCTCTTTTTCGTCTTTCGTGACTCGGCTGTCTATGCCCAGCTCGGTGCGGATCAGGCCAGTCTCTCGGAGAGCTCAGTAGCCCTTCTGCCGCGGTCGCTGTGCTTCAGTTCCCGTCCGGGCCGAGCGGTCCGTGGTGGATAGCGGTGCGTTGAGCAAGGTGAGGACGGGGTTCACTTTTCGGCTTTACTCGCTGATGGCTGTTCTTTCCGGATCTTCAGGTGATATCTCCATGGTGGCATGTGTACACCTTGTACGCATCGGACAGCTCGAATTTTCCGATCACGTTCTTGAGGCATTTTTGCAGCACCAGCTGGCCTTCGTAGTTGGGGTGAGCTGATTCTTGCATTAGGCTGTTGCCCTCTTCTGATGTTGCGTTTGCGTGGTTGATGTAGCGAACCCACTCGTAGCGACTCTGCGCTTTGGCAAACGAGTTTGGTTCGCCAGTTGTGACGCCGTCGTATGTGGCCGTCCCCTTGCTGATGACAGTATGCTTGTTGCAGACTTCGTGGCTGTCGAATGCAAACCTGAGATTCATGAAGATACCTTTTCTACCTGCCGGCCAGAAGTCAGACTCCTTCGTCCAGCCCTCCAGGCTCTCATTTATCCTCAGATTGAGAGCATCGAGTTCGCTGAAGTTCAGATCCGTGAATGGGCACCCTTGCTTATGGATCCTTTGCACACGGCCGTCGGCCCGTCCCAGTAGTGCCGTTGTGACGAATGGCCTCGGGTATCCCTGTATGATGAACTTTGCGAACCCCGGCGTTAGCTCATAAAATTTCAGATCGGCATCGATCTTCCTGAGCAGGCTCTTCAGGTTCGACTTCAAGGCGTTGAGGTTTTCTTGCTTGACCGAATCGCTGGCCCTTTTCTCGCACTCGCCAACGTGTATCAACCAGTATTCCGCGACGCAGAACTTGATAACGTCGGACAGGTTGAGATCGTTTCCCCCGATAGACAGTACGACGTATCTGATCTTTTTACCGGTTGACGCCACGCCCTCAAGCTGGCCCACCTGCGACGTTTCTTCACCTTTGAATGAAGTTCGCATATCCGAAGTTGTCGCGCCCGAGCAGGCGAGGTTCACCGCCACAGGAACCACGGATGCGCCATGACGGTTTTTTATTGTCGTGTCCTTTGCTCCGTACACTTCAGCTACGTCGGATCTATGGCAACCAGGCTGATTCCTTCCAGAAGAATCCTTGTACATCCAAGTATTACCGTATATCTTCTTCAGGGTTGTCCCTCTTCGAGTGCGATCGGTTTGCTGCAAATCGACGTCTTGCGGTACGGCGTCTCTGTCATCGAAGTTATTCGTCCCATACGCATTCCCTCTCCATCGCCCTCCTTCTCCGGAGATATAGGAGTCGCCCATACTGACCACGTAGGCGTCTTCTACGAATTCTGGGTCCCGGCGCTCACTGTTCCCCGACGACTTGCTCGACAGGCCGAGGGCGTGGACGGTGTCGGCTCCACCTGATTCCTTCCCGCCGGCATCGGCGGGCGTAAAAGCTGACAGCACTGCCAGGGAAAAGACGCCCAGGAGCCCGATCAATCTTTTCACAATGATGTCCTTCCGTGGAGGTTGCCATGTAGCCTCGATGGCCGGGATGTGTCTATGGGCACGTAAAACCAGGGGGAAGTGTGCTTTGTTGGAGCAGGGGGAACCGTGGCGCGCAGAACGGTAATCGGGTGGAGGGGTTTATGGAGGGGGCGGCTTTCCGGTTTCCAGATCTTGGGCGAAAGGTCAGTTGCGGATAAACTGGACAGATCCCACTTTGTGCCGGTGTGAGAAGTCCACCTTCCCCTGCGGGTCTACGACTTCTACGGGAGTTCCGGTGCAGGAGCTGTTGGAATACAGTTCGGCGGTCAGGGTCTCGGACTCGTTGTGGGCCGAGAGACTGCCGATGGTCGTCTCCAGCTCCACACAGCTCTCGTCTGCGGGCACCGGCACTTCCTGGACATCGCCGATCTGGTGATGCTCGGTGTAGAGGTTCAGGGTGACGGTGCTGTCAGCGGTCGCAGGGCCGGCGATGGCACCTGTGAGCAAGATGGCCGCCGCTGTTACCGGGGCCAGGAGTGTGATCGTTCTTCTCATGGGAGGGTTCCTTCGGTAGTAACTGCACACATCCATCGATCACTCAGAGTAATTAGTCGCCTGCAGTCTGCAAGAGAGTGGTGGCGTTACCTACAGGTTCGTGAGTGTGGCTTGCGGGTGAGGTGACGGATGGGGTGACAGAGATCTCGCGATGCACCCTGGATCTTCCGAGGCGAACCCGCCTGGAGGTCACCTGGCCGCGAGCCCACGGGTTCGCAAGGTGCCGGAAACGCGGGCCGGGCACCCAGGGACTTGCGGCCGAGGAGGGTTCCCGTAGGGCCGGCGTCGCCACGACTTGGCCGCCTTACCGGATCGCGTCCAGAAATCGCTGTTGCCGGCAGGCCACAATTGCGGGCCAACTGGCGACATTACCGCTTCCTTGCTGAGTGTGCTTATACAACTACTCTCTGTTGCGAAAGGCTGCGTGGGCAGCACCCCGAACCGAAGGAAACCCGCCCATGAGAAGAACGATCACACTCCTAGCCCCGGTGGCGCTGGCCGCCACCCTGCTCGGCAGTGCCGCCACCGCCCCCGCCATCGCCGACACCGCGAGCAGTTCCGCCCCTGTCACCCTGGACCTCTATGCCGAGCACAACCAGACGGGCGACGTCGAGCACGTGCAGGTGCCTTCGGGAGAGAACTGCGTGACACTGGACTCGGCGTTCAAGACCTACTCCGCCCACAACCACTCCGGCCGGTTCATCGCCGCGCTGTACAGCAACGGCGACTGCAGCGGTGAGCCCGTGGAGGTCGTAGGGAAGTTCAAGAAGGCGAACTTTTCAAAGCGACACGAAGTGGAATCGATCAACTTCGTAGAGTGACAAGTTCGACGTCGATTCCACGGCGCCCGCAATCCCGGACTTATGACTTCTGTCGGTAGCCGTGTGATTCCGTACCGAACAGCCTCCGGGAGGTCCTCAACTCCCGGAGGCTGCACCATGTCTGCCCGCTGGGCCGGCTGACGTCACCCACCACGGACAGGGCCGCTCCCTGCATCGGCCGGATGATCCAGCTGACGAAGCACCGTCGGAGGGTCGCAGGCAACCTTTATCGCCGTTTTCCCTACCTGAAGCATTCGATCGGTTCTCATGACCCGAAGGCCATGCGAGCAGTGAATCCCCAAGGAAGGAAACCCGCCATGAGAAGAACGATCGCGCTGCTGGCCTCGATGACACTGGCGGCTGCCATGTCTGGTGGTACCGCCGCCGCTTCAGAAGCCGGCGCCGTCGCCACCCTGGACCTCTACGCCGAGCACAACCAGACAGGTGACGTCGAGCACGTGCAGCCCCCCGCAAACGAGGAGTGCGTACAGGTGCTCGATGTCATCAGCAGCCTCTCAGCTCATAACAACTCCACGCGGTTCATTGCAGGGCTGTACATCAACGGCGACTGCACTGGAGCGGCCGTGGAGGTCGTGTATCCGAGAGGCACACTGAACTTTTCACACCGGCACAGAGTGGAATCGATCATGTTCGTGGACAACTGACCAGCCAGCGAGTGGGTCTCGGCCGCTTTACGTGCCTGGCCGATGCTCTTGAAAGCGTTCATGGTTCTCCCGGTGAGTGTGGGCGAGGAAGCGTCCGGACGGTTCGCGAAGCGGATCGACGCAAACCGTCCGAGGTCTACCGCTGGCGGACGCGGCCGATGATCTCGCCGTAGTGGCCAAGTGCGGTGGCCAGCCGTTGCGGGGTGGCGCGGCCGATGGAGGTTCGCGCCCCGGCCGCCTGCTGGGCGGTGGTCACCGGCCTGTCCCGGTGCGCCCACCATCGCGGGAGACCCGGGGCGTCGGCCACGCCAAAGCGCCAGTCCGGGTAGAGGATGCCCAGTAAGGCGATGACTTTGAGGTCATGGTCGTTCACGGCCGCCACCACAACCGGCCGATACCCACCACAATCGCGGTCACCGGCCAGAGGACGGCGCATCCGATCACGGTCAGCATGACCAGGACGCGGGGGTGGATGCCGAGGCGCCGGGCCTGCGGGGTGAACACGTGCTGGGTGAAGCGCGGTGTGGTGACGATGTACAGCGCGCCCGTGGTCAGGCATGTGAAGGCGCCAGCGCCGTACAGGCACAGCAGGTTGAGCAGCGGGTCGAGCACAGTGGTCACTTCGGGCGCCGGACGAGGTCGATGTAGAGCAGCAGGGTGGTCAGCGGCCATAGGAAGCTGCATCCGAGGACAGCGGTGGCGAACACCGTACGGGGCCGGACTCCGAGAATGCGCGCCTGGGAGACGAAAAACCGCTCGGTGAAGCGGGGCTCCTTCACGGTGATCCACAGGAACAGGGTGAGCCAGCTGAGCGCGCCGTAGAGGTAGAGCACGGCCAGCGGAATCTGGAGCACGGGTCTCCTATTGATGGGTGGGAGTTGTGGCGGGCACGGGCGCCGGTGGTGAGATACCGGCGTGTGAGCGGTTCCCCTTCCCCGGACGTGCGGGAACCGCGCGGGTGTGCGACCCAGGCCCCCTTCTCCTGGGCCGCACGCGGAGTAGTACGGCGGTGCACCGCCGTACCGGCTTCAGGGCAGCAGGAGGCCGCGGGGAAACTGGGGAGGTGGAGGTGGCGCGGGCAGGTTCTTCAGAATTTCGGCCTGCTCGGTCAGCTTCTCTCCCATCCGCTCGGGAGAGGCCGCCTGGATCATGTACTTGACGCCCGCCTTCGCTTCCCACGCGTTGGGGAGAGGGCTGCGGAGGGCGTTCCAGACCCGGATGCCGGAGTCGTAGGAGATACGCCAGCCGGGATGGGCCTGTGTCAGCGCGAGCAGTTGCTCAGCGAGCAGGCCCGGATCGATGGGGGGCAGTCTTCGCGGGGTGATCACGCGACCCTCCGGTACGGGTGGCGCGGGGGATGCGGTGTGGCGACGGGCCTCTGGGATCGGAGGCCGCCGCGACTGTCCGGGGGCGGGGGTGCGGGGAGTGCCCGCCGTACGGAGTCCATCTCCGCCTCACGCATCCGCTCCTGCAAGCTCTCCGCGGACTCGTCGGCGATGGTCAGCGGTTCGGGAACCGGCCAGGTGGCGATGGCGTAGAAACGGCGCTCGCCAAGGCTGTAGAACACGAGCCAGTCCGGCCACGCCTGATCCAGTTGTTCCGCTGTGGCGCGGGCGGGACCGTCCCAGACGCGACGGTGAACGGTGACGTGGGCCTGGCCGTCACGGTGCCGCTCCTGCGGGCGGGAGCACCCGATCACGAAGCCGTCCGTTCCGCGATCTCCTCCTGCCGGGCAATCATGGCCCGCACCTCGTCGAAGGTGTCGGCGTCCACAGCCGAATCGGCTCCGGCACGTATCGCCGCGATGGGGAAGGGCTTCTGCCGGAGAGCCCAGAACCGGCCTCTGTCGCTGATGATCAGCCGCCATCCCGGGATGCTCGATGAGGGCAGGGTGGTCCTAACATCTTCCACGGATCGCACCTCCATGCGATCAAGGGACCCGTACGGCGTGTCAGCGCCTGCGGGTCCCGCTTGTTTCGTTCCTCCCTGCATCCAATCTCTGCGTAACCTGCCCGGCACAGGTGCACACAGGAGACACTGGGGGACAGGCGGATGTCCCCACCATGCGGAGGTGCGCTCGTGGCCGCTGACGACTTGCCCGGCTGGGCTTTACGGCTGCGCATCGAACGACGCAATCGGCTGTGGAGCCAACGCGAACTAGCTCGCGAACTCACCGGGGTGGCCGGCGAACACCCCCATCTGCCGTCCGCAGAGTCCATCGTTCGCCGGATCAAGGCATACGAGGCCGGGCGCAACCAGCCGGACGAGCCGTACCGGACATTGCTGTGTCGCGTGTTCGGGCTGAGCGAGGCGGAGTTGTTCGACTCGCCGGACATGCCGCTTCCGGCTCTCACGCTCCCGTCCCTGGTGCCCACCCCTGAGATGTACGAGCGGATCACGAAGGTGATCGGCGAGCCGCAGCGCGTGGACCTGGAAACGATCGAGTGGCTGGAGCGGTGCCTCGCCGAGCACCGCCGGGCCGAGGACACCCTGGGCAGCCGCCCCCTCATGCCCGTGGTCCGAGCACAGCTCGCCACCGTCACCGATCTCGCCCGGGGCACTTCCGGCCCCTTGGGTGACCGAATGGTGAGCATGGTCGCCCAGTACGCCCAGTTCCTTGCATGGATGTGCCAAGACTCCCGTGATCTGGCCGCCGCACTCGCGTGGTACGACCGTTCCCATAGTTGGGCACTGGAGGCCGGAGACGCCGCCTTGGCCGCCACGACGCTGAACATGCGGGCGCATCTGGCATGGAGCGTCGGAGACCCTCAACGCTGCGTACGGCTGGCCGAGGCGTCCCGCTGGCATGACGGCCGTACGACCCTCGGTGTCCAGGGCATGGCCACCCAGATGGCCGCCCGGGGACACGCACAGCTGGGCGAGGGGCAGGCCGCGAGGTCCCTGCTTGGGGAGGCCGAGAACCTCATCAAGAGCGCGGCTGAGCGTCCAGACGACGAACCGCCGTGGATGTACTTCTACGGGGAGGGCTGGTTCCTCATGCAGCGAGGCATGGCCGAGCTGGAACTCGGCGACGGCCGACGGGCGGTGCCGTTCCTTGAACGGGGGTTGTCGGAGCTTCCGGAGTCCTACCGACGTGACCGCGCCTGGTACGGGGCATGCCTGGCCCATGCCCACGCGACGGCGGGCGAGGCCGAGGCCGCGGCAGAGGTGGCGCTCGGCATCGTGCCCGACGCCGTGGCCGTGAACGCCTATGCCGTCCGGGATCTCCGCAAGGTGGTCAAGCTGCTCGACCGTATGCGTGCGCCGGGTGCGCGGGATCTTGAGGATGCGCTTCCGATGTCTGCCTGAGCCGGACATGACGACGTCCCACTGGTCGGTGACCGGCGGGGCAGGCCGACCAGTTGACGTCCCCGGATGAGGCAATGGACCAGGGCTGAGGTGGAATCCGCGTTGAGGTCTCCGTATACCTCCTGCCGAAATTCGGCATGACGTTTGGTTCGCTCAGCTACGCCCTGAGCCAACTGTTCGGTTTGTTGCTGCGATTCCTCACAGGGATGATGAGGACGAAACCGACACGTATGAGGTGTTCGCGCACTCCATGTTGCGACCCCTCATAGGGGTGATGAGGACCCCAAGGTAAAGCCACAGGTCGTGGCCCACAAGGTGGGTGCGCATCGGGGGCAGCTCGTTCCCTGCGGCCCTCATCAGAGGCCCTCGATGTCAGCAGCACAGAACGGGTACCGCGGATCGCGGCCACAGCCGGAGCAGGTGATCCCTTCGGCGACGTTGGCGGTGAGCTTGCGGGCTACGTCGCCGAACCGGCGAAGGTGTTCGTAGTCGCCGAAATTCGGGTCACCAATGAACTTGGTCGCGTAGGCCACGACGGCCGCTGAGCCGTTGTCGGCGTGGAGAGCATCCTCGATCTTGAGTACCTTGTGCCGAGTTGTCGGCGCACCGGTCGTCGTCGATAGCTTTGCGGAAGATCGGGAACAGGGCGATCTCGACGCCCGGCGTGGCGACGAAGAGCATCGGTCAGCGTGTGACGGATCTGGAGTCCTGGGCCTTCAGGACCGGCTCGGATCTGGCCGACATCAAGGAGACGCTGGCCGATCTCCCCGCGATCATCCGGGAGGAGGTCATGACGCACACCGCCCCCATGTTCGAAGAGATCATGAACAGGATGGCCACCAAGGAGGACCTCTCCGCGCTCGCCACCAAGGTGGACGGGCTGGAGACCAAGGTGGACAGTCTGGCGGGCCGGATGGACTCCGTGGAAGGGCGCATGGACTCCTTGGAGGGCCGCATGGGCTCGATGGAGGTGCGGATGGACTCCATGGACGGCAAGCTCGATCTGATCCTGGCCAAGCTCGGCTGAGCTTCGGCGGCGGAGCCTCGGGCCGCGCGCCCGGGGCTTTCCCATGGGCGGGCAGAGCACGAGGGCGGGTACGGCACGGGCCCGTGACCGGATGCGGCACGGCCTACCGGGCGACCGAGGACGGACACCCGGCCATCCGCCGTACATCGATCGCATATTCGGCATATCCCGCTATCGCCCTATCTAGCGGTAATTGTCTTGATAAATCCGACAATACCCTTAAAGGCGCCCAGAGGACCTTCATTTAAGTTTCGCGCACTCCGCCACCAAAAAGGCGGGCGAAATTCGTCATAAAGTGCGACACGATTTGGCCGCCGGAAACCACGGGATTGCCTTACCGTCTCATGGCAAAGCACGCGTCACGTCAATCGTTTCGCTCCACGCACGAAGGGCCGGTCGATGGTTTCCATCAATCAGGGCGCCTGGGCACCCGGCAGCGACACCTGCCGGTACGGCTACGACTCGATCCCCAACATTCCGATCACCGGCGCGCCGTCGGACACCAACTTCCGGCGCTGGTCGATGCTGCACGACGGCAGCGCCTACCGTCTCTACGCCTTCCGGGGCAGCAGCCGCGACACCCTCTACCAGTTCGCCTGGAACGGCACGTCCTACGCCTACGGCCACGACTCGATCCCCGTGCTCACGCTGACGAACGCCCCCGCGGACGCCGACAGCGGCAGCATCTCGCTGCTGCACAGCGGCGAGGCCTCCCACGCCTACCTGCGCAGGATCGGCGACCCCACCACCCTCTACCAGTTCGTCCACGTTCCGGGAACGTCGACCTATCGCTGGGCGTACGGCGACCACATCCCCGTCCTCCGGGTCACCGGCTTCCCGCCGGACACGGACTGGTCACGCTGGACGATGCTGCACGACGGCACGACGTACCGCATCTACGCCTTCCACTACGGGAGCAACGACAGGATCTCGCAGGGGGCGTGGAACGCCGCCGCGCACGAGTACCAGTACGGCCACAACTCGATTCCCCAGCTGAAGCTGGAGGATTACCCGGCCTCCAGCGACGTCGGCCGGGCGGCGATGCTGCACGACGGCAGCGCCTACCGCTTCTATTTTCAGACGCTCTGAAAGACCGCCTGGGACGCGCGGCGTGGCGGACGCCCAGTCAAGGCGGCGGGGAACAGCCCTACAGCCAGTCGCGGCGTTTGAAGACCACATAGAGGGTCACGCAGACGGCCGCCATCAGGAAGACCGCGAACGGATAGCCGAAGGTCCAGTGGATCTCCGGCATGACGTCGAAGTTCATCCCGTAGATGGTGCCGACGAGGGTGGGGGCGAAAAGGATCGCGGCCCAGGCGGAGATCTTCTTGACCTCCTCGTTCTGGGCGTTGCTGGCCTCGGTGAGGTCGGTCATGTGCTCGTTCTGCGCCTGGGCGACCATGGTCGAGTTGACCACGAGGATGTCGTGGAGCATCTGGCGGAAGCCGCTGACCCGCTCGGCCACGGTGATCGCGTGGTCGGCGACGTCGCGCAGGCGTCTCTGCACCTCCTCGTCGCCCCCGTACTTGGCCGCCCCCGCGATGAATCCCTCGATCATGGCGAGCAGCGGCTGGGTGGCCCGCTGGAACTCGATCACCTCGCGCGACAGCTCGTAGATGCGCCGGGAGACGCCCGGCCGGTTGCCGAAGACCTCGACCTCGATCTCGTCGATGTCGTTCTGCAGGCCGGCGACCACCGGCGCGTATCCGTCGACGACCGCGTCCAGGATGGCGTAGAAGACCGCCTGCGGGCCCTGGGCGAGCAGGTCGGGGTCGCTCTCCATCCACCTGCGGACCTGCGACAGGTCGGGCGTTTCGCTGTGCCGTACGGTGATCACGAAGTTCCGGCCGACGAAGACGTGCAGCTCGCCGAAGTCGACCTCCTCGGCCTCGTCGACATACCGGGCGGGGCGCAGCACCACGAACAGCGTGTCGCCGTAGCGGTCGGCCTTGGGCCGCTGGTGGGCGACGATGGCGTCCTCGACGGCGAGCTCGTGCAGGTCGAACTCCTCGGCGACGTTGAGGATCACCGCCTCCTCGGGGCGGTAGAAGCCGATCCAGGCCATGCTGTCCGGCGTCTTCTTCAGGAACTCGAAGGCCTCGGGCAGCGAGCCCGGGGTGACGTCCCTGTATCCGTTCACGTAGATCGCGCTGTCGATGACGTGTGAGCGGGGCGGCGCCTGCTTCTCGTCCGCCGAGCGGGGATCCATCGACCGTTCCGGGGAGTCGGGGACACCACCGGAACGTCCGCGCATCAGGCTCCGCACGCCCCGCACTCGCCGATCAGCCACATCCGTCTCCTCATCCGGCCTTCATGAAGTCCTCCAGCGACTGCATCGCCCTGCCCCGGATCGTCGCCCGGAACATGGGCGTCCAGCCGAACAGCAGGCCGACCGGCCTGCCCAGCGCCATCCTGGACCAGCGCTTGAAGTCGAATTCGTCATGGTGCCGGACGATCAGGTCGTCCTCGAACCTGAACAGGGTGTCGATCTCGTTGACCACCGGTCTGCCCGTACCGCCGAAGGTGTAACGGGCGGTGCAGTGCGCCGCGCCGTCGTGCTCCCGCGCGGTGACGTCCCGGAGGTTCACCCCGATGTCCCCGTTGCGGCCCAGGAGCATCCGCCACATGCCCATGACCCTGTCGCGGCCCTCCAGTTCCTGGAAGACCGGGTCTCCGAAGGTGACCTCGGGGTGGTAGCAGTGTTCCATGGTGTCGACGTCGCGGCGGGCGAAGGCACCGTAGAAGGCCCTGATGAGCGCGGCGTTCCGATCGTTCACACGAATCCCCCGATCCCGGATATTTCCGATGACCGAGTGTAAGCGGCGGCGGGATCGGACGGGAGGGTCGAGAGCGGCTGGAAATGCCCCACACGTCGTCGATCTCCTTCGGCAGGGTCCGAGTCACCCGCCCGTGGACGGCCCCGGACGGGCGCGCTCCGATCCGGTGCGCCCCGCGCATAACCGGGAGCTCCAGGTTCGGGGCAGAAGGTGGCCGGGGGAAGACGCCCGGGGGTACGGCGCGCGAAGTTCGGCGGCCGTTCGCCGAGGCCGGCCGGCACGCCGGGACGCCCGTACCGGATGGACTCCCGCCCCGCCGCCCCCGCAACCGGGTCCGCGCGTCGCGACTTTATCGCCAGCACACCGGATGTCATGGGACGCTTTGCTCCGACACCGCGAAGGAGAGACAATCGTTGTCCGAGGTCTGGGTGACTCTGACCAAGAGCCAGGCGGGGCCGCCCGCGTGGGTCGTGCTGCTGTCCGCGCTCGCCGCCCTGGCCGTGGTGGTGTGGTCCACCTCGTGGCAGCTCTCCCGGGGGCTGATCACGATCGCGCACGAGGGCGGGCACGCGCTGATGGCGCTGCTGACCCGGCGCAAGCTCCAGGGCATCCGGCTGCACTCCGACACCTCGGGCGTCACGCTGACCCGGGGCAGGCCCACGGGGCCGGGCATGGTGCTGACCGCCGCCGCGGGATACGTCGCCCCGTCCCTGCTGGGGCTCGGCGGCGCGTGGCTGACCTCGGCGGGCTACGTGACGGTGCTGATCACCATCATGATCGGGCTGCTCTTCTGCATGCTGCTGCTGATCCGCAACCTGTTCGGCGTGGTGAGCCTGCTGGCCACCGGCGGCGCGATCTTCGCCTTCACCTGGTACTCCGCGCCCGACATGGACGCGGTCCTCGCCTACCTGGCCGTGTGGTTCCTGCTGTTCGGCGGGATCAGGCCGATCCTGGAGCTTCGGCGCAAGCGCCGCCACAGCCGCACCCCCGACTCCGACGCCGACCAGCTCGCCAGGCTGACCTTCCTGCCCGCCGGCTTCTGGATCTTCTTCTTCCTGCTGGTCGCCGGTGCCGCGCTGGTCTACGGCGCCTACCTGCTGAACCCGCTGCCCTCGCTGCTGCGCTGACCCCGGGCTCCGGCCCTCACACCGCGGGGACCGGCGTTCCGGCAATCTCCCTGATCCCCGGCGATTAAGCATGATATTGGGCCGTGTTATGGGAGCCATAACACGTAACGACCCGACGTCATTCTTTCGGCCGCCGACCGCCGCGGCGTATCGTCCTTATTCATTGACAATTAAACGTTTTTTTGACTTTACTGCCATGTATACGCCCCATCCAGTGAGAGTGGGCCGATGCCGCACCAGCTGTACGCCATGGTGGCGATCACGGCCGGAGTCCTGGTGGTCTCGCTGGGCATCACGATCGTCCTGGCGCTCCGGATCCGGCGGCTCCGCGCCGAACGTGACAGGGCCGTCACCCTGGCCCAGGAGGAGCTCGCCCGCGACGTGCACGATCTCGTGGGGCACTGGCTGTGGCTGGCGTCGATCAAGAGCGAGCTGGCCTACCGACGCGCGGCCGGCGACGCCCACCTTCGCGGCGAACTGGGCGAGGCCCTCCAGGCCGTACGGCACGCCGCGCACGCCGTACGTCACGTCTCGAAGGGCAACCGTCAGCTGTCGCTGCAGGGGGAGAGCGCACGGGCCGAGGCCCTCCTGGCGAGCTTCGGGATCGACTGCTCGGTCCGGATCGAGCCCGCGGGGCTGCCCAGGACCGTGAGCGCGGTGCTGGGCACCGTGGTCCGCGAGGGTGTCACGAACATGCTGCGGCACAGCACGGCCGGCAGGTGTGTGATCGAGCTGACCGAGCGGGACGGCCGGCTGCGGCTGACGGTCGCCAACGACGGCGCGCCCGGCCCGGAGACGCCGGGCCGGCCGGGCGACGGCCTGGACAACCTGCGCCACCGCGTGGCCGGGCTCGGCGGCACGGTGCGGGCCACGACCGGCGAGGACGGCTGGTTCCGGCTGATCGCCGAAGTGCCACACCGCTTTTCTGAATAACTTTCACTTATGCTGTGAATGCCCAGGTGACGCATACTCTCACGGTTAAACCTGTGAGTTTTACATACGCGACTCGTGGAGTTTGTAACTAGTCATTTCTCGGGTTATCCGGAATTCTCTCTTCTGGAAGACAGCAGGGAGATTGCCGTGAATGCCCACTATGAGCTTTATTGCCTCGCGGATCGGCTCTTTTACGACACCCTCGACGGCCGCCGGGGCGAACACCCCGATTTCCCACAGGCCGTCCGGGACGTCCCGGACGGCTGGGGTCACCAGGCGAGCGACACCTGGATGCACTACGCGCCCCTCGGCGGGCGGACGCCCGCCCAGGGGTGGAAGATCCACGTGTCGGCGTGCGCCGGCGACGCCGAGCGCGCTCTCGACGTCGTCTGGGACTACTGCGTGCCGCGGGGCATCGCGTTCAAGTTCCTGCGCAGCCTGCCGGTCATGACCATGCTGAACTCCAAGGCCGCCGCCCGGGGCTCCAGCGGCAAGCTCGTGACGATCTACCCCGTGGACGACGCCCAGCTCGAACTCACGCTGAAGGAGCTCGACGAGCTGCTGCGCGGCGTCGAGGGCCCCTACGTGCTCAGCGACCTGCGCTACGGCGAGGGCCCGCTGTTCGTCAGGTACGGCGGCTTCGTCCCCCGGCACTGCGTGGGCGACAACGGCGAGCTGGTGCTGGCGGTCGAGGACGGCGACGGGCGTCTCGTCCCCGACGTCCGGGAACCCGCCTTCAGCGTGCCCTCGTGGGTGACGCTGCCGGAGTTCCTCGAACCCCACCTCGCGGCCCGCAACACGGTCACGACGAACGACCTGCCGTACCGGATCGAGAGCGTCATCCAGTTCTCCAACGGCGGGGGCGTGTATCTCGGGCGCGACCTGCGCACCGGCGAGCGGGTGGTCCTGAAGGAGGGCCGTCCGCACGCCGGCCTCGACGCCGCGGGACGCGACGCCGTGGCGCGGCTGGCGCACGAGCGCGACATGCTGAAGCGGCTGGCCGGGCTCGACGCGGTGCCCGCGCTGATCGACTACTTCACGCTCGGCGACCACCACTTCCTGGTGCAGGAGTTCGTCGACGGCAACCCGCTGCAACGGCTCCTGGTGAGGAAGTATCCCCTGACCAGGGCGGATCACGACGACGAGACCCTCGCCGGCTACACCTCGTGGGTGCTCGGCGTGCTCCCGAAGGTCAGGCGGGCGGTGGAGTCGCTGCACGAGCGCGGCGTGGTCTTCGGCGACCTGCACCCGAACAACATCCTCGTCACCGAGGACGAGCGCCTCGTCCTGATCGACTACGAGGTGGCCACCCTCGCCGAGGACCGCGGCCGCGCCGCCCTCGGCCACCCGGCCTTCGGCGCGCCGCCCGGACGGCAGGGCGTCGACATCGACGCCTACGCCCTGGCGTGCCTGTGCCTCGGGCTCTTCGCCCCCCAGCTCACGATCATGCTTCCGCTCGACCGGTCCAAGATCCTCCAGCTGGCCGAGCTCGTCACGGAGACCTTCCCCGTGCCGACGGAGGTGATCGAGGAGGCGGTCCGGACCATCGTGGGCGCGCAGCCGGTGACGGCTCCCCGGATTCCCCGGCCAGGACGCGACGGCTGGCCGGAGATCCGGGAGGCGATGACCAGGGCGATCCTGGCGAGCGCCACCCCCGATCGCGAGGACCGCCTCTTCCCCGGCGACGTGGCCCAGTTCCGCCCCGGCGGAGGCCTCACCTTCGCCTACGGCGCGGCGGGCGTGCTCTACGCGCTGGAGCGCGCCGGGGCCGGCCGCTTCCCCGAGCACGAGGAGTGGCTGCGCCGCAGGGCGCTGGATCCCGCGCGGGGGACGGGCGTCGGCCTCTACGACGGGCTCGGCGGCGTGGCCTACGTGCTGGCGGAGCTCGGGCACCGCCAGGACGCGCTCGACATCGTCGAGCGGTGCCTGCGGGAGAGGTGGGAGGCGCTGGACCAGGGCCTGTTCGGCGGCCTGTCCGGCCTCGGGCTCACCCTGTTCCACCTCGGCGAAACGGCCCGCGAGACCGCGCTCACCGAGCTGGCGCACCGGATCACGGGCATCTGCGCCGACAGGCTCGGCGGCCCCGACGACGTGCCGGAGATCAGCGGCGGGACCAACCCCCGCGCCGGGCTGATGTACGGCTCCTCGGGGCCCGCCCTGCTCTTCCTGCACGCCTACGAACGGACCGGCGACACCGCGCTGCTCGACGGCGCGGCCGTCGCGCTCCGGCAGGACCTGCGGCGGTGCACCTGGAACGAGGACGGCTCCCTGCAGGTCACCCAGGGCTGGCGCATCCTGCCCTACCTCGACGAGGGCTCCGCCGGCATCGCCCTGGTGCTGGCCCGCTACCTGGCCCACCGCGAGGACGAGGGCTTCCGCAGGGCGCTGGACGGCTGCGGGCTCGTCACCCGGAGCGGGTTCTACGTCCAGCCCGGCCTCTTCACGGGACGGAGCGGCATGATCGCGCTCCTCGGTTCCGGACGATGGACCCCCGGCGCCTCCGGTGCCGGCACCGGCCTGGCCGAGCAGCTTCACGGACTGGGGTGGCACGCACTGCCGTACGGCGGTGGCCTGGCCTTCCCCGGTGACCAGCTGCTGCGGCTCTCCATGGACTTCGCGACCGGCACGGCCGGAGTCCTGTTCGCGATGAGCACCGCGCTGGACGAGCGGCCGGTGTTCCTCCCCTTTACCGGACCGCCCGGCGGCACAGGCGCGCTGTCCACGGCACCGCCTGTGTGTGAACCCGCCGAGCGGCTTCACTCCCACGAGCCTTCGAAGGAGGTGTGAACAACATGGTACTTCTCGATCTCCAGAGCCTGGAAGCCCCCGGCGGCGGCCACGGCGGTGGCGGCGGCGGCAGCACGCTGACCGTCCTCGGGTGCGAGTCCCACACGCCGAGCAACCTCAGCCTGGTGCTGTGCCACTAGTCCCTCCCTCCTTTCCTTCCAGCTCACCAGAAGCGGAGTAACACCATGGTTCTTCTCGACCTGCAGACCCTGGAGACCCCCGGCGGCGGCCACGGCGGCGGTGGCGGCGGCAGCACGCTGACCGTCCTCGGCTGCGAGTCCCACACGCCGAGCAACCTCAGCCTCGTGCTCTGCCACTGACGATTCCCGTTCCAAGACAAGAAGTGAGGTAAGGAAATGGTTCTTCTCGACCTGCAGACCCTGGAGACCCCCGGCGGCGGCGGCCCCGGCGGCGGTGGCGGCGGCAGCACCCTGACCGTCCTCGGCTGCGAGTCCCACACGCCGAGCAACCTCAGCCTGGTGCTCTGCCACTAGGTGAACCCGATGCCCGGGACGGCCGGCGACGGCAGCCGTCCCGGGCATCGTCCGTTTCACGGCGACAGGCTCTCCGCGAAGGAGCGGCTGCGAAGGAGGAGCGGTGCGGACGGCGGATCAGCTGGTGGCGCGGACCGTACGGCACAGCGGCCCCTGGCTGGGCGTGCTGGTGCTCACCTCCGTCACCGGCGCCCTGGCGGAGCTGGCCCTCCCGTTTGTCCTGGGCAGGACGGTCGACGGTCTCGTGGCGGCCGGGCCCGCGGGCCGTACCTGGCTCGGGGTCTGCGCGGCCGTCGTGACACTGATCGCGGTCTGCGACGTCGTCGGGGTCCGGGCCTCGGGGGAGAGCGGCGCGCGGGCCACCCGGTGGCTCCGCGTCCGGATCCTGCGGCACGTGCTCGGGGCGGGCCCCGCGATGACCCGCCGCTTTCCCGAAGGGGACCTGGTCACCCGGCTGGGCGTCAACGCCGAGGAGATCGGACGCGCCCCCGAGTCCGTCGTCACCGGGGCGACGCTGGTCGTCCCCACGGCGGGCGGCGTCGTGGCGCTTGTCCTCATCGACCCCTGGCTGGCCCTGACACTGCTCGCCGGCCTCGCGCTCATCGCGCTCGTACTGCGCGCCTTCCTCCACACGACCACCTCTCTCGCCGGTGACTACCAGCGCACGCAGGGCGACATCGCGGCCCGCCTGGTCGACGCCCTCGCGGGGGCGCGCACGATCGCGGCGGCCGGCACCGAGGAGCGGGAGCGGGAACGGGTGCTGGCCCCCCTGCCCCGGCTGCGCCTGCACGCCATGGAGATGTGGCGGGCCAACGCGCGGGCCGGCGTGCGGGCGGGCGCCGTGGTGCCGCTGCTTGAGGTCGCCGTGCTGGGCGTGGGCGGGCTGCGGCTGGCGGCCGGCGACCTCACCGCGGGCGAGCTGTACGCCGCCGCCCGCTACGTCGTGCTCGGCGCCGGTCTGGGCTCGGCTCTGGGATACGTCAGCCGTCTGGCCAGGGCGCGCGCCGCCGCCGGTCGCCTCGTCGAGGTGGCCGCCGAGCCGCCGGTGGCCTACGGTGACCTGCCGCTGCCTCCGGGGCCGGGCACGCTGGAGCTGCGCGGCGTCACCTCGGGCGTCCTCGCCGGGCTCGACCTGGTCGTTCCCGGCGGATCGTCGGTCGCCGTGGTGGGCCGGTCCGGCACGGGCAAGTCCCTGCTCGCCGCGCTCGCGGGGCGCCTGGTCGACCCCGAGCGCGGCCAGGTCCTCCTCGACGGCGTGCCGTTGCCCGACCTGTCGTCACGGGCGCTGGGCGAGGCCGTCGGCCACGCCTTCGAACGCCCCGTCCTGGTCGGCGAGACCGTCGCCGACGCCGTCGGCCTCGGCCTCGGCGATCCGGCCCCGGCGGCGGTGCGTGAGGCCGCCCGCGCCGCGTGCGCCGACGCCTTCGTCCGCAGGCTCCCGCTGGGATACGGCACCCCGCTCCGGCGGGCCCCGATGTCCGGCGGGGAGCGGCAGCGGATCGGCCTGGCCAGGGCCTTCGCGCACGGGGAACGCCTGCTCGTCCTGGACGACGCCACCTCCAGCCTGGACACCGTCACCGAACGGCAGGTCGGCCGGGCGCTGGCGGGCGAGCTGCGCGGCCGTACGCGCCTGATCGTGGCGCACCGGGCCGCGACCGCGGCGGCGGCCGACCGGGTGATCTGGCTGGACGGCGGCCGGGTACGCGCCTACGACAGCCATACGGCGCTGTGGCGGGATCCCGCCTACCGGGCCGTCTTCCAGGCCGCCCCGCCCGATGAGGACACCGTTGGGGACGGCACCGTTGAAGGCGCCGCCGGGAACGCCGCGTCCCGGGGAGACGGCGAGGCGTCTCAGGCCGACGCCGCCTCCCGGGCGGAAGCCGCGGTCCGGGCGGGTAAGTCGTGACGCGCCACCACGCCGCCCGGCCGGACCGGCCCCATTCCGACCGGCCGATCCGCCGGGCACTGCTGCGGGACCCCCGCCTGCTGTTCAGGCTCGGCCTGTGGTCCGTCGCGGAGACCGCGCCCGCCCTCGTGGTCGGCCTGGCCGTCGCGCGGGCGATCGACGAGGGCTTCGCCGCCGGCCGGATCGCCACCGGCTTCGCCTGGCTGGCCGTCCTCGGCGGCGCCTGGCTGCTGGCCGCGGCCGGCGCGCGCCAGGTCGTGCTCACCGTCGGCTCGATCGTCGAGCCGTTCCGCGAGGAGCTGCTCGACCACGTCGTGGGCAGCGCGCTGCGCCGCTCGGCCGCGGAGGGGCACGGGCCGGGGGCGGCGGCGGTCGCGCGGTCGAACCTCCAGGTCGAGCTCGCCCGTGACGCCCTCGCCTCGGTCATCACGGTGGTCAGGTCCTTCGCCTTCACCGTGGTGAGCGTCGTGCTGGGCCTGGGCACCCTCGTTCCCCAGGTGCTCGTGCTGGTCCTGCCGCCGTTCGCCGCCGGGCTCGGCCTCTTCCTGCTGTCGCTGCCCGCGCTGGCCCGGCGGCAGCGGGACTTCATCGTCACCGACGAGCACACCGCCGAGTCGCTCGCCGCCATGGCGGAGGGACTCCGCGACATCACCGCGTGCCGGGCCACCGAGCGGGTGGCCGCCACCGTGGGCCGCCAGGTGACGCGGCAGGCGGAGGCGGGGCGCGCCCTCGCCCGGGTGACCGCGCTGCGCACGGCGTCGCTGGCGGTCGGCGGCTGGCTGCCGGTGCTGCTGATCCTGGCCGGCACGCCCTGGCTGCTGCGCCACGGGGCGGGGGCCGGGGTGATCCTCGGATCCCTGGTCTACGTCACGCAGTCCCTGGCCCCGGCCCTGGGCAACCTCGTGCAGGGACTGGGCATGAGCGGAGTGCGGTTGCGGGTCGCGCTGGATCGCCTCCTCCGGTCCGGCGAGCCCGCCCGCCCCGCTCCCCCGCGCCGGCCGCCGGCGGACGCCGGGATCGAGCTGCGCGGCGTGACGTTCGCCTACGGGCCGCACGCCGAGCCGGTGATCTCCGATCTCGATCTGTCCGTTCCCGAGGGCGACCACGTCGCCGTGGTCGGCCCCAGCGGCATCGGCAAGTCGACGCTGACCGCGCTGGTCACCGGCGTCCTGTGTCCCGGCGCGGGAGAGGTCCTGGTCGGCGGCGTCCCCGCCGACCGGCTGGACCCGGCGAGCCGGGTGCTGATCCCCCAGGAGGCCTACGTCTTCCGGGGCTCGCTGACGGAGAACCTGACCTACCTGGCCGGGGCTTCCCCGGAGACCCCGGAGGCTGTGGAGGCTTTGGAGGCCTCGGTGCGGGAGGCGGTGGCGGCGGTCGGCCTGACCGCGCTGGTCGAGCGTCTCGGCGGCCACTCCGCCGAGATCCACCCGGGACTGCTGTCGCCGGCCGAACGGCAGCTGGTCGCCCTGGCCCGCGCCTACCTGTCCCCCGCCCGCCTGGTGATCCTCGACGAGGCGACCTGCCACCTGGACCCGGTCGCCGAGGCCGCGGCCGAGGAGGCGTTCGCCCGCAGGGGCGGCACGCTGCTGGTCGTCGCCCACCGGCTGACCTCGGCGCTGCGGGCGCGGCGGATCCTCGTCATGGACGGCACGAGCGTCCGGCTGGGAACGCACGAGGAACTGCTCGCCTCGTGCCCGCCGTACGCGGAGCTGGCCGGCCACTGGAACCCCTCGGACATACAGGAGCCGGTGTCATGATCTATCCCCCCGCCGAACGGGAACCGGTCGTCGACCACCTGGGCGGCCGCGCCGTATCCGACCCCTACCGGTGGCTGGAGGATTCCGGCGACCCGAGGACCCTCGGCTGGCTGGCCGCCCAGGACGAGCTGTGGCGCGGCCACGCGGACACGCTGCCCGGACGCGAGGAGTGGCGTGCCCGGGTGGCTGGGCTCAGCGGCGCCGGGATGATCGGCCCGCCGCTCTGGCGGGGAGAACGCCGGTTCTTCCTGCGCCGTACGGCCGCGCAGGAGCACCCCGTCCTCCACCTCTCCGATCCCGGCCGGGCGGACAGGGTGCTGATCGACCCGGGGGCGGCCGACCCGGACGGCCTGACCACGCTCGACCACTGGCAGCCGGATCTGGAGGGCCGCCTGCTGGCCTACCAGCTGTCCAGGAGCGGCGACGAGCAGGCGCGGCTGTACGTCATGGACGTCGGCACCGGGCGGATCGTCGACGGGCCGATCGACCGCTGCCGCTACGCGCCGGTGGCGTGGCTGCCGGACGGGAAGGCGTTCTACTACGTTCGCGCCCGCAGGGTCTGCCTGCACCGGCTCGGCACGCCGGCCGAGGACGACGTCGTGATCCTCGCCGGGGAGCGGTCCTACGGTCTGGGGATCAGCCACGACGGCCGCTGGCTGACGGTCTCGGCGGCGGCCCCCGGCGGCAACGATCTCTGGCTGGCCGACCTGTCCGTCTCGCCCCCCGAGAGTCCCGGGCTGCGGGTGATCCAGGAGGGGTCGGGGACGGTGACGGTGCCCGCCGTCGGCCCCGACGGCCGGCTGTACCTCCTGACCACCCTGGGCGCGCCCAGGGGACGCCTGTGCGTCGCCGACCCGGCGCGGCCGGAGCCCGGCGACTGGAGCGACCTGGTCGCCTCCGACCCCGAGGCGGTGATCGGCGACTTCGCGGTCGTCGACGGCTCGGTCCTGCTGATCGGCTGGACCCGGCACGCGACCAGCGAGATCAGCGTCCACGACCTGGCCACCGGCGAGCGGCTCGGCCGGGTGCCGCTGCCCGGACTCGGCTCGGCGGGGCGGATGTCCACCCGTCCCGGGGGAGGGCACGAGGTCTGGTTCACCTACACCGACAGCGTGACCCCGGGCGGTGTGCACCGCTACGACGCGCGCACCGGGCGCACCTCGCTCTGGGCCGCCGTGCCCGGCGCCGTCGAGGTGCCCGAGCTCGAGACCCACCGGATCGTCTACACCTCGGCGGACGGCACCCCCGTGCGGATGGTCGTGCTCGCCCGCCCCGGTACGGGCCCCCGGCCGACGATCCTGTACGGCTACGGCGGGTTCGGCCGCCCGCTGGCCCCCTCCTACTCCGGTTACGTGCTGCCCTGGGTCGAGGCGGGCGGGGTCTTCGCGCTCGCCCAGGTGCGGGGCGGCGGGGAGGAGGGCGCCGAGTGGCACAGGGCGGGCATGCTCGACCGCAAGCAGAACGTCTTCGACGACTTCGCCGCGGCGGCGGAACGGCTCATCGCGGACGGCTGGACCACCGCCGGGCAACTGGGCGCCTGCGGCGAGTCGAACGGCGGCCTGCTGGTCGGCGCCGCGCTGACGCAGCGCCCCGAGCTGTTCGCCGCCGCGGTCTGCTCGGCCCCGCTGCTCGACATGGTCCGCTACGAACGCTCCGGGCTCGGCCCCTCCTGGCGTTCGGAGTACGGCTCGGCCGACGACCCCGAACAGCTGGGCTGGCTGCTCGGCTACTCCCCATATCACCGGGTCGGGAAGGGGGTGGACTATCCGGCGACGCTGCTGACCACGTTCGGCGGCGACTCCCGCGTCGATCCCCTGCACGCCCGCAAGATGTGCGCGGCGCTGCAGTGGGCGACCTCGGGTTCCCGGCCGATCCTGCTGCGCCACGAGGCGGACGTCGGGCACGGCTCCAGGGCGGTCAGCCGTTCGGTCGGCCTGGCGGCCGACATGCTGGCCTTCTTCGCCCGGCACACCGGCCTCGGGGGGCCTCGGGGCACGGCCCCGGCGGACCGGCGCTGAGAGGCGTGCCGGTTCGAGGGGCGGACCGGCCCCGGCGGAGGGCGATCAGGCACGTGTGCGGTAACGGATCAGCCCGATCTTCCTGACGTCCTCCGGCCAGAGCCAGCCCGCCTCCTGGGCGATCGCGACCGCCTCGACCCTGGTGCGGGCGCCCATCTTGGCGAGGATCCGCGACAGGTAGTTGCGGACCGTGCCGCCCGACAGGAAGAGCCGCTTGGCGATCTCGTTGACCGGTTCCCCCTCGGCCGCGACCTTGAGCACCTCCAGCTCGCGCGCGGTGAGGGGGTTCTCCCTGGCGTGGAGCGCGGCGACGGCGAGCTCGGCGTCGATGACCCGCTCGCCGCCGGCCACCCGGCGCACGCAGTCGGCGAGCTCCCCCGCGGGCGCGTCCTTGACGACGAACCCCCGCGCCCCGGCGTCCAGGGCCCGCCGCAGCGCGGTGGGCGTCGCCAGGCCGGTCAGCATCACCGTCTTGCAGGTGGGCAGGCTCCGCTTGAGCTCGGAGGCCGCGGCCAGGCCGTCGGTGCCCGGCAGACCGATGTCGATGAGTGCCACGTCGGGCCTGGCCCGCAGGCAACAGGGCACCACGTCGTCTCCGTGGCCGACCTCCTCTATGACCTTGATGTCGTGCTCGGCGGAGAGCAGGGCGACCATCGCTCCACGAACGAGGTGCATGTCCTCAGCGATCAGGACGCTTATCACGGGTCGTGTCCCCTTTTCGGCGGCGTACTCGTGTTCTCCAATAGCTCCGGCTGCTACCCGCGGGAATCATTGTGCTACCCAAAGAAATCATTCGCTACCCGGATAACCCAGACGAGTACCCCCCAGGAGCGGATTAAGCCTCCCGCGTATCACGAATACGAACGGCCGGAAGAACGGCCCAGACGGTTTCGGACAAAGCAGGTGGGAGCCGCCCCGCCGAGTCCGAAACCCGGACACCGGACAGCGTCCAGGGCGTGGAACGAGCTCAAGGCGCCGGACTTCGGCGACCATTTCACTCTCGCCGACATCCCGGAAATCTTTGGGGAGTCACTAAATGCAACCAGTATCGGAAATATGTCACAGTGGGGGAATAGACAAAGAATGACCATTTTATCCCGAAGTCATCGCATTCTAGTGGCGCTCGCCCTGCTCACGGCCGCCGCGGAGACGGACCGTCAAAGGCGCCGTCACGGGCGCAACCGCCCTGAACCCGGTGATCGCCTGATCTTCACCGGCAGGGCCCGCGGCGGGCCGTACGATCGGTTTCCCGGGTCCGTCGAGACACGCCGGTGACGTCCCCCCGCGAGCGCGCCGCCGTGCGGCGTCAGGTCCGTGATTGTCGGGCGCAAGCCTTACGGTAGGGCGCGTGCCAGAGACGAACCACGAGATCACGCTCGACTCGGCCCTCTCCGAGGAGGCCGTGCTCGCCACCTACCGCCGGATGTTCGCCGCGCTCGCGCGCGACAGCGGTGCGGTGGTGGACGAGCCCGCGCTGGTCGACATCGCCGAGACGCTGTTCGCGGCCTTCGCCGAGGCGGGTGAGGAGTGGCTGACGCACGAGCAGATGCGTCACGTCTGCCGGGCCTATCCGCTGGACCGGTTCGAGAACCGGCTGCGGGTGCTCAAGGGGCTCGGCGCGATCCGTGAGGTGTTCCCCAAGCCCAACCAGCTCCGCTACCGGGCGTCGTTCACCAGTGTGGTCGGGCTGATGTTCATCCGGCGGATGATGGACGACGGCGGCCAGTCGGAGATGCACCGGCTGCTCGCCCTCGAGGACCTCAACGTCGCCGACCCCCGCACGACCATGGAGGAGGCGCGTCTCAGCGCGCAGAACCTGTCGCGCGCCTTCCGGCTGTGGGCGCTCGAACTGATCACGCTGACCAGCGGCACCATCGAGGAGCTGCGCGAGCAGGCCCCCAAGCTGTGGGGCACCGAGGAGATCGCCCGCAGGGCGCAGAGCCTGCACGCCACGATCCTCACCCGCTGGCCGGACCTCGACCGCACCTGCACCGAGCTGCGCGCGGCGATTTACTCCTACAGCGACGCCTCCCGGCGTGCCGCGGGGCGTCTGGCCGACTCCGCGGGCACCACCAGGAACCTGACCCTGCTGCCCGCGGAGACCTGGCGGACCTTCGCCCAGACCGCGTCCAGGGAGCGTCTGGCCGCCGTGCTCGACGGGTTCGTCTTCGACGCCCCCGCGCCGTGGCACGACCCGGCGGCGATCGTCAGGGCCGTCGACGAGAGTCCCCGGCCCGCCCCCGCCCAGCCGACGCCACCGCGCTCCGCGCTGCCCGATCCCGGCCCCGCCGACTCCTACGAACCCGGCGGCGGTGGCCTCGACCACCTCGCCTCGGTCGCCGAGGCCGCGCTCGCCGGGCGCGACTCCGCCCGTCTGGAGGAGCTGCTCACCGCGGACGGCGAGTGGGTCTCCGCCCGCCGCCTGCTGGCCGATCTCGTCTCGGCCGACCTCCGCCCCGAGTCCCCCTACCGGCTGCGCTGGTCCGACGCGCTCACCGCCGACCCGGACGCGGAGCCGGCCTGGCTGTCCCACGGTCACCTGGAAAGGACGGGGCATGACGCCTGAGCCGGCGCACGCGCGGGCCAGGGCGACCGGCCCCCTCCCGCTCGCCCCGGGCGAGCCCGCTCCCCCGGGGATGACCCGCCTCGGCCACGGCGACGGGACCAGCGTGGCGCTGCCCGCGTGGCCGGACGGGGCGACCCCGTCCCTGCTGGAGGAGTACCAGGTCGCGCCGGTGAACGTCGAACGGTCCGGGGAGACCAGGCGGGTGCTGGCCGCGGCGTTGAAGTGCTGCTGGACGGATCTGACGGCCGACCCGTGGCCGGGTGTCCCCGCGCCGGTCGAGGAGGTGCTGACGGCCTACCGGGCGCTGATCGGGCGGGGCGACGACCTCATGCGCAACTGGGCGATCGGCGCGCTGCGCCGCCTGCACGACTCGGCCTGGCTCGAGATGGACTCCGGGACCGTACGGCTCGGCCCCCGCTGCGCCTGCTGGCCCCCCGACTCCCACGCCCAGCTCAGGGAGCTGGTGCGGCGCCTGCCCTCGGGGGACGACTCCTCCTCCGGCGTGGCCGTTCTGCCCGTGGTCGAGGAGACGGAGGCCGACGGGGAGCGCACGGACGAGACGGACGGAGCGGAGGGCGCCGACGGCGGGCACGGCGCGGGCACCGTGGACACCGCGGGCACCGTGGACACCGCGGGCACCGTGGACACCGCGGGCACCGTGGACACCGCGGGCACCGTGGACACCGCGGGCACCGTGGGCACAGTGGACACCGCCGTCCCCCCGGGCGGCGGGCGCCGCGAGGAGCACGACGGCCTTCCCGCGGAGGGGGCCTCGAGCGTCACCGTCCCCGACGGTGTGGACGAGGACCTGCTCGCCCCGTTCGACGAACGCCGCAGGGCCGAGATCGTGGCCGCCTTCATGGCGGTCGAGCACGCGGCCGAGCCGGTGCACGAGGGGCGTTTTCCCGCGCTGCGCGACCCGGCGCCGCGCCGTACGCTCGCGGAGATGCTCCGGCGGCGCGGCCGGGTCCTGGTCCAGGACCGTGAGACGTGGACCTCGGGCTACGCCGACGAGACGGCCGCGCAGACGGGCACCTCGCTGGGGGAGGCCGAGCGGGCGGTGCTGGTGCTGGTGCTGATCCACTCGGTCGCGATCCCCCGCGCCGAGGGCCTGCTGCCCGCCGACAGCTGGCTGTCGCCGTTCCCCGCCCAGGCGGAGGAACTGCGCAGGCACACCAGGCTGCCGGTCGGCGAGCTGGACGCGGCGCTGCGGACGCTGCGCCACGCCGGCCTGCTCGCCCAGGTCAAGGCCGGTGAGGACGCCGGAGGTTACATCCCCGGCCCGCAGTTCCACCGGCTCACCCCGCAGGCCAGGCGGCGCCTGCAGGAAGAGCTGATCCTCGCCGCGGGGCCGCACACCCCGCTGGCGGCGGCCGTGAGAGCCAATCGCCGATGAAGGGAACGACAGGGGTGACCGAGCAGCCGGACCAGTCCGCGCAGACTCCGCGCAGGAGCGGGACGAGCCGGGTGAGCAGGACGGACGCGGCGGACACGACGCGCCGGGCGGAAGGGGGCGGCGGAACGCCCCGGACGGGACGGTCCGGCGGGACGGACGCGGCAGAGGACGCCGAGGCGTCGAAGCGGACGCACGGAAGCCAGGCGAGCCTGGTGCCGGTCGAGGTCCGGGCCACCGCGCCGAGCGAGAACGTGGTCGGCGACCGCGTGCTGATCGCCGTGCAGGCGGTCAACATCTCCCGCCTTTCGACCCATCCGGTGCCGACCGTGCCGGGCACGCTGATCGTGGTCGCGGGCGCGGGGCCGAAGGACTCTAACGGCGCGGGCAAGTCCTCGTTCATCGCGATGATCACCGCGCTGCTCGGCGACGAGCAGTGGCGCTTCGCCTCCGGCGCCAAGGCGGTCTCGGAGCTGCTGTTCAACGCCGAGCTCGCCGCGGGCGGCGGCGGCAGGACGTGGGCGAGCGCCGACCACGGCTACATCGTCGGCGTCTTCGCCGAGGCGGGCGCCGCGCAGGACGGCACCGCACCCGACGGCACCGCACCCGACGGCGCCGCGACCGGGGCCGCCTCGGGCACGGCGGGCGGCGTGATGGGCGACGCGGTGACCGTGTGGCTGCGGGTCAACCAGGAGGCCCCCCACCTGGAGATCCGCTGGACCCACGGGGTGTGCGTGGCCTCGGCCGCCTCCGAGGCCGAGCGGGTGACGCGGGCGGACGAGCTGTGGGCGACGCTGCCGCGCTCGGCGGGCCGCAGGGACGTGGTGGCGCGCGACCTGACCAGGTTCCTGTACGGCGACCGGATCAGGTGCGTGTCGTTCCTGTCCACCTCGGTACGGAGCAAGGTGGCCACGAACCTGCTGTCCCAGCCGCTCAACGAGATCTCCCCCGAACGGGTCTTCGAGGCGATCGCCGCGCTGACCGGACTGGACACCGAGCTGGACCAGGAGCGGGAGGCCAGGCGCGACGAGCACGCCAAACGGGTGCGGGCGGCGCGGGCCGTCGAGCTGCTCAAGGAGTTCGAAGGCGAGTCGCGGGCGCTGCTCGAGACCTTCGACCGGCGTGACCGGGCGCGGGTACGGCTGGCGGAGGCGCTGCGCTGCTGGCGGGGGCGCCTGGCGCGCAGGCTCGCCGACGCGACCCGGCGGGACGAGGCGCTCGCCGGGGAGCTGGAGCGGTTCCGCACGGCCGGTGAGCGGGCCGCCGAGGCCATCGCCGAGGTCAAGGCGGAGATCGCCACGCTGAAGGACGACTCCCTGGAGCGCGGCCTGGCCGAGGCCCGCAGGGAGCTGACGACCCTGCAGGCACGCGCGGCCAAGCTGGACGCCGACCGCGCTGTCGCGGAGAACTCGGTGGACGAGCTGCGCGGCTGGATCCCCGGGCTCGAGGAGCAGCGGCGGCTGGCCGACGGCCGTGACGTGCGGGCCGCCGAGACGGAGCTGGCGCAGGCCAGGTCGCGGCTCAACGAGGCGCTGAAGGCGCTGGGCGTGGCCGACCGCGAGGCCGAGGGTGCCAGAGCGGCGCTGGACGACGCGGAGGGCGGCCCGGCGGCGGCCCAGCTCAACGCGCTCGCCTCGGCGGGGGTCGGGGCGACCGGCCTGCTCGACGCGCTCGACGTGGCCGAGCAGGCGCGCGGCGACGAGACGGCACCCGGCCGCGCGGGGCAGGCGGCGGCCGGAGTCCTGGGCGCACGCGGGTGGCCCGGGGAGCACGCCGTGATCGTGGACGCGGCCGACCTGACGTCCGCGGCGCGGGCGCTGGCCGCGCTGCCGGGGTCGGTGCTGGTCAGCGCGGCGGGCGTCACCGTCGTCGGGGCGTTCGAGGCGGTCGCGACCGGCAGGGAGGCCCGGATCAAGGCCGCCGAGCTGCGGCTGCACCGGGCACGCGACGCGCAGGAGACGGCCGCGGCGGCGGTACGGGCCGCGGAGGACGGGGTCGCCGAGGCCGGGCGGCGGCTGGAGGGGGCCAGGGCGGCCGTGCAACTGGCCGACATCGAACGGCGCCTGGCCGAACGGCGCGGGGCGCTCACCGAGCTGATCGAGGCGCTGGCCGAGGCCGGGCCGAAGGTGGCGGAGGCGGAGCGCCGGGCGAGCACGCTCGACTTCCGTGCCCGGACCAGGAATATGGAGATCGAGCGGCTGGAGGGGCGCCGGGCCAAGCACGAGGCCGACCGCGACCAGGCCGCCGAGCAGGCGGCCAGGGTCGTCGCCGAGCGGCGGGCACTCGGGACGGAGGCACTCGCCGCCGACTGGGGCGGCACGGCCGAAGGGGCCCGTGAGTGGCTGGAGACGCTGGGCGAGCAGGAGCTGCCGCTGACGGCCGAGGAGTGGTGGCGGACCGCCGAGCGCCGCTTCGACGAGGCGCTGCGCGACACCTTCCCCGGCGAGGACGACGAGATGCCCGAGGAGCTGGGGTTCCTGGTCCGGCAGCGGGCCGAGCCCGGCGCGGGGCGCACCGCGCGCGAGCAGGCGACGTTCCCCGGCGTCTGCGCGGCGCTGGCCTCCTACCTGCGCGGCCAGGAGGAGTACGAACGCCACCAGCGCCGCCAGATCGAGACCCAGCTCGCCACCAGGCAGCGGGACCTGACCGCCGCCGCGAAGGGCGCCGAGGAGGCCGCGCAGTCGACCGCCGTGCACCGGGCCGCGCTGACCGCGGCGATCAGGGCGCGGCTGGCCCGGGTGGCCGAGGAGTTCGAGAAGCTGGACACCTCGTACGGCGGCTACGGCGCGACGCTGGAGTTCCCGGTGCCGCCCGCGCCCGCCGACCCGGAGCAGCGCTGGGCGTGGCGGGTCACCCCCAAGTGGCGCAGGGGCGAGGGGCAGGGCTTCGTGCCGTACAACCGGCGGGCCAACACGGCGCTGATGGACGAGAAGGCGGTCAAACTGGTCTGCGCGGCGGCGATCGCGTCCTCGGGCGGCGGTCACCTGTGCCTGGTCCTGGACGAGCTGGGCCGCAACCTGGGCAAGGAGCACCGCAGGGAGGCCGTGGCGCTCTTCCGCCGGATCGGCGAGACCTACGGGATCACGGTGATCGGCGCGCTCCAGGACGACATGGAGCCCTACGCGGTCGACGCCTGCGGCCAGTACATCAAGTTGCGCCGCTCCTCGGACGCCATGCCGTACAACGAGCCCCCGGTGATCGTCGGTCATGACGGGCATGCCGAACGCGTGCGTGCTCTCGCCTCTGCGGTGAGCAGATAACCTCTGCAGGAAACCGGATCCGGCGGGCGACACGCCGGTGGAGGTCGGGTCGAAGTGGGCGGGAGAGATCGGTGTCGGCGTCATCGCTGGAGCGGGCACCCGCCAAGCACGACCTCTACCGGGCCATCGCGCTGGCTCTGCGCGTGGGCGAGCTGCTGCTGGGCAGCGGCGAGGCCACCGAGACGGTCTCGGGTGCCATGCGCAGGATCACCAACGCCTACGGCGTGCCGCACTGTGAGGCCGACGTCAACCTGTCGGCCATCACGCTGTCGCACGTCCCCTCCGACGGGAGCGTGCCGGTCACCGCGGAGCGCCGGGTACGGCGCCGCCTGCCCGACTACGACCGGCTGATCGCGGTCCACGAGATGATCAGGGAGACCGCTGGCGGGTCGGTGCCGCTCGACGAGGCCGAGGCCCGGCTTCGGAAGGTCACCCGGCGGGTGCGGGTCTACCCCGACTGGTTCATGATCACTGCGCTGGCGCTGATCTCCTCCTCGGCGAGCATCCTGGTCGGCGGCGGCCCGCTGGTCGCGGTGGCCGCGTTCGTCGCGACCGTGCTGGGCGACCGGGCCGGCGCCTGGCTGGCCCGGCGGGGTGTGGCGGAGTTCTTCCAGCTCACGGTCGCGGCGGTGTTCGGCTCGCTGGTGGCGGTGCTGATGGTCGCGATCGGCGTCCCGGTGCGGGCCGAGGCCGTGGTGGTCGGCGCGGTCATCGCGCTGCTGCCGGGGCGCCCGATGGTGGCCTGCGTGCAGGACGGCATCGCGGGCGAGTACGTCACGGCGACCGGCCGGCTGTTCGAGGTGTTCTTCATCCTGACGGCGGTCGTCTCGGGCATCGGCATCACGCTGTACGCCGCCGTCCGCCTCGGCGTGCCGCTGACCGTGGAGGACGTGCCGGCGGCACCGCTGCTGATCAGGCCGGAGCAGCTGCTGGGCGCCGTGGGGGTGACGCTGTCGTTCGCCGTCGCGCTGCTCGTGCCGCCCCGTCATCTGATCCCGGCGGCGATCGGCGGGGCGATGATCTGGGTGGTCTTCGTGCAGCTGCACGTCTGGCAGGTGCCCGTCGTCCTGGCCACGGCCATCTCCGCCGCGGTCGTCGGACTGTTCGGCAGCGTGTACGCCCGGCGCGCCCGGGTGCCCTCGATGGTGATCACGATCCCGGCCATCGGCTCGCTGCTGCCCGGCACCGCGCTGTACCGCGGCATGCTGGAGGTCAGCCTCGGCCACGGGGCCGCCGGTCAGGAGAGCCTGCTCCAGGCTCTGTCGACCGCGCTCGCCCTGGGCGCCGGGGTCATGCTGGGCGCGGAGATCCTGCGCGCGGTCACCGGTTCCGACCTGACCAGGCGGGTCGGGCGGCGGGGCGCGCGCCGTGTCCGCGAGGCGTTCATCAGCCGTCCGGCGGCCCGCCGTACCCGGGGTTACTGACAAGCCCCCCGGCACCGCGGGTACTGTCCGGTCCACCTGGTCTTCGAGGTCCGGCCCCCCTCCGCGCCCCTGCGGTCTCGGCGACTCCGACGGCTCCGACGGCCTCCGTGGACGGCGCGCGACCGGCGCCGCGGTTCTCCCGGGTCCTCCGGGGTTCTTCCGGGTTCACCGCCGCCCGTCGCGCGTCCGCAGGCCGTCCAGCACCAGGCCGAGGAGGCGGTCGGCGTCGCCCTCGCAGTGCTCGCCGGCCCAGGCGATCGCGTTGACGAGCTTGACCAGGTCCGCGGCCGTCACGTCCGGGCGGATCGCCCCGGCCCGCTGGGCGGCGGCGAGCAGCCGGGCGCTGTGGGTGCCCAGCGTCTCGCACGAGACGTACAGCTCGGAGCCCGGGTCGCCGATGCTGCTCATCAGCGTCGCGGCCAGCCCCCGGTAGGTGTTCGTGTGGACCATCAGGTGACGCAGCCACGTCACCAGCGCCTCCTGCGGGGAGGAGGACTCCAGTAGCTCACGGCCTCGCGCGTCGAGGGTGCCGATGCCGTCCTGCAGCACCGCCTCCAGTAGCGCCCTGCGGGTGGGAAAGTGCCGGTAGAGGGTGCCGATGCCGACGTCGGCCGTGCGCGCGATGTCCTCCAGGGACGCCTCGGTGCCCTGCTCGGCGAAGGCGGTCCGGGCGACGGCGAGCAGCCGTTCGTAGTTACGGCGCGCGTCGGCGCGCATGGGGCGCCGGGTGGTCGCCATCATGACTCCTTGCCGTCCCGGGGAACTCTCCGTCCATCCAACGGAGTCCGCCTCCGAATAGGCTACCGCGCCACGTGGAACCGGGATCGGCTCGAACCCATGGCCCCGTGGCCCTCCGGAGGTCACTCCGGGATCATCCCAGAGTCATCCCGAAGTCACGAGGCGGACCCCGGAAGGGCCGGCCCCAACACCCCTCACACCCGCGACGCACCGGAACGCGGGCACTCCGAAACCACCGGTGCGGTGACCGCTTACCCTCACCGTGTCCATGTCCGTGTCCGTGTCCGTGTCCGTGTCCGTGTCCGTGACCATGTCCGTGACCGTGTCCGTGACCATGTCCGTGACCGTGACCGTGACCGTGTCCGCGACCGTCCGAGCGCCGGTACGGCGGGCGGTGAAGCGGGGCGGCCCGGCGCCGGTGAACGGCGTCCGGCCCGATGAACGTTCGCGGTCACAGCACCGGACGGACACCGGAAGAACCGAAGCCCGACACTCCCCGCACACCCGCGGCACAGGTGCTTCGGGGTCAGGAGACGAACACCGAAAGGGTGGATCCCCGGCGTTCCTTGCGGACCCGCAGCTGTGCCGGGATCCGGGTGCGCAGCTCGGTGACGTGGCTGACGATGCCGACGGCCCGGCCGCCGTCGCGCAGGCCGTCGAGGATGTCCAGCACCGCGTCGAGGGTGTCCTCGTCCAGGGTGCCGAAGCCCTCGTCGATGAAGAGCGTGCCGAGCTCCACTCCCCCGGCCTCGGCGGTGACCACGTCGGCCAGTCCGAGGGCGAGCGCCAGCGAGGTGATGAAGCTCTCACCGCCGGAAAGCGTCGCCGGGTCACGGTCGATCCCGGTCCAGCCGTCCAGGATCCGCAGGCCGAGCCCGCCGCCCGACCTGCTCCGGTCGCCCGCCGTACGGCCGAGGTCGTGTTCGAGGAGGTAGCGTCCGCCGGACATGCGGTCGAGCCGTTCGTTGGCCGACTCGACCACCTGGCGCAGGCGTTCGCCGAGCACGTAGGCCGACAGCCGCATCCTCCAGCGGTTGTCGCCGGAGGTCCCGCCGGTCAGGGCCGCGAGACCGTCGGCGAGGTGGTGCCGCCGCTCGGCGGGACGCCAGAGTTCCAGGCATCCGGCCAGCTCGGCGCGGAGCGCGGTCAGTCTGGCGAGGCGGGTCTCCGCCTGGTGCCCGGCGGACAGCAGCCCGGCCTGGGCGGCGTCGGCGGCGTCGCGCGCGGCCTGCAGCTCGCCGAGGTCGGGCTCGGGCTCGGCCGCGGCGGCGACCAGTTCGGGATCGGCCAGCACGGCGGCCACGGCGGCGCGTTCCCTGTCGAGCTCGCGGAGCCGCTCGGTCTTCTCCTGTCGCTCGGCGAGCGGGCGGGCCGCCGCGTGGGCGTCACCGGCGCCGAGGAAACCCGCCTCGACGGCGGCGGCCTGGGCCGCGTCCCGGGCCGCCACCAGCTCGGCCGTGGCGGACAGCTCCTGCCGGGTGGCCTCCACCGCCTCCGTGAGCAGCTCGGCCTCATCGGCCAGCCGGTCCAGCCGGGTGGCGAGGGTCGGATCCCCGCCCCTGGCCTCGTCGAGGCGCGCGCTCAGCCGCCCGGCCTCGGCCGCCAGCCTCTCCTCGTCCGTACGGCGGGCGGCCAGCGTGACCGCGAGCCCGCGCGAACGCTCCCCCAGCCCGTCCAGCTCGGCCCCGATCCGAACGGCCTCGGCCGCCAGCCGGGGCTCGGCTCCCGCCGACTCACGCAGCACCGTCAGCTCCCCGTCGGCCTCCCGCAGCGCGAGGGCCGCGAGCTCCGCCGTGAGATCGATCCCGGCGGACGCCTCGCGGTGGGCGGCCGCCAGCTCGACGACACCTGTGGCCGCGGCGACGGCCGCGGCCAGGAGTGCGGCCTCCCGTGCGAGACGGTCGCGGCGGACCTGGACCGTGGGGTCGGCGCCCCGGGCCTCGTCGAGGCGCGAGGCCAGCCGCTCGTGCTCGGCCCGCCACCCCGCCTGCCGGGTGCGTCTCTCGGTCAGCAGCCGTGCGATCTCCGCCGCCTGGGTCCTGACGTCCTCCAGCTCGGCCGCGACACGGTCCGCCTCGGCGGCGAGCGCCGCCTCGGCGCCCGCCACGGCGGTCAGCCCGGCCAGTTCCCGCCCGGCCGCCTCAAGGATCTCCTCCGCCTGCCCCACGGCCAGGTCGCCCGCGACGGCGAGGGCCTCGTCGAGGCGCGAGGCCAGGGCGGTGACCACGTTCTCCGCGGCCCGGCGCCGCTCCGCGGCGGCGTCGTAGGCGCCCTGGGCCGCGCGTTCGTCCTCGGCGGTGGGAGCCTCCCGCGCCGCCGTGGCCGGGGCGGGATGCTCGGGCGAGCCACAGACCGCGCAGGGCTCCCCGGGGGCGAGCTTGACCGCCAGCTCGGCGGCCATGCCGTCGATCCTCGCCTGGCGGACGTCCTGGTGAAGATCACGGGCCCGCTGGGCGGAGTCGACGGCCTCGGCCTGGACCGCCCGCGCGCCCTCCAGTTCGGCGCGCAGGGCGTCACGCCGCCTGGCCGCCTCGAGCCGGGCCGCGGCGGTGTCCGCCCGTGCCCGTGCGGCGGGAATCTCCGCCGCCCCGGTCCTGGTCTCGGCGAGCCGGGCCGACACCTCGGTGAGCCGGGCGGGAAGCTCCCGCTGCCGTTCGCGGAGCGCGGCATCCCGCTCCGCCGCCTCCACGAGCTCGGTGTCGAGCGCGGCGAGCGATCCCGTCAGCTCCGCGACTCTGGCCTCGTCGCTCCGCAGTCCTTCGAGCCCGTCGAGCTCTCGCCCGCACTCCCGTTCCAGGGAGACGAGCAGCTCGCGCAGCACCGCCCCGTCGACCTTCCGGACCCCGCCGGGAATCGCGGACGGGATCGCCGCGCCCGGGGAAAGGGAAACGCCGGGGAGCGCGGAGGGGACCTCCTGGTCCAGGCGCGCGGACAGGGCGGGCATCGCGAACAGGGCGGCCGCCAGCTCCCGCCGCGCGGCGGCCAGCCGGGCGGCCAGGTCGTCACGCCGCTCCGCCGCTCGCAGGCGGGCCGCCGCGGCCTCGGCCACCGATTCGGCGGCCGGGATCCGGGCGGCGGCCAGCCGGGCGGCGGCCAGGCTGTCCTCCGCCTCCTGCCTGAGGCCGGGAAGGACGGCGAGACGGGCGTCGGTCTCCGCCTGGGCGGTGGCCAGCCCGTCGATCTCACGGACGGCCAGCTCACGCTCCCGGATGATCTCCGTCAGGCGTGACTCCTCGGCGCGCAGCTCGCCCAGCCTGGTGATCTCGTCCCTGCGGGCGCGCGCCAGCGCGGCCAGCCTCTCCGGAGGCACGTCTCGGCCGCCCCACGCGCCCGGGAGACCGGCAGAGACACCATCCCGACCGCCCAGACAACCGGAGGCACCGCCCTGACCACCCGAATGGCCGGGGGCACCGTCCTCACCGCCCAGACGACCGAAGGCACCATCCTGACCGCCCGAATGACCGGGGGCGCCGTCCTGACCGGTCCCGATGAGGGGAAGGGCGCGGGCGAGGGCGTCCGCGGCCAGCCGGGCGGACTTGGCCGCGATCTCGGCCCGCTGTTCGACGGCCTGGATCAGGGGCAGCACCCGGTCCGCACGGGCCGCCTCGGCGAGGACGGCCTCCAGGTCGGCCCGTTCCTCGGCGCTCTCCTCAAGTGCCCGGCCGCGTGCCAGCGCCTCGGCGTGGCGGCGGCGCCGGTCGGCCAGCGCGACGCCGTACTCCAGTCTGGCCCGCGCCTGCCGTACCGCCTCCTGCCCGCCGGTGGAGCCACGGCGCAGCTCGGCCGCGGCGGCCACGGCGGCCTCCTCCAGCGCGGCGGCCCACGCGAGCGGGTCGTCCTCGGCGGAGGGTGGGGTGGGGAGGTCGCCGCCGTCTTCCTGGGGCGCGATCCCCGCCGCCGGCCCGGTGCCCGAGGGCCCCGGGGGCAGCGAGAAGAGTCCCGGTGTGCCGTTCCGGGCGTCGGTCCCGTCCCGCGCGTCGGCCCCCGCCCGAGGAGCGTCTCCGGCCGCGGTGACGGCCTCGGCCAGGGCGGCGTCTCCGGTCAGGACCGCGTCTCCGGCCCAGGTGGCGTCTCCGGTCAAGGTGGCGTCTCCGGCCAGGGTGGCGAGGAGGCCGGGGCCCGCGGCCTCCTCAAGGCGTTTGACGGCGAAGTCCACCTCCTTGCGCAGAGCCTGCTGCTCACGGTGGGCCTCGGTCCGCCGGTCCGCCAGCCAGGACTCGGCGGCGGCGTAGACCTTCACGGAGAACAGGCGTTCCAGGACCCTGCGGCGATCCTCTCCGTCTGCGCGCAGGAACTTCGCGAAGTCTCCCTGAGGCAACATCGCGACCTGGAAGAACTGCTCGGCGTTCATGCCCAGCAGGGTGCCGATCAGGTCGCCCGCCTCGTCGATCCGCGTGGTCAGCCCGATCCACTCCCCGGAGGAGGTGAGCTCCTGGACGACTGCCTTCTCGTTCTCCTTGGTCGTGCCCGCCCCTCTGCGCTTGGGGCGCTGCCAGGCGGGGGATCGGGTGATCTTCAGCCGCCGTCCCCTGATGGTGACCTCAAGTGTCACCTCGGGCCCCGCGCCGGGCGGCGCGTGATCGCAGCGCAGGCTCTTGGCGCTGTCGCGTTTGCCCGGCACCCTGCCGTACAGGGCGTAGCAGAGCGCGTCCAGCACGGTGGTCTTGCCCGCGCCGGTGGGGCCGTGGATCAGGAACAGCCCGGCCTCGGCGAGGGCGTCGAAGTCCACCTCCTCCCGCGTGGGAAAGGAGCCGAACGCGGTGATCCACAGACGGTGCGGGCGCATCTACGCCATCGCCTCCTTGACGCGGCAGGCCTCGACGGCCTCGTGGAGCAGGCGGGTCTCATCGGGATCGGCCTCCTCGCCGCGCACCTCGCGGACGAAGTCGAGCGCCACCTCGATCTCGGGTCTTCCGGCCAGTCTCGGCCGCGCGCCGCTCTCCCGGACGCCGCCCTCGGGTTCGAAGGAGAGGCTGAGGGTGTGCGGGAAGCGGGACCTGAGGCGTTCCATGGCGCCCTTCGGCCTGATCGGGTCGGTGAGCGTCACGTGGAGCCAGTGGTCCTCGTGGCGGGCGTGCTCGGCCGAGGCCAGCAGGTCGTCGAGACGGCCGCCGATCCTGGCGATCGGCCGCGGCACGGGAGCCTCGGCGAACTCCGCGCTCACCCGGCCGCCCGGATCGATGTCCACCAGCCAGGACCCCTTCAGCTGGTGCTCCTCGGAGAAGGAGTAGGCGATCGGGGAACCCGAGTAACGCACGGTCTCGCTCATCCGCTGGCGGCCGTGCAGGTGGCCCAGCGCGACGTAGTCGACGCCGTCGAAGGCCTGGAGCGGAACGTTGGCGACGCCGCCGACGCCGATGTCGCGCTCGCTCTCGCTGGCCTGCCCTCCGGTGACGAAGGCGTGGGCGAGGACGACGGAGCGGCAGGCGCGGTGGGCGAGGTCTGCGCGGACCAGGGACATGGCGTGCTCGATCGCGGCGGTGTGGGTGCGCTCCGGCAGCTCCCAGGGACCGCGCACCAGCTCGGGTTCGAGGTAGGGGATGCCGTAGAAGGCCACGTCGTCGACCACCACGGGCTCGCCGACCCGTGCCGGGTCGGTGCGCAGGTGAACGCCCGCGGCGTCGATCAGGCTCGCGCCGAAGCCGAGCCTGCGCGCGGAGTCGTGGTTGCCGCTGATCAGCACGGTTCGCACGCGCTCGGCGACCAGCCGCTGCAGGGCCTGGTTGCACAGCTCGACCGCGTCGACCGAGGGCAGCGCCCGATCGTAGACGTCGCCGGAGACGACGACCACGTCGACCCGCTCGGCCCGGACCGTCTCGACCAGGTGGTCGACGAAGATCCCCTGGGCGTCCAGGAGGCTCTCGCGATGGAACGAACGGCCCAGATGCCAGTCCGAGGTGTGCAGGATTCGCATGTCACTTGAAGCTAACAGGACTCAGCCGCACATGCGGCCGCACCGGCCACACCGCTCTCATTTCCCCTCTGCCCTCGAGGGCCGACGGTGAGTACGCTTGAAGATCGAAGGGAACGATACCGGCATACGTTCGATCCCGGAGGCGGGCAACGATCGGGGAGCGGATCGGCATGCGGGCTGGCCGAGGCGTCTTGAGCGTGGCGGCGGGCATGGTCCTGCTGGCACTCGCGACGATGGGGTACGCGCTGCCGCCGCCCTTCGATCCGCCACCGCTGAACGTGGACCCGGTCTTCCAGACCCTGCCCGCCCAGCCGGCCGCCGAGAGCAGGCCGGTCTCCGCCAACGGGCAGATCACCGTCGAGGACGTCACCGTCGACGCCGGGGACACGACCCTGGGGGCGACGATCCGCGCGCCGCTCGCACCCGGCCGGCACCCGGCTCTGATCTTCGTCCAGGGGGCGGGGCCCGGCGTGCGCGACGAGTTCACCACCCAGGCCGAGTGGCTGGCCAGGGCCGGGATCGTCACACTCGTCTACGACAAGCGGACCGTGCGCTACGACTTCCGCAACCGCGACTTCGGGCTGCTGGCCGACGACGCCCTGCGCGTGCTGGCCAGGCTGCGGCTGCGTGCCGACGTCGATCCGGACAGGGTCGGCCTCTGGGGGGTGAGCGAGGGCAGCTGGGTGGTCCCGATCGCCGCCGCCAGAAGCGCCGACGTCGGGTTCACCGTGCTGGTCTCGGCGCCCAACGTCTCACCGCTGCGGCAGGTCAGCTGGGCGCTGAGCGAGCAGCTCGACCGGCTGCACGCGCCCAGCGGGGTGCGCGAGCTGCTCATCCGGGCGATGAGCGCGGTTCACATGAACTTCCTGCGCTACGACGGCCTGCCCGCACTGCGCCGGCTGCACCGTCCCGTCCTGGCCCTGTACGGCACGCGCGACCCGTCGATCCCGTTCGTGGAGAGCAGCAAGGCCCTGACCGGCGCGCTCGCCGAGGGCGGCAACGCCGACTACACGATCCGCTACCTGGAGGGCGCCGACCACGGGATGCGCGTCCGCGGCGGGCCGTTCGCCCGCGGTTACCTGGAGACGCTGGCCAACTGGGTCAAGGGCCTGCCGGGCACCGCCAGACCGGCGGTGCACATCGCGGGCGCCACCCCCGTCCAGCGCTACGAGGCCAGCGACGTGCCGACCGCCCCGTGGTACGCCGGGGCGACCGTCCTCGGGCTGATGCTCTGCCTGGCCGCTGTCGGATACGTGGTCGGCCCGGTGACCGAGATGGTGCTGCGGCTGCGCGGCAGGCAGCTGCCCGGTGAGACCAACGCCAGGATCTGGCCGCCGATCCGGCGCCGGTTCCGGCGGATGGCGTGGACCGGCGCCGGGCTGCTCGTCTCGGTGGTCGCCTTCATCACGCTTCTGGTGCTGTTCTCGGTGAACCAGGCCGGCGCCTGGCCCGCGGTGCTCGCGGGCTGGCTGGTCATCAGGATCCTGGCGGTGCTGATGCTGCTGCAGGAGGTCACGGCCGTCGCGGCCGTCGTCTCCGGGCTGCGGGAGGGCTGGAGGCCCAGCCGCCCGCAGCGGGTCGCGATCGGCGGGGTGCTGGGCGGCACCGGCCTGCTGCTGGTCGCGGGCGCCTACTACAGCCTCTTCGCCTTCCCCTGGTAGCAGTCGAGCCAGCGGTCCATCTCGGCGAACGTCCGCTCGCGGGCCGGTCGTGACGACAGCACCAGGTCGTGCATGCCGTCCGGCACCCGCACGCACGTGACGTGCGGGCCGATCCTGGTCGCCCAGTGGGCGATCTGCCTAGGGTCGAGCACCACGTCCGCCCCGTGGGCGTCGGGCGCGAAGTCGCGCATCCGCAGCCCCTTCTCCGCGCAGAGCACCAGGACCGGGACGTCCACCCGCAGCCCCGCGTGGAGGCGCCGCTGTGCCCTGCGGATCGCGGCCAGCCAGACCGCGTGCACGGGGAACCCGCCGATCGGCTTCCAGGCCAGGTCGAAGTCCCACTCGCCGTGGTGGTCGCGGTGCAGGCTGGTGCCGTACGCGGTGGCCACCCCGACGGGCAGGACGGCGCGCGCGGACATGCGGGACAGCGTTCCCCTGAGCAGGTCGGTGGCCAGCCGCAGCGGGGTCGGGACGTTGAGGTCGAGGAAGGGACTGTTGAGCATCAGGCCCTGGACCAGGCCGCGGCCCCGGACCCGGTCGGCCCAGAGGGCGGCGACCAGTCCTCCGGTCGAGTGGCCGTTGAGGGTCACCTCGTCGTGGCCGTCCCGCTCCCGGATGATCCTGATCGCCTCGTCGATCTCGGGGAAGTGTTCGGTGACGCTGCGCACGAGGCCCCTGGTCTGGTGCGCCAGCAGGGAGCGGCCGTACTTGCGCAGGTCGAGGCCGTAGAAGTCGACGCCCTGGGCGACGAAGTGGTCGGCCAGGTGCGTCTGGAAGAAGTAGTCGGTGAACCCGTGGAGGTAGAGCACGGCTCTGCCGGTGGGTTCGGGGGCGCGCCGCCGTACCAGCGAGGCGACCACCGGTCCCTCGTAGTCGTCGGCCATGGGAAGGACCGTGAGCTCGTAACCGGGGCCGAGAACGTCGGGCATGGGAATCAGGGTACGTCCGGGCGGCGCGTCTCCCCAGAGGGCGCCGGGGTTCGGCGCGGTTTTCGGCCCCCGCCGTCGGACGCGGCGTATCCGATCTGGGTAAAAGACTCGAATCCAGAACTTTATTCGGGGGGATATGTCGCTATAAACGATGATTGTCTTTCCGAGTTGTTCACCCAGTCGTCGCCCACATGCCCTGGCGTCCGCCCTAGCATCTCCCTGCGGCGCTCAGGCACGTGGGAGATCGGGGAGCAGGTGCGAGACAGATCGAAGCCGCGGGGGCTCGGCGCGGTCATCGGATGGACGGCCCTGTCCGCCCTCGTGCCGGGATCGGCGCACCTGCGGGCCGGATGGCGCAGGACCGGCCTGACGCTGATATCCCTCTACGCCGTGCTCCTGCTGGGCGCGCTGTGGACACTGCTCACCGCCGACCTCGGCGACCTGGCCGGGCAGCTGGCCGCCTCGTCGTGGCTGACCGGCGTCACGGTCGGCTCCCTGACACTGGGCGTCGCCTGGTTCGCGCTGGTCGTGCACTCCTTCACCGTGCTGAGGCCGGGCATGCTCCGCGGAGCCGGGCAGGCCGTCGCCGGCGTCGTCGCGGGAGTGCTCGCGGTGGCGGTGATGCTGCCGTTCGCCATGGTCGGGCAGTACGCCGCGGTCTCGCAGTCGACGCTGGACCAGATCTTCAGTGCTCCGCCGACCACGCCCGCCCCCCAGCCCCAGGCCGACGCCTCCCAGACGGCCGATCCGTGGGGGGGCCGGACCCGGGTGAACATCCTGCTGCTCGGCGGCGACGCCGACACCAACCGGATCGGTGTGCGGACCGACAGCATCAACCTGGCCAGCATCGACGTCAAGACCGGCAACACCGTGCTGCTGGGACTGCCGCGCAACTTGGAGAACGTCCGTTTCGTACCGGGTTCTCCGATGGCCAAGCGGTTCCCCGACGGCTTCCGGCTGCCCGCCAACCCCGACGGCTCGCGCGAGGACCTGCTGTTCGCGGTCTGGGAGTACGCCGACGCCCATCCCGAGATCTTCGGCGGGCGCAAGGGGCAGGGCACCAAGACGCTCATGGAGACGATCGGCTACACGCTCGGCCTGAAGGTCGACTGGTACGCCCTGGTGAACATGTGGGGCTTCGCCCGGCTGGTCGACGCCATCGGCGGCCTGCGGCTGACCGTGCCGCAGGACGTGGTCTTCGGCAAGTACAACGAGGGCCTGGTCAAGGCGGGCACCCGCAGGCTCGGCGGGGCCGACACGATGTGGTTCGCCCGCTCGCGCACCTACAGCGACGACTACACCCGGATGGGACGCCAGCGTTGCGTGCTGAGCGCCATGCTCCAGCAGGCCGATCCGGGGACCGTGCTCTCCCGGTTCAACCGGATCGCGCTGGCCACCAAGGAACTGCTCCAGACCGACATCCCCCGCCCGATGCTGGAGCACCTGGTCCCGCTGGCCCTGAGGGTGAAGAACGCCAAGGTGACCAGCGTCCAGTTCGTCCCGCCGCTGATCAAGACCGGTTACCCCGACTGGAGCAAGATCCGCGTCATCACGGCCAAGGCCATCCGCGCGTCGTCCGCCTCCTCCCCCACCGCCTCGGCCTCCCCCACCGCCTCGCCCACCACCTCTCCCACCGCCTCGCCTACGGGCTCGCCGACGGCCTCACCCACGGGTTCGGCCACCGCCAGGCGGAGCCCCGCGCCCGGGGCCACGCCGACCACCGCGCAGCGCCCCGGCACCAGGACCGCGGACCCGGCCGCCCCCAAGGGGATCAACGAGGGCTGCGCCTGACCTCCTCCCGCGGAACGCCCCGGCCAGGGGCCGGCGTGCGCCACATCGGATGGAAGAGCGAGCCGTCGGGGAGGGCGAACGGCTCGCCGCACGGCTCGTAGCCGTGACGGAGGTAGAGGGCGCGGCTGCGCAGGCTGCTCGCCTCCAGGTAGGCGGGGACGCCGTCCCGGTCGAGCACGCGGTGGCGGTCCTCCAGCAGCGAGCTGCCCAGGCCCGCGCCCTGTCGTTCCGGATGGACCGCCAGCAGGGCCAGATGATGGTGGGCGCCGTGCGGGTGCGCCTCGGAGAACAGCGCATCCAGGAGGCGGAAGCGGTCGGTGTTCGGCCCGCAGGCGTCCGCCATCCGGCTGTCGTAGTCGGCCGGCCCTGGTGGGGCCTCTCCGTCGCGGGGCAGCCAGACGGCCACCGCGGACCGGTCGGCCGTGCCGTACACCTCGCCGTGTTCGAGCGCGTGCTCGACGAGGATCGCGAAGTATTCCGCCAGGGTCCGGCGGCGCTCCTCCGGATCGGGGATCAGCCAGGCCGTGGAGTCGAGCGGGAGAAAGGCCTCGGCGATCACGCCGATGACCGGGTCCGCGCCGCCCACGAGAACACGCTCGATCATCTTCCGCTCCTCTCTCCGGTGGCGGCTCGGCTCCCGCCTCCCCGCCCGATGAGCTCGTGCACCTCCGGTCGTCTCACCCTCAGGAACGCGCCCCACAGCGTGCCGAGCAACGCCACGACCACCACGGAGCCCGGCATGATCCGGGTGAGCGGGTCACCGGCCGGGACGCCGAGCAGGACGTCGAAGTTGATCACGGCGAGAACGACGATCACCAGCAGGGCGAGCGCGGCCAGCACCGGGGCGATCACTCTGCGCCAGGCGTTCTCACCGGACGGGTTTCGGGCGAAGAAGGCGACGACCGCGATCGAGGTGGTCGTCACCAGCAGCAGCACGCCGAACCCTCCGATGGCGCCGGCCCAGAAGAAGAGCTGGACCAGCGGGTCCAGGCCCATGACGGCGTAGAAGACGATGACCGCCAGCCCCAGGGTGCTCTGCGCGGCCGAGGCCACCCTGGGGGCGCCGGTGCGGGCCGAGGTCCGGCTGAAGACACGGGGCAGCACGCGCTCGCGGCCGAGCGCGAACAGATAACGGGCCGAGGTGTTGTGGAAGGAGATCATCGCGGCCCCGATGCTGGTCGCGAAAAGGACGTGACCGATGTCCGCCGCCACCGCGCCCAGGTTCTCACCGGCCAGGTGGAACAGCAGTTCGGGCCCTTCGGCCCGTGCCCTCCGCACGATCGCGGCCGGGCCGACGGGAACCGTCATCGCCCATGCCGACAGCGTGTACAGCACCGCGATGACGGTGACCGAAAGGTAGGTGGCGGCCGGGACGGTCCGCCGGGGGTTCCTGGACTCCTCGGCGAAGACCACCGAGGACTCGAAGCCCACGAACGCGGTGAGGGCGATCACGAGGACCGCGCCCGCCCCGCCGGTGAGCAGGGTGGCCGGGTTGAGGACGCCCAGGCCGAGCCCCGGACCGTGCGAGGCCGAGAGGTTCGCCGCGTCGTAGACCAGGATGACGGCGATCTCGGCGATCAGCAGCACGGCCAGCACCCTGCCGTTGACGTCCACGCGGAGCAGGCCGAGGATCGCGACCAGCGCCCAGGAGACCAGCGCGACGGCCCACCAGGGAACGTCGAGCCCGGTCCACTGCCTCAGCAGCGGCGAGACGGCCGGGCCGATCGCGCCGTAGAGACCGATCTGGAGCACGTTGTAGGCGACCAGCGCGACCCAGGCGGCGCCGACCCCGAGGGACCGCCCGAGTCCCCGCGCGACATAGGCGTAGAACGCGCCCGCGTTCGCGACGTAGCGGGCCATCGCCACATATCCCACGGAGAAGAGCCCCAGGATCACGGCGATGATCGGAAAGGCCGCCGGAATGCCGGTGACGCCGGTGACCGCGTAGCCGGTGGAGAGCACCCCGGCGACGACGGTCAGCGGCGCCGCGGCCGACATGACGAAGAAGATCACGGAGGGCACGCCCAGGCGGTCGCCCGCCAACGCCGTCGAGGCGGTGCCCTGCCGAGGGGGATCGGCGGTCGTCGACACTGTTTCTCCTTGGGGGAAGAGCCGTGGGCCTCTCCCCGGGGAGAAGCCGTGGGCCGCGCCGCCCGTTCCGCTCGGAGAGCTGGAGGGACCGCCCGGGTCGCACCGTTCTCGAATCGCCATGATAGGAAATTCGATCACCCGTGTCAGTACAACGGAGTGATGTTTTACACAGCGCACTAACTTCCTGTCGGGAGAACGAGTAATTCGTCGTCCCGGTCTCGCCCGAACCACTTTCCCTGTCCCGACGAACGTTTTCTCCCGGCCGCGGCGACTGCAGCGGCCGAACTCACCGGTTCTGACACCGCCGATGAGGAATCGCCGTTCGGCATGGATGAAAAGCGGTTCGGGGCCGCTGGAATCCTCGCCGTCACGAACCGCTTGCCGTCACGAACCGCGACCGCCCCGCGCGGGTTGGCCGTGACCTCCGCGACCTCCGCGCACCGGCCGTCACCGTCTCCGGAACGCGACGACTTCCGCCACTCCGCAGCACCCGGATCCGCGCCCGCCTCGCCTTCTCGATCATCTTGAGGAATATGCGCCGGGGACGGGTCCGGTGTCATATCGCCTCATAGCGCTTCCAGGCCGCGGTCACGGAACCCTGATCTTTCATGACCTGATCCTCGGCCGAGGACACCGCATGAATTTCATCCGGCAGCTCGCCCGGAAATCCGGCGATCGTAAAAGCATCCGTCGGATCCGCCGGGCGTTCCGGGGCGACAATCCGAACGGAGACCACCGGCCTTCTGGAGGGTGCCGGAAAGGCCGACGTTCGCGTGACCGCCCGACCGGCCGCCGGTGTGCGTCGCCGGGTGCGGGAGGTGCCGACGGCGGCGACCGGCGGCCACCGTCACCGTCGCCGTCACCGTCGCCGTCACCGTCGCCGTCAGCGGAGGAGCTCAGGACGCGTAGGACTCCCTGGCGAGACGGCGGACACGGGTCACGTCGACGTTGTGGCCCAGTCCCGGCTGGGTGAGCGGCACGGCCACGACGCCGTCCGAGGCGCCGACCGGCGGGGTCACGATCTGGGCGCTGCGCGGCGGCTCGGCCACGTCGCAGGGCAGCCCGCAACCGGGCAGGCTGGCGGCGGCGACCGTCGCCGCCCTGGCCAGGCCGGTGCCCTGACCCCCCGAGCAGGCGATCTCCCATCCCGCCGCCACGGCGTCGTCGTGCATCCGCCGTACCTCACGCAGGGAGCCCACCGCCGCCGGGCGCAGCAGCAGAGCCCGGCCCGCGTTCAGGGTGATCGCCTCGTCGAGTTCGGCGGCGGAGGACACGTCGAGCAGCACCGGGGCGGCCACCCGCTCCTGTAGGTCGGCGTGGTGGGTGAGGTCGACGAACGGGCGCTCGATGGACGAGAGCGTGTAGGCGTCCAGCGCCGCCAGGGCGCCGATGTCGGTGTAGGCGCGGCGGGCGTCGACGCCGATGCCGAGCGCCGGGTAGGCCTTGCGCACCGCGCGCACCGGCTCGATGTCCCAGCCGGGATGGACGTCCAGGGTGACGTGGGCGTATCCGGCGCAGACATGACGGTTCACCCGCGCGACAAGACTCTCCAGGTTGCGCTCGGCGCCGATCCTGACGGTGGCCATCAGGGACGTACGGCTGCCGCCCAGCGCGTGGGAGAGCGGGACCCCGGACATCCTGGCCCACAGGTCCCAGCAGGCCATGTCGGCGGCGGCACCGCCGGGGACGTCGCCCAGCTCGTCGGGGTGCTCCCAGTCGACGCCGATCAGCGCGTGCCCGAGTCTCTCCTGCAGGAGCTCCCAGGTCTTGGGACCCGGATCGACGATCTCCCCCCACCCGGCCATGCCTCCATAGTCGGTGAGCCGGACGAGGATCGTCTCGGGCCGCCTGCCGTAGGGCAGGATCAACCGGAACACCTCAAGCTCACGTACGCGCGGCATGAACCCCCTCGATTCCTTACGGCCGGAAAGAACACCTCGGAAAAAACGAGTCCCGCCCGGGGGCGGGACTCATTTCCCAACACAGAGGCGTTCGGCGTTCTTCCCATGGTGCCACGACGGTCAGTTTCCGAACCTGCCCCCGACGAGCACACCCACGCCTGCCGTGAGGGCCGTCAGCGCGAAGCACACGAGATACACGGGCCCGTCCGCGCCGAAGGCGGCGACGATCGCGCCGACGACGGCGACCGTGACCACGGTGAAAACCGATTCGCCGATGCCCATGGAGGCGCTGTTCTCGCCTTCCTCTCCGGGGTTCGACAGCTCCAGGACGAGCACCGACAGCGTGGGATAGACGCTCCCGATGCCGAGGCCGACGACGGCCTCGCCCAGGACGGCCAGCGGAATCGGGACTCCGGGGAAGACGGTCAGGGCCATCAGCACGGTCCCGGCGGCGATCAGGGCGGGCCCCACCCTCAGGATCAGGCGCCGGTCGTAACGCCTGCGCCCGACGACCCACGAGGCGAACGACCAGGCCAGCGCACCCGCGGTGAGCACCATGCCGGCGGCGGTCGGCGACAGGCCGCGTTCACCGGTGAGCATGAGCGGCAGGAACACCTCACCGCCGAGAACGGTACCCGCGGCGATGCCGCGCAGTGCGATCACCGAGGGCAGGCCGCGCGCGGCACGGAGGGTTCCCGGCGGCAGCAGCCTGGGCAGCGAAAGGGCCAGCAGGGCCAGCCCGGCGACCAGCAGGACCAGGCCGGCGCCCCGGGCCGCTCCGCCGTACTGCATGAGCGCGGCGCCGATGGCGGTCAGCGCCGCCCAGCCGAGTCTTCTGACGATGGAGGCGCGCTCGCCCGTCTCGGGCCGGTCCGCCTCCGGGGTGGTGGCGAGGCCGCGCCAGAGCAGCAGCGCGGCGGGGGCGACGAGCATGGGGACGCCGAGGAAGACCCAGCGCCAGCCCAGCTGCTCGACCACGACACCGGCGACCGCCGGTCCGACCATGGACGGCACCACCCAGCCCGCGGCGAAGATCGAGAACACCCTGGGGTGCATCGCCGCCGGATAGACCCGCGACACCAGCACGTACAGCGCGACCTGGAAGATCCCGCCGCCGAAGCCCTGCACGAACCGGCCCAGGATGAACACGTCCATGCTCGGCGCCACTCCCGCGATCACCAGCCCGGTGGCGAAGGCGGCGACTCCCGTCCAGACCGGGGCGATCGGCCCGCGAAGGTCCGCCCAGCGCCCGCCCAGCACGGTGGCGATCACTCCGGCGGCCAGTGCCCCGCTGAAGGCCAGAGCGTACAGCGCGAGCCCGTCGAGCTCGCGTCCCACGACCGGCATGGCCGTCGCGACCGCGAGCGCCTCGAACGCCACCAGCACGATCAGCGCCACCATGCCGATCGTCAGCGCGCGATAGCGCGCGGCGAATATCCCCGCAGCGGGTGCAGCAACCATCACAGAAGTCATGAACCGGACGGTACGGCCGCCGCCCCGGACCGGACATCGGCCCCGCGGGTCAGCCCTTGGTCGTAGGACCCGCCCCCGCGAGACGGACCACCGGCCCCACGCGAGCAGACCGGCCCCGCACGTCCCGCTCTCCTTCCTGTGGGGCGCGATTCCTCATGGGGCGCGGTCCCGGCCGCCCCATGGGCGCGGTCCCGGTCGCGGGCGCTCCCCGCCGGCGAAGCGGGCCGCCGTCTCCCGGAGATCCCGCGATCCGCACCGGCGCATCGACATGCCTCCGCGAAGGAGGGCATCCTCTCTATTTTTCCTACCGATTATGAATAGATTTCTCCGTATCAGTCCGCACACCATCAGGACAGGGAGAAGGGTCATGAGCGAGACGGACACGGAGATCACCCGGCGAATCCAGGAGCTCGCCGACCGCGCGGCCGTACTGGACGTGGTCAACGCCTACGCCATGGCCCTGGACACCAGGGACTGGGAGGCGCTGGGCGAGCTGTTCACCGAGGACGCGCTCTGGGAGTACCGCGGAGCGGCCGTATACACACTGTCGGGGCGGGATGCCGTCGTCACCCGGGCACGCGCGGCACTGGAGCCCCTGGACGCGACCCAGCACCTGAACGGCAACAACGTCGTCAAGGTTCGCGGCGACGAGGCGGAGCACACCGGATACGTCCATGCCCAGCACGTCAGGCACGGCCTGCCCGGGGGCGAGCTGTATCTCGGAGGGGTCCGCTACCAGGACCGGCTCCGCCGGACCTCTGACGGCTGGCGGTTCACCCACCGCCTGCTGGTTCACATCTGGGGTGAGGGCAATCCCGCGGTGTTCGGCCGGGAGGCGGAGGGCTGACGACGTCCGGGAGAGGTTCACCGGACGCGTCCGGCGGATCGCCGCCACCCACCGAGCGCTCCGTCCGGCGGACGGCACCGCGGAGAGATCTCGTGACGGAGTCGCGTGCGCCACGGATCCGGGTCCCGTGGCACCAAAAATATGTACGACCGGTCGGTCGTATTCTTTGCTATGGTGAGGACGTGGTGATCGACGGACGTCTCCAGCGTGGTGAGCGGACTCGCAGGGCGGTGCTCGACACCGCCGTCGAGCTGGCCTCGGTCGAGGGGCTCGAAGGCCTGTCACTCGCCCGCCTCGCCCAGACGCGCGGTGTCAGCAAGTCCGGACTTTTCGCGCACTGGCCAGACAAACAGTCGCTCCAGCTCGCGATCGTGGAGCACGCCAGGCAGCAGTGGGTCGAGTTCATCGTCGAGCCCGCGCTGCACGCCCCGAAAGGGGTGCGCAGGCTGCTGGCCCTGCACGAACTCCGCCTGGACTTCTACACCTCGAGGCGGCTGCCCGGCGGGTGCTTCTTCCGTGCCGTTGACGGCGAGTTCGACGACCGGCCGGGCCCGGTCCACGACGCCATCGCCGCGGCGATCGACGACTGGATGAACCTGCTGGCCGAGCTCGTCCGGCGAGCCGTCGACCTCGGCCAGCTGCGCCCCCAGACCGACCCGCACCAGCTGGCCTTCGAGATCGAGGCGCTCGGCGCGACCGTGATCGTCCACACCCACCTGCTCCAGCGCGAGCACAGCTACTCACACGCCCGCCGCGCCGTGCTCGACCGGCTGCGCGCCCTGGCGACCGATCCCAGCATCCTCCCGGAGGCCTGACATGACGACCGCCCTGCGGACCGGGCACGTCCAGCCCGTCCAGATCCACTTCGAGGACCTCGACGCCATGGGCGTGGTGCACAACGCCCGCTATGTCCTGCTGCTCGAGCGGGCACTGGCGGACTACTGGGCCGAACGCGGCTGGCCCTTCGACCCCTCCGAGCCGCACTTCGCCGACCTCTTCTTCGTGGTGCGCGAGTTCTCCGTCACCTACCACGTGCCGATCAACAAGGTGGGCGGGGCGGCGGTGCACTTCTGGGTGGAGCACCTCGGCACGAGCAGCCTGGTGTACGGCTTCCGCGTGCTGTCGGCCGACCACGAGGCGATGCATGCCGAAGGCCGCCGCGTCCAGGTCAAGCTGGATCCGGCCACGCTGCGCCCCGCCCCCATCGGCCCGGCCCTGCGCGAGGCCGTCCGTCCCCTGCTCACCTCCGCCCCCTCCGGAGCCTCGCTCTGAGTCTCCGTCTCCCGTCTCTCCGAGGACTCGCTCCGATCCGGCCTCTCCGAAGTCTCCCTCCGAGTCACGTCCCGCCCGGTGTCACCGCCGGTAACGCTCATCGAGCCGGGCACCGCCCACCGGCGCCGGCCCGTACCGCGCCACCTCTCGCCGGACCGTCGCCATGGACGGCTTCGAACCCGCCACGAGTACGGCGCGGCCCGGACAACGGCCCGGACAACGGGAGACCACCCCCGGGACACGACGCCGCCGTTTCTGGAGCCGCGGCACGCGCACTCAACGTCCGCCCCCCGGTGACGCCCCGATGTCACAAAGAAAACCGCCACGCCACAAAAACACCCTGGAACCCCCGGCGGGAACGGCGAAGACCCACCGCCTGGGGTTCCGCCGGGATGCACGCTCCCGAAGCTCTCTCCGGCGCGGACGGTCTGGACGCTCTGACGAGGACGGGCCTCCGTGCCATCCTCGTCAGAGCGAGCTCAGGTGGCCGTGCGCTCCAGCTCGCGCTCGACCCAGTGGCCGATGTCGCGGCGTTCGATGGCCGCGGCCATGAGGCCGGGGAAGGCGTCGGGGGTGCAGGCGAAGGCGGGCACGCCCAGGGCGGCGAGCGCGGCGGCGTTGTCGTGGTCGTAGAAGGGCGCGCCCTCGTCGGAGAGTGCCAGCAGCACGATCACCTGGACCCCGGCCGAGGTCATCTGGGCGACCCTGCGGAGCATCTCCTGCCTGACGCCTCCCTCGTAGAGGTCGCTGATCAGGATGAAGATCGAGTCGGTGGGCCGGGTGATGAGGCCCTGGCAGTAGGCGATGGCGCGGTTGATGTCGGTGCCGCCGCCGAGCTGGGTGCCGAACAGCAGCTCGACCGGGTCATGGAGCTGGTCGGTCAGGTCGACGACCGAGGTGTCGAAGACCACCAGCGAGGTCCTGAGCGAGCGCATCGAGGCGAGCACCGCACCGAAAACGCTCGAATAGACGACGGAGGCGGCCATCGACCCGCTCTGGTCGATGCAGAGCACGACCTCCCGCTGGACGGCGCGCCGGCGTCTGCCGTACCCGACGAGTTTGGAGGGCACGACGGTGTTCCGCTCGGGCAGGTAGTTCTTCAGGTTGGCCCGGATCGTACGGTCCCAGTCGATGTCGGCGACCCGTCTGGGCCGGTGGGTCCGCGCCGAGCGGTCCAGTGCCCCGGTCACGGCCGCCTTCGTCTTCTGCACGAGCCGGCGTTCGAGATCGGAGACGACCTTGCGGACCAGCGCGCGGGCCGACTCGCGTGCCTTGTCGGGCATCACCCGGTTGAGTGACAGAAGCGTGCCGACCAGGTGGACATCGGGTTCGACCGCCTCCAGCATCTCCGGTTCCAGGAGCAGCCGGGTGAGGTTCAGCCGTTCGACGGCGTCCTTCTGCATGACCTGGACGACGGTCGAGGGAAAGTAGGAGCGGATGTCGCCCAGCCAGCGGGCCACCCTGGGCGCGGAGGCGCCGAGGCCTCCGCTCCGCTCACCGCCGTCGGAGCCGCGCCCCTGACCGCCGTTGTAGAGCGCGGCCAGGGCCCCGTCCATCTCCGCGTCGGTCCCGCCGAGGGCACATCCCGTGCCGTCGGCGTCACCGCCGAGCACCAGCCGCCAGCGGCGCAGCCTCTCGTCCGTCATGCGCTCTCCGTCCTTCCCAGAATCGCCAGCACGGTGCGCACGGCCGCCGCCGCGCGCTCGTCGTCCACGTCCTCGATCGCGGTGCGGTCGTCTCCGGCGTCGAGTGACCGGACCCGCGAACCGATCGAGCGCCGCTCGGGCGCGGCGAAGGCGCCGAACGTACGGCGGAGCAGGGGCAGCACGTCGACGAACGACTCGGGGGCGAGCCCGGTGAGCCACTCGTCGACCAGCGCGAGCAGCCGGGCGTCGTGGACCAGCAGCAGACCGCCACCGGACAGGAAGCCCTCGATCCAGGCGGCGGCACGGGCCGGAGGATGGCCCGGGGACATGGCCTTCGTCATCAGCGCGCCCACCCGGTCCGCGTCGAGGTCTCCGGCGTCCAGCAGGATCCTGGTGAGCCGTCCCTCGATCGCCCCGTGCAGGTCGGCGCGCCCCGACACACCGCGCAACGCGGTCAGCCACCGCCCCTGCGGCGTCTCCTCCGCGCCGCCGCCGGGAGCCTCCCGGAGCAGGGCCACGGCGGCGTGCACCGCGTCGAGGTGCCCGAGCAGGTGGCGGGCGGCGTCGTCGTCCAGCCCGGTGACCGCGCCGCCCAGCCCGACGCAGATCCTGCTGAGCAGGGCGTCGACGATGACCGCCAGACCGGTCGCAGGGGTGCCTCGCACGTCGCCGTAGCGCTGGGCGCGGACCATCGCGGGAAGCGCGGCCATCAGGTGTGTGACGTCGCCGTCCAGCGCGGCCCGCTCCGACAGGGCGTCGAGCACGTACGGCAGTGCGTCCGGCAGATCCGCCAGCAGGCACCGCTCGACCAGCCCGGTGAGGGCGGCCAGCGAGACACCGGCGGAAACCACTCCCCCGGCCCCACCAGGTCCGCCCGAACCACCACCCTGCCCTCCGGCTCTGCCCGGCTGCCCCCCGGCCCCTCCGGTCCCTTGTCCTCCGGCCGCTCCCGGAGCACCCGGCGTGCCGCCCTCCCCCGGTGTGCTCCGGGCGGCGGATGTCACGCCTCCGGCGGCCAGGTCGCGCACGCGGGCGGAGGCGGCGGCGGGGACGGTGGTCCCCCAGGCGCTCGCCTCGATCAGGTCGATGTCGAACTCGGGCCGCCAGGCGAGCGTCCACGACTCGCGGAACGTGCCCTTGCTCCTGCTCTCCTGGGGGGTTCCCCAGCCGACGCCGAGCAGGCGCAGCCGGTGCAGCAGCCTGCTGCGCTCCAGGTCGAGGGGTTTACGCAGGTCGAGGTCGTACGCACGGTCCAGCGCCTCCGGCTTGAGTTTCAACCGCCGCTGCTCCTGGCGGAGGTGACGCTGGAGGGGGACCATCGGGGTCGAGTCGGGGACGTGGCCGAGCCGCTCTCCCACGATCATGCGGCGCTGGATCAGCTCGACCGGCAGGTCGTCGCCCTCGCAGAGCACCGCCCTGACCGCCTCGGTGGCCTCCGCCAGCCCGGCCAGCGGCCTTCCCCTGAGCACTGCCAGGCTCTGCGCGAGCCGTACCGCCTCGATGACGTGCGCGGAGGAGACGGACAGGCCCTCCTCGCGCAGCACACCCGCGGCGGAGGTCAGCCACCGTTCCAGCGGACGGTCGGGGGCGGTGAACAGATGGTGGTACCAGCCCGGTGACGTCACCCCGGCGCCGTATCCACTCCAGGCCGCCAGCCGCCCGTACGTCCACGGCACCCAGGTCATCTCGACCTTGACCTTGGGCAGTCCCCGAAGCAGCGCGTCGTCGGCCTTCACCGTGGGCAGCCCGGTTCCCCAGACAGCGTCCGGCCGCCCGGCCAGCGCGGGCACGTGCCAGGCGCCGCAGACGACGGCGATTCGCTCGAAGCCGTCCTTGACCGCCTTCCGGATCGTGCGCCGCATGAAGGCCTCACGCCTGGCCTCGTGCCCGTCGGCGACGTGTCCCTCGCGGACCGCCGCCATCGCCTCGGCGATCACCCGGAACGGCGTGTCACCGCGGTGCTCGACCGCGTCCTCCCACCAGCGCTCCGGATCGTCGTATCCCGCGGCGTGGGCGAGGGCACCGATCGGATCGGCCCGTACGGCGGGCTCCCCGGCATCCGGCCCCTGTCCGCCCCGCCCGCCTCGCGGCCGCCCGTCCTCGGCCCCGCCGGGATCCCCCGTCTCTCCGTCCCGCGTCTCTCCGTCCCGCGTCCGCCCATCTTCCGTTTCGCCGTCCCGCTCACATTGCGCCCGGCCGTCCTCGGGCATCTCGGTGTGTGACCGCCGATCGTCCGGTTCCGCCCGCTGCCTCGGCCCGTCGGCGGACTCCCGCCCGGGGGCGCCGGATCCGGAGGCCAGGCTGTGCGCCGCGGGCAGGTCGCAGAAGCGGACCGGGACGCCCGCCTCCACGGCGTGGCGGATCGCCTGCCACTCGGGCGAGAACACCGCGAACGGCCAGAAGGCGGCCCTGGACGGCTCGCCGGGCACGTGGGCCAGCAGCGCGACCGGGGGTTCGAGTCCGGGGTCTCCGGCCGACTCGATCAGCTCGTCGGCCTCCGGCGGCCCCTCGATGAGCACGATGTCCGGTTTGAGGCGCTCCAGTTCGTCTCTCAGGGAACGCGCCGACCCCGGCCCGTGGTGCCGGACTCCCAGTACGGAGACGGTCATGGACGACCTCCGGCCGTCGAGGCCTCCACCGCTCGGCCCCCCGTCGGCGCGGGCCTGCCCATCGCCCCGCCTCCCCTCACCCTGGGACCACCGGCCGCCGCGGCGCGCCCGCCCGGCGCCTCAGCCCGCGTCACGGCAGGCCCGGTAGAAGTCGCGCCAGTCCTGGCGCTCGCGGACGACGGTCTCGAGGTACTCCCGCCAGACGACGCGGTCGGAGACCGGATCCTGAACCACCGCGCCGACGATTCCGGCGGCCACGTCAGAGGGGCGGAGCACACCGTCGCCGAAGTGGGCGGCCAGGGCGACGCCGTTGGTGAGGACCGAGATGGCCTCGGCGGTGCTGAGGGTGCCGCTGGGAGACTTGACCTTGGTGCGGCCGTCCTCGGTCACGCCGGAGCGCAGCTCGCGGAAGACCGTGACGACACGGCGGATCTCCTCGAGGCCGGTCAGCGTCTCGGGCAGCTCCAGCGAGCGGCCGAGCTGGCCGACACGGCGGGAGACGATGTCGACCTCCTCCTCCGCGGTGGCGGGGACCGGCAGCACGACGGTGTTGAACCTGCGGCGCAGCGCGCTGGACAGGTCGTTGACACCCCGGTCGCGGTCGTTGGCGGTGGCGATGACATTGAAGCCCCGCGTGGCCTGGACCTCCTGGTTGAGCTCGGGGATCGGCAGCGTCTTCTCGGACAGCACGGTGATCAGCGCGTCCTGGACGTCGGAGGGCATGCGGGTCAGCTCCTCCACCCGGGCGATGCGGCCCTCGGCCATCGCGCGCATCACCGGGCTGGGGGTGAGGGCCTCTCGGGAGGGTCCCTCGGCGAGCAGCCTGGCGTAGTTCCAGCCGTAGCGGACCGCCTCCTCGGCGGTGCCCGCCGTCCCCTGCACGAGCAGGGTCGAGTCACCGCTGATCGCGGCGGCCAGGTGCTCCGACAGCCAGGTCTTGGCGGTGCCGGGCACGCCGAGCAGCAGCAGCGCGCGGTCGGTGGCGAGGGTCGCGACGGCGACCTCCACGATGCGTCTCGGGCCGATGTACTTGGGGGTGATCCCCTCGCCGTCGCCCAGGATGTAGACGGTCACCGCCCAGGGGGACAGCTTCCAGCCCGGCGGGCGGACCCGGTCGTCGTCCTTGGCCAGCAACGCCAGCTCCTCGGCGTACTGGTCTTCGGCGTGGGCCCGCAGAACCGTTGTCACTGAAGCTCCTTCGACATGTCATCGCGGAAACGCAGGAGGGAGGCGACCTCCTGGACGGATGGTTCGGGCGAGAGCCGCTCCGCCGTGAGGCACAGGGCGGGGTCGGCGCGCTCGCCCGCGAGCCTGGTCAGCTCACCGAGGTTCCACGGCTGGCTGCCGGAGACCTCGATGATCTTCTCCAGGACGGCCCGCGTCAGGTCGGGCCCCCAGGGGGCGGCGGCGCCGCCGAGAACCATGATCAGCTGGCCGTCGAGGCCGTGCCTGCGGACGAAGTCGGCGGCGACGCGCTCCTGATCGGCCCTGGGCAGGACCGCCAGCAGGTCGGCGAGCGGATCCCAGGCGAACAGCACGCGCGCCCACTCGGGATCGCCCTGGAGCACCGCGGCACGGACCCACCCGGCCATGACCTCGCGCCCCCAGTCGACGACCTTCATCCGGACCAGCTCTCGGGGCGGGCGGCCGAGCAGGTCGGCCCAGACCCCGAGCGGGGTGCGGGCCACGGTCTGCTGAAGCCACCAGCTCCGCTCCCCGGTCCCCCGGGGTGGCCTGGCCCGGATGCCGTCCCGCTCCATCGCGGCGTCGCAGGCCCCGGGCGGGGTGGCCTGGATCCTGCCGCCCTCGACGGCGAGGCAACGGGCGGCCCGCTCGGCCATCCGCAGGCCGAGGCGGGAGCCGGGGAGCCTGGTGAGCAGGTCTGCGGCCTGGTGGCGGACCTCGCGGCGGCGGTCGTCGAGCGCGGCCTCGAGGAACGGCTCGTCATCGAAGGAGAGCCCGTCGGCCAGGACCTCCAGGAAGGCCGCGCGGTCGCCGGGGGTCTCCCGTTCCCAGGTCGCCTCCAGCAGCCGTCTCGCCTCGGCCGGGTCGGCCGCCCGCAGCGCGCCGAGATGGGCCCGCCGGTCGCCGGGTGTGCCCAGCTCCCAGATCTCCCTCGCGGAGCCGGAGGCCGGATCGGTCGCGGTGGCCTCCTCGAGCAGGAAGCCCCAGGCCGGGTTGAGCCCGGCGAGCCAGCGGCCCCTGTTGCCCGCCAGGACGCCGAGGTGCCGGCGGATCGACCGGTCCGCCGCGCCCTGGTCGAGCAGCTCGGGCAGCAGGTGGGGCGGGACCCGGCGGCCGCGGGCCGCCGCGGTCTCCAGCCATTCGGCGAGCAGTCTGGGCCGCTCGCCGCCCAGGATCCGGGCGAGCCGGTCTCCGGCAGCCCGCGAGACCTCGGGCCGGCTCTCCGCCGGAGCGAGGTCGAGCGCCCCGGCCTCGCGGAGCCTGCGGCCCGCCCGTGCCCTGACGGTGTGCAGGACGGCGCGTTCGAGCAGCTCGACCTCGCTCGCCCGGCCGCCGAAGGATGTGGACCCCTCGGAGCCCACGAAATCCGGAGAGCCCGGAGAGCCCGGGGAGGCAGGGGAGGCAGGGGGAAGGGGACGGCGGTCGGTGCCGACCAGCGCCGCCGAGACCAGCTCCTCCCAGCCGGGCGAGCCGTCCGGCGGGACATCCGCGGGCGTGTCCGACGCAGCGCTCACCGCGTTCCTCCAGCATGGATGCCCCGTCCTTCAGGGCGGGGAGGAAGTGCGGAACGGTTCCTCATGGTGTTCTCCGGATGTGCTCGGCGGGGCTTGCCACGGTGATCGGGCCGGCGATGACCAAGCCGGCATCGCAGGACCGCCCCGGGGCATGGGGGGGCGGCACGGGGAGCCCGCCGGCCGCTGGGCGGGGCCGTGAACCGCGAACCACCCGGTTTCGGCCGGGAATCCCGGTCCTTCGGGGCCGGGAGGATGTCAAAGCACGATCACCCGGCCTTCCTCGTCCCAGGTCGTCAGGGGGAGCAGTCCGTCGGGGGTCCATTCGGCGGCGACGGTCAGCGGACGGCCGCCCGAGACCGCCAGGAGCCGCCACGGAGTTCCGGCGGACGGGTGCAGCGGCAGGCCTCCCGTGGGGCCCGCGAGCAGCCAGGAGCCGCTCTTCGCCGGGGTCACCGCGTCGAGCACGACGGGCCAGGAGTCCAGCCAGGGGTCTCCCGCCAGGGCCTCGGCGACCTCCGCGAGCACTCGTTCCACGGGCGAGCCCGGCACGGGGCCGGGGGTGCCCGCCGTACCGGCCGGGGCGTCGTGGCGGGTGGCGACCAGGGCTCGCAGCGGAGCCGAACCGGGATAGAAGGCCAGGTCGGCGTCCAGGGTCGTGCCGGTGATGAGCGAGGCGTCGAGCGCCTGGCCGACGGGGGCGTAGGAGAGCACGAGCGCCGCCCGGCCCGTGGTCCGGCCGCGCAACCAGACCCTGCGGGCGATCAGCCGGTCCTGCTCGGAGTCACGGCGTCCCAGCACGTCCCACACGTCACGGACGGTCCGCCCGGCCAGGACGTCCTCCTTGGCGACGGGAAACCCGATCCGCTCGCGGACCGTCTGGGCCAGGGCCGCTCCCGGGCCGTCGCCCGCGGCCGTCGTGGCGGGCAGGCGGCGGTGGGCCACCGCCAGCAGGTGCAGGAGGGCGTATTCGCCCAGGAGACGGGCGGGCCAGTCCTCGTGGGCCAGCACGGAGCCGAGCCGGGAGACCGCGCCCGCCACGCCCGGGGCCTGGGCGTCGATCAGACGTTTGACCAGGTCGTCCCAGTGGTCGTGGCGCCGCGACCCGGCGATGCCCTGCCTGACCTGGTCGGCGAGCCAGCGTTCGAGCTCGGACAGACCGGCCGTCACGCGCTGCTCGCGCTGCTCGGCCCTGCGAAGGTCGGGGACGGAGCCGGGCTCCGCCGCGCGGGCGGGGGCCGGTGCGGGCCCGGCGGCCCGGGCGCGGCGCTGTTCGAGCCACTCGGCCGCCCAGTCGGCGGGCTCCTCGGCCGCGGGCACCCCGTCCGCCGACCACAGCAGCAACAGGCCGAGCGCGTGCTTGCACGGGAACTTCCTGCTGGGACAACTGCACCGGTAAGCGGGCTCGGACAGGTCGACGCACGCCCGATAGGGCTTCGAGCCGCTGCCCGCGCACTCGCCCCACACCGCCTCCGAGGTGACGCCGGCGCCCGACCACCTGCCGGGCGAGGAAACCCCCTGCGCCGCCTTCCTGGAGGGGGCGTCAGGCGCGAGTGCGAGCACCTGGTCCCGGTTCCACCGTTCGATCACGGTCCGAACGCTAACGAACCCCGCCGACAAAAAAGCTCCGGCGAAACAGCCTGGCACAACATCCGACAATCGGCCTAATGTATGACAATTCACCACATAACTCGCATCGCTCGCCCGAGGAGCGGCAAGGTGAGGAAAATCCACATCATCACCGCGATAGCGCTCGCCGGAGGACTCGCGATGGGCGGGTGCTCCACCGGGGGCGCTCCGGCCGGGGAGGCGCCGAAGAGCTCGCAGAGTCCGGACGGGCTCTCCGGGGAGGTCAGGATCTGGTCGTGGGACGTCGCGGCGAAGGCGCTGCGGCGCATGGCCCCCCGGTTCGAGAAGGCCCACCCCGGGGTAAGGATCCGGGTGGAGGACATCGGCTACGACAACGCCTACGACAAGATCACCGCCGGTTTCAGGTCGAGGTCCGGACTGCCCGACGTGATCACGCTGGAGGACACCAGGATCGCCGGCTACGTCGAGAGGTTCCCCGGCGGCCTGGTGGACCTGAGCGGCGTCGCGGGCAAGTACAGGACGGACTTCGAGCCGGCCAAGTGGGCCGCGGCCTCGTCGGCCGGAGGACTGTTCGCGCTGCCCTGGGACTCGGCCCCGGTGGCGCTGTTCTACCGCCGCGACTACTTCGAGCGGGCGGGGGTCGACTCGGCGTCCGTCGTCACCTGGAACGACGCGGTCAAGGCGGCCGAGAGGATCAAGCGGGTCACCGGGAAACGGCTGTTCGTCTCCGACCTCGCGGCCGCCCACATGTTCACCACCCTGCTCCAGCAGCTCGGGCAGGGCTACTTCAAGAACGGCGCGGTCGCGGTGAGCAGCCCCGCGGCGGTCAGGGCGCTCACCCTGCTCAAGACCCTCAGGGACAAGGACCTGTTGCAGGACGAGAAGACCTGGGACGACCGGATCTCCGCGACCAGGCGGGGCGAGGTCGCCGCCCAGCCGACCGCGGCCTGGTGGAGCGGGACGCTGACCGGGGAGATGCCCGAACTGTCGGGCAGGTTCGGGGTGATCCCGCTGCCCGCCTTCGACCCCGACGGCGTCCGCACCTCCGCCAACGGCGGCTCGGCGCTGGCGATCACCTCGCAGACCGGGAACCGTAAGGCGGCCTGGGCGTTCATCGAGTGGCTGCTGACCGACAGGGCCAACCAGGTCTCCATGATGAGGACCGAGGCCCTGTTCCCCTCGTATCTGCCCGCGCTGACCGATCCGCTGTTCGACCGGTCGCAGCCGTACTTCGGCGGGCAGCGGGTCGACCGCCTGTTCGCCGACGAGGTGCGGAACATCCCGCCGGTCGAGCTGACGGGGGACGACGCCCGGGCCCAGGAGATCCTGAACCGGGCCGTCGCGAGCGTGCTGCTGGACGGCGAGACCCCCGGGGCCGCGCTCGGCAGGGCCGCGAAGCGGATCGCCGCGGCGACCGGGCGCCCCATCGCCCGGTGACGCCCCGCCGGAGACACCCGCCCTGCGACCTCCCACTGAAGACGCCCGCCGCCCGGTGACGTGCCACCGGAGCGGTGCGCCGGCCCGTCGGCGGTCCGCCCCCGGCCTCTCGGCGGGGCGTCCGAGGAATGATCCCCAAAGAGTCGTGTGATCCCTAGGATCGGTGCAATGACGACATCTGCCCGTCCCCCGCTCGCCGAGGCCCTGGACCTGCTCCCGCACCCCGAGGGGGGCTGGTACCGGGAGACCTGGAGAACCTCCGTCGATCTCACCCCGCCCGGATACGGCGGCCCGCGGGCCACGGCCACCGGCATCTACTTCCTGCTGGAACCCGGGCAGGAGTCACGCCCGCACGTGGTCCGCTCCGACGAGGTCTGGCTCTGGCACCGGGGCGGCCCGCTGATCCTGACGCTGGGCGGCCACGAGGGGCAGCCGTCCACCGCGGTGACCCTCGGGCCACTGGTCGAACTCGGCCAGGTCCCGCAGGCGCTGGTGCCCGCGGGCACCTGGCAGGCGGCGCGCCCGGCCGGGGACGAGAGCGTGCTCGTGAGCTGTGTCGTCTCCCCCGGCTTCGACTTCGCCGACTTCCGCATGATCTGAATCTCACCGCGTGACGGCGTTCTCCTCACCGGGAAGAATGCGGTCACAACCACACGAGGAGGTCAACGGTGACCGATGAGATCACCTCCGTCATCGGAGGGAAGCAGACGCTCAACGGCACGGCCGGCGACGCCGACGCCTACGACTCGGTCAATCCGGCCCGTCTGGACGAGGTGGTCGCGCGGGTCAGGCCGGCGGACGCGGAGACGTTCTCGTCCGCCTGCCGTACGGCCGCCGCCGCGCAGCCCGAATGGGCGCGCGTGCCCGCCCCCGTCAGGGGCCGGGTGATCGCCTCGATCGGGCGGCTGGTCGAGGCGAACGCCGAGACACTGGCCCGTCTCGTCACCCGGGAGATCGGCAAGCCGTACGCCGAGGCGCTGGGAGAGGTCCGCGAGATCGTCGACACGTGCGACTTCTTCCTGGGCGAGGGACGGCGGCTCTACGGGCAGACGGTGCCCTCCGAGATGCCGGACAAGAACCTGTTCACCTTCAGGGTTCCTGTCGGGGTGGCCGCGGTGATCACGGCGGGCAACTTCCCCGTCGCGGTGCCGTCGTGGTACCTGGTCCCGGCGCTGCTGGCGGGCAACGCAGTGGTGTGGAAGCCCGCCGAGTACGCCGCGGCCTCCGCGCACGCGCTCTACCGGCTGTTCGCGGCGGCCGGACTGCCCGACGGCGTGCTGAACCTGGTCCTCGCCGACGGCCCGGCCACCTACCGGGGGCTGGAGGCGGCGCTGGACGAGGGCACGGTGCACAAGGTCGGCTTCACCGGCTCGACCGAGGTGGGCCGCAGGATCGGCGAGCTGTGCGGGCGGCATCTGCAGTCGCCCTGCCTGGAGCTCGGCGGCAAGAACCCGATGGTGGTCATGCCGGACGCCGATCTGGACCTGGCGGTCGAGGGCGCCCTGTTCGCCGGGTTCGGCACGGCGGGCCAGCGCTGCACCTCGCTCGGCACGGTGATCGTGCACGAGAGCGTCCACGACGAGTTCCTCGGCCGCTACGCGCGCGCCGTGGCGGAGGCGGTGATAGGCGACCCGGCGGGCGACGTGCTGTGCGGGCCGCTGCTCGACCACAGGTTCGCCGCCCGCTACGAGGATTATCTGGGCTGGATCCGGCCGCACCACACGGTCGTGTCGGGACCGACCGGCCGGATCACCGTGGAGAACCCGCGCGGGGACTTCACCGGCGAGGGCGGTCTCTACTACCACCCGGTGATCGTGGACGGGGTACGCGCCGACGACCGGCTGTTCCTGGAGGAGACCTTCGGGCCGATCGTGGGCGTGACGGGTTTCTCCACCCTGGAGGAGGCGGTCGGGCTGGCCAACCGGCCCGGCTACGGGCTGTCCTCGTCCATCTACACGACCGATCCGAAATCCGCCTTCCGGTTCCGCGCGGGCATCGGCGCGGGCATGGTCAGCGTCAACAACTCCACCTCGGGCGCCGAGGCCCACCTGCCCTTCGGCGGGAACGGCAAGTCCGGCAACGGCAGCCGCCAGTCGGGAGTGTGGGTGCTCGACCAGTTCACCCGCTGGCAGGCGATGAACTGGGACTACTCGGGCAGGCTGCAGAAGGCCCAGATGGACGTCACCGAAATCATCCCGGATATGGACTTCAGGCTCTGAATTTGCCCTACAGGGAGGTTCTCCCCGTCATGATCGCGGGATGCCTCCTGGTGAGGACGGGCGACCGTCCCGGCGATCGGCGCGCCCTCCGGGGCACACCGGCCCCGGCAGCGGCTCCGGCCGTACGGGGTCGCGGCGCCGGCCCCGTCACCCCGTACGCCGGCTCGCGCGTCGTATCCGGAGGGTTCCGGTACGGCGGGCGCGAGGCCGTCATCCGCCTGGAGGGTCGCCGGACCCACCGGGACACGTGAGGGACCGCGTGCTGCGGCGCGGTCCCTCACGGACTCCGGTGGAGCACCGCGTCCCGGAGGGCCACCGTCCCGGAGACACACCGCTCCCGCGCTCGCACGCCGTAACGAAACCGCCCGCCGTAACGGGACCGCACACCGTAACGAGACCACCCGCCGTGCCGGGACCACACGCCGTAACGAGACCGCCCGCCGTGCCGGGACCGCGCGCAGGAGGGATGCCGGGTCCCGGCGGCCGGCCGGCCGCTAGTGATGGATCGCGACCTGCTGGACGAGCTCGAAGCTCGTGAAGATCAGGAACATGATCCCGATCAGGGCGTAGAGCAGGACGGGCTGCCCGTGACGGCCGCGGGCGGGCCTCGCCCCTCCTCTTCCCGGGGGTCGCCGCCCTCCCCCAGCGGGCCACCGCGCGGGCACCGTACGGTCCGCCGGAACCCGCTCCCCCGGCGCGCCCGCCCGCCCGGGAGCCGGGACGCCGGGTTCCGCCCCGGCCTCCGGATCCAGATGCGCGCCGCGCCCCGCGACGCCCGCGACGGGACGCGGCACGGACCGGCTGCTCGCGGCGGCCCGGTCCGAACGGCTGCCCGGCGGGAAGGCCGTCACGCGGCTGTTGCCGCAGTCCGGGCAGCTCACCCCCGACCACGGCGGCTGGACCGGCGCGCCGGATCTCAGCCACACCACGACGTCATGACCGTGCCCGTCGGTCAGGTGGCGGACGATGTACTCCTCCTGCCAGACGTGCCAGCAACGCAGGCACTCCATCGGCCAGGTCTCACGAGTGCTGAACTCCTCGGTCACGAGGATCACCCCCACAGCGACACCGGCGCCGGAACCCCGGCACCGGCCCCGAGTGTGCGCGCCCTTCGCCGTCACAGCAAGTATCCGCGCCATACTAAATCCGTAATGTCCATATTTTGAGATGATTTCTCTTAAAATATGAGATGGATGTTACGGTGGAGCGAGCCGACCGAAGGAGTGAGCTTCCATGACGACCAGGGACGCCGTTTACACCCACGGCCATCACGAGTCCGTGCTGCGGTCCCACAGATGGCGCACGGTGGAGAACTCGGCGGCCTATCTCCTGCCGCACCTGCGGCCCGGGATGTCACTGCTGGACGTGGGATGCGGGCCGGGTACCATCACCGCCGAGCTGGCCGGGCGGATCGCCCCGGGAGTGGCGACCGCGGCCGAGGTCACGGCGGAGGCGCTCGAACTGGCCAGGGCCGAGGCCGGGCGGCGGGGCCTGTCCAACGTCGAGTTCGCCGTCGCCGACGTGCACGCCCTGGACTTCCCCGACGACAGCTTCGACGTCGTCCACGCCCACCAGGTGCTGCAGCACGTCGGCGATCCCGTCCAGGCCCTGAGGGAGATGCGCCGGGTCTGCAGGCCGGGCGGGATCGTGGCCGTCCGCGACAGCGACTACACCGCGTTCACCTGGTTCCCCCTGCTGCCGGAGCTGGAGGAGTGGGGCGACCTCTACCAGCGGGTGGCCAGGGCCAACGGCGGCGAGCCCGACGCCGGGCGGCGGCTGCTGTCGTGGGCCCACGAGGCCGGCTTCACCGACGTCACCCCCACCGCCTCCACCTGGTGCTTCGCGACGCCCGAGGACCGGCGGTGGTGGGGCGGCATGTGGGCGGAACGGATCCTGAAGTCCGACATGGCCCGCCAGGCCCTCGCCTCCGGAGCGGCGACCGAGGACGACCTGCGCCGCATCTCCCGCGGCTGGCTGGCCTGGGCCGACGAGCGGGACGGCTGGCTGTCCATCCTGCACGGCGAGCTGATCTGCCGTCCCTGACGGGTGCCCCCGGCGCCCGCTCCCGAGGCCGGCTCACGGCGCCCGCCGACGGCCGCGGGTGAACGCCGGTGAACGCCGTCCGTGGGACGCCCGGAAGGAACGGGGCGCCCCACGGACGGCGACCGGGATCGGACGGCGGTCAGGGCCGACGCCGGTCAGGACCGGTGGCGGTCTGGGCGGGCGGTCAGGACTGGATCTGCTGGGTGATCCTCACATCGTCGATTCCCGCCTCGACCAGCGAGGTCTCCGCGGCGTCCGCCGCCTCGACGAGGATCCGGACCGTCTGCCCGGCGAAGGCGGAGACGTCGACGCTCGCGGCGGCCCAGGCACCGTCGCGGTTGGCGGCCGCGCCGAGCTGCTGGAACACCTGGGTGGTGGTCGAGCCGACCACCTTGACGCGCAGGAAGTCCGACCCGGAGGCGTTGGAACCGTGGGCCAGGTACCACGAGAAGCCCAGCCTCAGCGTGCCGGTCGAGGGCAGCGTGATGGCGGGTGACCGGATGCTTGTGACGCCGCCGTCGATGTCGTGGTCGCCCGGGCCGGAGCCCGCCAGCCGCCCGGTCACCAGGTCGTTGTCGCCGCTGACCGCGGTACCGAGCTGCTTGGCGCCGCCGGAGGTGGTGGCCTCCGGGTCACCGCGCTCCCAGCGGCCGAGGGTCGCGGTGTCGGTGCCCGCGGGATTGACCGTCCAGCCGGTCTCCGTCTCGAAGGTGTCGGAGTAGACGGTCACCGGCGGGGTGCCCGTGCCGCCGCAGTACTGGGACTCCTTGCCGATGATCCGGTAGACGCAGTCGGCGTACTCCAGGAAGCGGAGCGCGGCCTCCCGGTTGCGGGTCGTCTGCGGGACGATCTGCTCGTCGGGAGGGTAGAAGCCCGGGGAGGCGCCGGTCGGATACATCTCGAAGGTGTAGCTGAAGATCTTGTAGGTGCCCCACATCCAGTCGTTGATCGAGCCGTCGGTGATGTAGAGGTCGCTGGCCTGCTCGGGGGTGTAGCCGTTGGTCGAGGCCATGTTCCGGCCGAGCGCGGCGAAGGCGTCGTGGTCGTCCTGGGTCAGGCCGGGGGCGGTGTCGTTGTAGGTGAAACCGTACGGCCACAGGACCAGCTCGCCGTAGGTGTGCCAGTCGATGTTCGCCTTGATCTGCTGCACGCCGCCGACCACCCGGCCGCGCACCCAGTTGGCGACCGCCCTGACCTCCGGCGCCGACTCTCCGGCCGGCCCCCGGTAGGTCTCGCTCGAGGTCGATCCCGACGAGCCGCCGCAGCAGCCCCACTGGTAGGCCCAGTTGCGGTTCAGGTCGGTGCCCGCGTAGGACGAGCCGGCGTTCGGCTGCCGGTTCTTGCGCCAGGACCGGTACGAACCGCTCGCGACGTCGTACTCACCGCCGTCGGGGTTGAGGTCCGGCATGATCCAGATCTCACGCGAGTTCACCAGGGAGGTGATCCTGTCGTCGGTGCCGTAGCCGTCGGTGAGCAGGCGCAGGAGGTACAGCGCCATCTCGACGGTCAGGTGCTCCCGGGCGTGCTGGTGGTGGGTGAACAGCACCTCGGGCTCGTTCTCGTCCGTGCCGACGTTGTCGCTGATCTTGACGGCGATCAGGTCACGGCCCTCGTAGGAGGTGCCGTAGCTGCTCTTGCTCGCGATCGCCGGGTGGGCGGCGACGATCTGGTTGATCTCCGCGACCATCTCGGCGTAGTTGTGGTAGCCCGAGTCGGCGGGAGGGAAGTCGAAGGGACTCGCCTGCCTGGACGGGGAGTCGGGGATCCTCGTGACCGAGTAGCCGAGCTTCCTGATCGCGGCGGCCTCGGTCCCGCTCGCGGTGACCACGACCGAGGTGGGGTCGACCTGGTCGATCGCGGCGCCGGTGGCCGCGACGGCGCTTCGCTGCTGTGAGGTGCTCGGACCCTGGACCCTGTAGCGGCCGTTCGGCGGTGGTTCCGCGGACGCTCCCGCGGCGGTGACGCCGAGGCACGACAGCGTCAGGATCGCGAGCATCACGATCAGACGGCGTCTCACCTGTGTCCTCCTCAGGCACGCTCTAGGGGGGTTGTCGCGCGCCTGCACTGAGAGTCAGGCAAGGATGTCGATCCGCAAAGGCCCAAATTTCCGGACATGGACGTACGGCCGCGGCACCGGAACCGGGCGCCGGGATCGGCCGGAGGTCAGAAGTCGACCTCGAACCAGACCGTCCTGGAACCACCCGACCCGGCGTCCCTGATCCCCCACCGGCTCGCGAGCAGGTCGACCAGGAACATCCCCCGCCCGTTCTCCGCCTGCGGATCGTTGCGCACGTGGGGCGCCGAGGCCGACGATCCCGCGTCGGACACCTCGACCAGCACGGCCCCCGAGTCGATCGCCACGGTCATCGCGACCTTCCCGCCGCCACCGCCGGACGCGGAGTGGACGACCGAGTTCGTCACCACCTCGCTCACCAGCAGGACGACGTCCTCGGAGGCGGGATGCCCCTCCCCGAGGAACCCCCTGACCCGGCGCCTGGCCACCGACACCGACTCCGGCGCGCCCCGCAGGGTCACCGTCGACCGGGGTGGAAAGGTCCGGTGCACGACCGCCATGGTTTGCCTCGCTCCCCGACACACACATTCCCATGCGCGTCGCGCTCTGAGATGGCACACTCACTCACGGTGAACTGTTCTATCAGGGACTTCAATAGCTCATATTGAGATTCCTCAGTTTCGTTGCCTTTGGACGGAGGTATGCGCATGGCTCCCCGGCGCAGTCCCACGGCGCGGCATCGCCGTCTGATGGCGGAGCTGAGCCGTCTGAGAGCGAACAGCGGACTGTCGCGGGTGGAGGTGGCTGAACGGATCGGCTCCACCGACACCACCCTCTGGAGATACGAGACGGGCCTGACCCGTCCCCGACCCTCCGACGTGTCGGTCCTCACCGATGTGTACGGCGTGACCGGGGAGGCCCGCGACTCCCTGATCCAGATGGCCAGGGAGGCCCGCCGTCGTGGCTGGTGGCACCGGCACCGGCAGGCGCTGAAACCTGGCTTCGACTCCTACATCGGGCTGGAGGCGGAGGCGTCGGTGGTGCGCTCCTACGAGCCACTGGTCGTCCCCGGCCTGATGCAGACCGAGCCGTACGCCCGCGCCGTCATCGAGGCGACCGCCATGACCCAGGCCCCCTCAGAGGTCGATGAGAAGGTCTCCGTGCGCATCTCGCGCCAGCAACTGCTGCACGGCCCCGGTGACCCGATCCAGCTCGTCGCGCTACTCGACGAGGCAGTACTCCGGCGTCAGATCGGCGACCGCGAGGTGATGCGCGAGCAGCTGGAACACCTCGTCGATCTCGGCAGGCTGCCCAACGTGGAGATCCGGGTCATTCCGTTCTCCGCCGGGGCGCACGCCGCGATGGACGGCAAGTTCTGCCTGCTCAGCTTCCCCGAGCCCGAGGACCCCGATCTGGTCTACCTCGAGCAGGCCACGAGCGGGCTCATGCCCGAAGACCCGGAGGAGGTGCGCCGATACACCCTCATGTTCGGGAGCCTGTCGGCAATGGCTCTCGGCGCGGAGGCGTCGGCCACCTTCATCGCCCAGACGGCAAGGCGATGTTCCAGCCCATAGCAAGAGAGAGCAAGAGAGAGTACGAGGATCATCGATGGATCTGTCCAGCGTCGTATGGCGCAAGAGCAGCCACAGCACCAACGGAGGCGACTGCGTGGAGGTCGCGGTCGTGTCCGGTGACCCGGTCCTGGCCGCTCACAAGGCGGGCGCCGGCGAGCTCTACCTCGTCCGGGACTCCAAGAACCCCCTCGGTCCGGCACTGGCGTTCACCCAGGGCGAGTGGGACGCCTTCGTCGGCGGTGTGAAGGACGGCGAGTTCGACTGAGCCCCTCCGGGGGAACCGGCCGCCCGGTTCCCCTGTCGCGGATCGCCGAGGCGGGCGGGGCGGGGCCGCGCGCGTCCCCGTCCCGGCCGCGCGGTGTTCAGAGCCGCTCGACGCTCGCACCCCGGCAGCGGTCACGGGTGTCGAAGACGAACGGGGCGGTCCGCTGGACCAGCTCGTAGTCGAAGCAGTCGTGGTCGGTGAGGACGACGACCGCGTCGGCCCGGGCCAGCTCCCTCTCCGTCGGCTCGACCATCTCGATCCTCTCCGACAGCAGGAAGTCGTCCACGTAGGGGTCGGCGGCCCGCACGTCCGCCCCCAGCTTGCACAGGATCTTGGCCACCTCGATCGCGGGCGACTCCCGGCAGTCTCCCGCGTTCTTCTTGTAGGCGAGCCCGAGCAGGAGCACCCGGCTTCCCCTGATCGGCTTGCACCGCTGGTTCAGCGCGAGGATCAGCCGGTGGGCGACGTGCTCGGGCATGTGGTCGTTGATGTCGTTGGCCAGCTCCACGAACCGGAAGTTGTGCCCGAGGCTGCGCTTGACCTTCCACGACAGGTAGGACGGGTCGATCGGCAGGCAGTGGCCGCCCACCCCGGGCCCCGGCGTGAAGCGCATGTAGCCGAACGGCTTGGTCGAGGCGGCGTCGATGGCCTCCCAGACGTCGATCCCGAGCTGCTGGGCGAAGATCGACAGCTCGTTCACCAGGGCGATGTTGACGTGCCGGAAGGTGTTCTCCAGGAGCTTGCACAGCTCGGCCACCTGCAGCGAGGAGACGGGGACGACCTCCTCGACGATCCGCCCGTAGAACCCGCGGATCCTCTCCAGGGAGGCCTCGTCGATCCCGGAGACGATCTTCGGGGTGTTCTCCAGGCGCCACCGGGCGTTGCCCGGATCGATCCGTTCCGGGCTGTAGCCCAGCAGGAAGTCCTCCGGGGTGCGCAGCCCGGACCCCTCTTCCAGCAGGGGCCGGAGATACTCCTCGGTGGTCCCCGGATAGGTGGTCGACTCCAGGACGACCGTGGCGCCCGGCCGCAGGAGCGGGGCGACCGACTCGCCCGCGGAGCCGATGTGCCGCAGGTCGGGCACCCCTTCTCGCAGAGGTGTCGGCACCGTTATGACACAGATGTCGAAGTTCTCCGCGTCGGCGTAGTCGGTACTGGCGAGGTAGCGGCCCGAACGGTGGGCGGCCGCCAGCACGTCGTCGCCGATGTCCTCGACGTAGGACTCGGCGGCGTTGAGCCGTTTGACACGCCACTCGTCGACGTCGACCCCCACGACGTCGAATCCCGCCTGTACCGCCCGCATCGCCAGAGGCAGGCCTACGTATCCCTGGCCAACAACGACCAGCTTCTCTCCCATGTCGGGACCCCCGTCGCTTCGAGATGAGATACGACCCGACTGTAGGAGTGCGGAGTTCTCACACCGGAGATTCGGCGGCCGTCCGGGCGTGTCGCCTCCGGCCGGAGTCCGGACGCGGCCCGGAAGGACGGGCCGGGACGGTGGCAGGTTCCGCGATCACCCCGTCACCGTCGAACAACCACCGAAAAAACAACACATTTCACCGGAAGGCGAAAAAGTCAGGCGAGATGACAATAAATCACGATAGGCCGACTTCACCCAAAATCGCCACCCCGCAGAACCCCGCGGAATACCCTCGGAAAGAGAAATCAGGGAGCATTTTAAATCCCCCGGGTAAGTAATTGCCGGACGCATTCCCAAGTAAAATCTGTTCCAATGTCGCCGCGAAGGAGGCACATCGATCAAAGGCATCCCGCCCTCCTCTCCCCCGCGAATCCCGGCCGACCGCCCGTGACGTGACCCCGTCCGCCGAAACGGCGACACCTCTCGCCGTCGAAGCCTCCACGCCGACGAAGGAAACGCGACCACCCCGGCGGCGGCGTAAAGGCCACGAGGCCGATTCCGGCCGAGTCCCGGCCCGCCACCGAGCCGGACACCCAACACCGCGCACGATGAGTGAAGTAAGGAGTTGTGTCGCATGTCCAATCCCCACGGCGACGCACCCGACCAAGCAGCCGGTACGGCTGCGCCGACAGAGCCCACCCCGCAAGCCCGCCCCGGACGGCCCGTGACGCGGCCGCAGGAGGCCGCCGCGAACCCGGGTCCCGGACAAGAGCCCTCCACCCCGGCCACGGGCCCGGAGCAGGAGGGCGGCTCCCAGCGCCACCCGGGACGCCACTGGCTGAGAGCCTCCGTCGCCGCCGTGCTGGCGGCGGGCGTCGTCACCGCGACCCCGGAGACGGCGCAGGCGACGCCGGTGAGCCTCGGTACCGCGGTCTCCTTCGCCGTCCTGGCCAGGACGGCGGTCAACAACACCAACCTCACCTCGATCACCGGGGACGTCGGCGTCAGCCCGGGCTCGTCGATAACCGGCTTCCCGCCGGGCACCGTGTCGGGCGCCGTGCACGCGGGCGACCCGACCGCGGCGCAGGCCAGGACGGACCTGAACTCCGCCTACGCCGACGTCTCCGGGCGGGCCCCGAACGCCACCGTGGCCGCGCAGCTGGGCGGGACGACCCAGACTCCGGGGGTGTACAACTCGGCCACCGGGTCGTTCACGATAACCGGCACGCTCACCCTCGACGCCCAGGGCGACCCCGACGCCGTCTTCGTCTTCCAGGCGAGCACCTTCACCGCGTCGAACGTCAGCAACATCAACCTCCTTCGCGGCGCGCAGGCCAACAACGTCTTCTGGCAGGTCAGCGGTACGGCGTCGCTGGGCACATTCTGCACCTTCCGGGGGAACGTCCTCGCCCAGGGCTCGGTGACGGTCAGCGGCGGCGCGGCGGTCTTCGGCCGCCTCTTCTCCCTCAACTCCACGGTGACCACCCAGGGCACCACGAGCCAGCCGGCCACGCGCGTCACGGTGCCGAACGACCCGCCGACCACGACGGCCCTGGTCTCGGCGTCCAACCCCTCCTGGAAGGGCGCGCCGGTCACCTTCACCGCCACGGTGCAGGCCGTCTCCGGCTCGGTGATCCCGCAGGGCGAGGTGGTCTTCAAGGACGGGACGACCATCTTCGGCTCCGACTTCCTCGACAGTTCGGGGCAGGCGGTCTACACCACCTCCGGGCTCGACACCGGAGATCACCCGGTCACCGCCGTCTACCTGGGCGGCGACACCTTCAACGGCGAGCAGCTGATCCATTTCGCTCCGAGCAAGTCGGCCGAGGTCGACCAGGTCGTCTCGGACAGCCTGTGGAACGGGCTGGCGACTCCGGAGACCTCGATCTACGAGGACTCCCGGCCGGTCACGGTCGGGGTGAAGTTCCAGGCGTCGACGGCCGGGACCGTGACCGGTGTCCGGTTCTACAAGGGGTCGGACAACACCGGCACCCACATCGGAAGCCTGTGGGACGACAGCGGCGACCTCCTGGCCGATGCCACCTACACCGGTGAGAGCGCCTCCGGCTGGCAGCAGGTCGACTTCGATCCGCCCGTCGCCATCGCCGCCGGCACCACCTACATCGCCGCCTACCACACCGACACGGGGTACTACTCCACGACCAGGCCCTACTTCACCACGGCGTACACCAACGGCTTCCTCACCGCCCTGGCCGACGGCACCGACGGCGGCAACGGCGTCTACAACTACGGCGCGGGCAACACCTTCCCGACCAACAGCTTCCAGTCCACGAACTACTGGGTGGACCCGGTGTTCGCGCCCTCGGACAGCATCTGGGACGAGATAGCGACCCCGGACTCCGAGTCCCAGGACTCCCAGCCGATCACGCTCGGGGTGAAGTTCCAGTCGTCCACGGCCGGGACCGTGACCGGTGTCCGGTTCTACAAGGGACCGGACAACACCGGCACCCACATCGGAAGCCTGTGGGACGACACCGGCGACCTCCTGGCCGACGCCACCTACACCGGTGAGAGCGCCTCCGGCTGGCAGCAGGTCCTCTTCGATCCGCCCGTCGCCATCAGCGCCGGCACCACCTACATCGCCGCCTACCACTCCGCGTCGGGCTTCTACTCCACGACCAGGCCGTACTTCACCTCGGCGCACACCAACGGTCCGCTCACCGCGCTGGCCGACGGCACCGACGGCGGCAACGGCGTCTACGGTTACGGCGCGAGCAGCACCTTCCCGACCAACAGCTACCAGTCCACGAACTACTGGGTCGACGTGATTTTCCACGCCTGACCACCGTCCGGCAGCACCCCGCCAACAGCCTTCCGGCGAAGCGCGGAAACCCATCGGAGATGACCCGGCCGCCCGCATGTCAGCTCAGGAAAACCGTGTCGGCGACCAGTATGGTCGAATACCAAGAACCGCACCGACGGTTTAATTGACTCTGAAGAGTGGACGAAAAGGGTCATCTCATGATGGTCATCACCAATTCCGGTGTCACGCTTAAAAAGACAGGGCTTTCCCTGCCCTCGGCGATTCTCGCCGTCGTTCTCGCGACGGGCGTGGTCGCCGGGACGCCGGGCGTCGCGAGCGCGCAGCAGCCGCCCGTGACCCTCGGCAGCGCCAAAACCTACGCGGTCACCGCCGGAACCGCCGTCATCAGCACGAATCACACCCGGATCGCCGGAAGTGTCGCGGTGAGTCCCGGCACCTCCGTGACCGGCTTCCCGCCCGGCGTCGTCCTCGGAGAGGTGCATCGGGGCGACGGCACGGCGGCGGCGGTCCTGGCGGACGTGTCCGCCGCCTACACCGACGCCGCCGGCCGTACGCCCGACGCCACGGTGCCGTCGGAGCTGGGCGGGACCGTCAAACCCCCCGGGGCCTACGCGTCCGTGGACGGGACGTTCAAGGTGACCGGAGTGCTCACCCTCGACGCGCAGGGCGACCCGGACGCGGTCTTCATCTTCCAGGCCACCACCCTCACCTCCGCGAGGGTCTCCCACGTCCGCCTGGTGAACGGCGCCCAGGAGGAGAACGTCTTCTGGGCGGTCGACAGCGCCCTCCTGGGGAGGTACACCGTCTTCCGGGGGGCCGTCCTGGCGTCCAAGTCGATCAGGGTGCGCCCGGGAGCGGTCCTGCACGGCCACGCCCTGGCCATCAACGAGACGGTCATCATCGACGGCATGATCCGTCCGCCCGACACCCGTCTGGCCCTGCCCTTCCGCCCGCCGACCGTCACGACCCTGACCTCCGTTCCCAACCCCTCCCTCTCGGGGCAGGCGGTCACCTTCACCGCCACGGTGCGCGCGGTCGTCGGCTCGACCATTCCCATCGGCACGGTGCGTTTCAGAGACGGAACCACCGTCCTCGGCTCGGCCCAGCAGGGCCCCGACGGCGCGGCGGTGTTCACGACGTCGAGCCTGGGGGTGGGCACGCATTCGGTCACCGCCGTCTTCCTGGGCAACGCCAAGACCGCGATCAACGAGGCCTGGGTAGACTTCGCCCCGAGCGTGTCCAACACCGTGCTCCAGGTCGTCGGCCCCTGACACATCGGCCCCGTACCGGGAGCCGGCCGGGCGACGGGCGCGGATCCCGGGACGACGGCCGGAAGCCGCCGTCGCGGATCCCGGGACGGCGGCCGGAAGCCGCCGGAACACGGAGAACCGGGGAGCCTCCGGCCTCAGCGCGCTCCTCCCCCCGGACGCCAGCGGTCCCGATGATCGCGGTACCACCGTACGGCGGCCGCCAGCCCCTCGTCGAAGTCCACCAGCGGCTCGTAGCCGATCCTCCGGATCTTGCCGCAGTCGAGGGCGTACCGCTGGTCGTGCCCGAGCCGGTCAGGCACGTGCTCGACCCGGTCCCAGCCCACGCCCAGGGCGGCGAGCAGCCGCCCGGTCAGTTCGCGGTTGGTGAGCTCGACACCGCCGCCGATGTTGTAGACCTCCCCCGGCGAGCCCTTGTCCAGCACCAGCTGGACGCCCCGGCAGTGGTCGTCGACGTGCAGCCACTCGCGCACGTTGAGGCCGTCGCCGTAGAGGGGGACCCTCCCGCCGTCGAGGAGGGTGGTGACGAAGAGCGGGATGAGCTTCTCGGGATACTGGCCGGGACCGTAGTTGTTCGAGCAGCGCGTCACGCGGACGTCGAGCCCGTGGGTCCGGTGGTAGGCCCGGCAGAGCAGGTCGGCTCCCGCCTTCGAGGCCGAGTAGGGCGAGTTGGGGAGCAGGGGCTCGTCCTCCGTCCAGGCCCCCCGCGCGATCGACCCGTACACCTCGTCGGTCGAGACCTGGACGACCGTCCGGGTCCCCGCCTCCAGCGCGGCCTGCAGCAGCCGCTGGGTGCCCAGTACGTTCGTCGTGACGAAGTCGCCCGCCCCCGTGATCGACCGGTCGACGTGGGTCTCGGCCGCGAAGTTCACCACCACGTCGCACCGCGGGACGACCTCCGAGAGCAGCCGCGGGTCGGTGATGTCCCCTCTGACGAAGGTGTAGCCGGGATGCCCCGCCACGGCGGCGAGGTTCGCGAGGTCTCCGGCGTAGGTGAGCTTGTCGAGAACGGTGACGCGGACGTCCTCGTATCCCGGGTACGAGCCGAGCAGGAGCGAGCGGACGTAGTGCGAGCCGATGAATCCGGCGCCGCCGGTGACGAGGATTCTCACGCGCCCACCTGGATCCTGCTGTGGTCGCCGACCATGAGCTCGTGGGTGTTGGGCACGCCCGCGGCGCGGCTGACCTCGACGTTGCGCCCGATGAGGGAGTGCGAGATACGCGAGACGCCGTGAACCGAGGAGCCGTCGAGCACGATGGAGTAGTCGATCTCGGCGTTCGCCACCACGCACCTCGATCCGATCGAGGTGAAGGGGCCCACGTAGGAAGAAATGATCTTCGTGTCCGCGCCGACCACGATCGGCCCGCGGAGGATCGAGTTCTCCACCACCGCGCCCCGCTCGACGACGACCCGCCCGATGATCTCGCTGAGGCCGTCCACCCCGCCCCTGATGTCGGGTTCGACCCGTTCGAGAACGATGCGGTTGCACTCCAGCATGTCCTGCAGGCGCCCGGTGTCCTTCCAGTAGCCGTCGACGGGGTGCGAGTGGACCCGGTAGCCGTGGTCGATGAGCCATTTGACGGCGTCGGTGATCTCCAGCTCGCCCCGCGCGGACGGCGTGATCGCCCGGACCGCCTCGTGGATCACCGGGGAGAAGATGTAGACCCCGACGATCGCGAGATCGCTCCGCGGATGCGCCGGCTTCTCCTCCAGCCCCACGATCTCGCCGTTCCGGCCGAGTTCGGCGACGCCGTAGAACTGCGGCTCGGCGACCCTGGTGAGCATGATCTGGGCGTCGTGGCCGCCTCCCCGGAAGGCGTTCACCAGGTCGGCGATGCCGCCGACCAGGAAGTTGTCGCCGAGGTACATCACGAAGGGCTCGTCGCCGAGGAACTCCCGGGCGATCAGGACGCAGTGGGCCAGCCCGAGGGGGGCCTCCTGCGGAATGTAGGTGACGTCGAGACCGAACGCCGAGCCGTCGCCCACCGCCTCGCGGACCTCCTGGGCGGTGTCGCCGACGACGATGCCCACATCGGTGATACCCGCCTCCCGTATCGCCTCGAGCCCGTAGTAGAGCACCGGTTTGTTGGCGACGGGGACCAGTTGTTTCGCCGAGGTATGGGTCAGCGGGCGCAACCTCGTCCCCTTGCCGCCCGCCAGAACGAGTGCCTTCACGCTCCACGGATCCTTTCGCGAGGAAAAAATGGCCGGAGCGACCATCCGTCGTCCGAGTTTAGGGAGAGCCCGAATCGGCGCTTCTTCGCCGTCCTGCGCCTTTGCCGAAGAGCGTGGGAGAAGTTGCCGGGCTCACACGTTTCCGCGGTCCCGAAAAGTCCATGTTCGGTGGATCACGTAACTCAGCGGGGGACTCATCACTATCACCATCCCCTGCGCCACCATGATGGGAATTCCAAAGAATTCCACCAGAACGGGGATCCCGGTGAGGGATGCGGCGAGAAAACCCGCCCCGACCACGTAGAACCGCAGGTAGCCGGCGAGCCACGGCTCCCCGGAGACACGGAAGACGACCAGCCGGTACCAGGGGTACACGATCACCACGGTGACCAAATGGCTGACCACGACCAGTAAAAGATAGGGAACCGCACCCTGGGCGACCAGCAATCCTAGACCCAGGAGAGCGCAATAGAGCGCGCCCGTCATGGCGCCGGACAGCAGGTATGTGATGCGGTTGCCCCCAAGAGCCGCGATCACGGCTCTCCGCCCAAAATGTGAATCCCGATCGCGGGCGGTTCGGCTTTCGACGTCAACCATGTGGCGGTCACTCCGGATCGCATTAGGACAGCGGAATCGACAGGATTGTAGTCGGCTCCGGATAATAATCGGGGGATCAATGTCGGTGTCGGTGGTTATTCCGTGTTACCGCTCAGCGCGGACTCTTCCGGTGCTGGTGACCAGACTTGTACAGGTTCTTTGTGACATGTCCGTCCGATACGAGGTGATCCTCGTCGTCGACGGAAGCCCCGACGACACCTGGGCGACGGCCGCCGAACTGGCCCGCGGGATCGACGGCGTCCGCGCCGTCCACCTGTCCCGCAACTACGGCCAGCACAACGCGCTGGCCGCCGGGATCAGGGAGGCGGCCTTCGAGGTCGTCGTCACCATGGACGACGACCTGCAGCACCCGCCGGAGCAGATCCCGCTGCTGCTGGCCGCGCTCGAGGGGGACCGCCTCGACCTGGTGTACGGGGTCCCGCACGACGAGGAACACGGAATGCTGCGCAGCCTGGCCTCCCGGTCGGTGAAGGCGGCGCTGGCCGGCGCACTGGGAGTCCACGGCGCCCGGACGATCAGTGCCTTCCGGGCCTTCCGCACGCGGCTGCGCGACGGGTTCGAGGGGTTGTCGGGGCCGCACGTGTCGATCGACGTGGCCCTGTCGTGGGGCACCGCGAAGGTGGGCTCGGTCAACGTGCACATGAACGAGCGCCGCGACGGCCGGTCCAACTACACCCCGCGCCTGCTGGTCAGGCACACGGCGAACATGCTCCTGGGCTACAGCACCGCCCCGCTGCGCGCGGCCAGCTACCTCGGGTTCGTCGCCGGCGTCGTCGGCCTGCTGCTGGGCTGCGCCGTACTGTGGCGTTTCGCCGCCGGGGACACCACGGTCGCCGGGTTCACGACCATCGCCTCGATGGTCGCGCTCTTCTCCTCCGCCCAGCTGATGGCCGTCGGCGTCCTCGGCGAGTACGTCGGCCGGGTGCACGCGAGCGGGATGGGACGGCCCGCCTACGTGGTGTGCGAACGCGTCGGGCTGCCGGGCGCCCTCGACGTTCCCCGGCAGTCCGACGGTCCTAGTGTGCCCGCGCACGCGGGAGTCGGCTCCGGAGCAGATGAACGGTGAGCATGGTCTGCGCGGGCTCGAACCCGTACCTCGCCCACGCCCGCTGCACCCGCGTGTTGTGCCCCTGGGTGGAGATGACGACCTCGGCGGCGCCGCGGGTCAGCGCGCGGTCCTCGACGGCCTTCAGCAGGTGGGCGTAGACGCCGCGCCCCCGCGCCTCGGGGACGACCCCGGCGAGCAGGATCTCCGTCCGGGCCGCCTCCTCCTCCAGCGTGGCCAGCCCGAGGACCTCCTCGGTGTCCTGGTCGCGCAGCGCCAGGCACCCTCCCCCCGCGGCCGAGGCCGTCGCCCACTCCTGGTATCCCGCGAGCACGTCGGCGGCGGCGAACAGGGGGTTGGCGCGGTAGTGGTTGCCGTAGGCGGCGAAGATGGCGGAGACCAGTTCCCTGACCGCCTCCGGCCCCGGCGGCCCGGCCGCCCGCAGGCTCCGCGACGGCTCGGGGGCCCGGCCCCGTCCCGCGCGCAGGCGCCAGTACACCAGGGAGTCGGCGAACAGGGCGGTCCGGCCGAGCGAGGTCAGCTCCGCGAACCAGCCGACGTGCTCGGCCGGGTAGCGCAGCACGATGACGTCGGCGGCCGACCCCAGCACGGCCTCGCGGACCGCGGGGAGGAGGGAACCCGCCGCCGCTGAGACGGTCAGGCGTTCCACGGAGCGGCCGAACCTCGCCGACTCCAGCGGGGAGGGGAGCGCCCGTACGGCCTCCGCCTCCATCACGTCGTCCCACCCCATCAGCGGACCCGGTAGCTCTGGACGGCCTCGACCACCCGTGTCACGGCGTCCTCGTCCAGGTCGGCGAAGAGCGGCAGCCGTACCAGGCGGTCGGCGACCTCCTCGGTCACCGGGCATCCGCCGGGGGCCGGCCGGCCGTACCGGGTCCCGGCGGGCGCGGTGTGCAGCGGCTGGTAGTGGAAGACCGCCTGCACGCCCCGTTCCGCGAGGTGCCCGATGAACGCCTGCCGGTTGTCCAGGTCGGGCAGCAGCAGGTAGTACAGGTGCGCCGGGTGGGCGCAGCCGTCCGGGACCATCGGCTGGGCGACCCCGTTGCCGGCGGCCCAGTCCGCCAGCCGCTCGTGGTAGGCGTTCCACACGGCGTGGCGCCGGAGCTGGATCCGGCCGAACGACTCCAGCTGGGCGGTCAGCTGCGCGGCGAGGACGTCGGAGGGCAGGTAGCTCGAACCGATGTCGACCCATCGGTACTTGTCGACCTGGCCCCGGAAGAAGCGGCCCCGGTCGGTGCCCTTCTCCCTGACGATCTCGGCGCGGGCCACCAGGCCGGGGTCGTTCACGAGCAGCGCGCCCCCCTCCCCGCACTGCGCGTTCTTGGTCGCGTGGAAGCTCTGGGTGGCCATCCGTCCGAACGACCCCAGGGGCCTGCCCCGGTAGGAGCCCCCCAGACCGTGGGCGTTGTCCTCGATCAGCGTCAGGCCGTGCCGCTCGCAGAGCGCGCCGATCTCCTCCATCGCGCACGCCACGCCCGCGTAGTGCACGACCACGACGGCCCGCGTGCGGTCGGTGACCGCGGCCTCCAGCAGGTGCTCGTCCACGTTCAGGGTGTCGGGCCTGCAGTCGGCGAACACCGGTACCGCCCCGCGCAGGGCGTAGGCGTTGGCCGTCGACATGAAGGTGAAGGAGGGCACGATCACCTCGTCGCCGGGCCGCAGGCCGAGCAGAAGCGCCGACATCTCCAGCGCGTGCGTGCACGAGGTGGTCAGCAGTGCCCCTCCCGCGCCGGTCAGCTCTCTCAGCAGCGCGGTCGCCCGCCGGGTGAAGGGCCCGTCTCCGCAGGTGGATCCCTGGTGCAGAGCCTCGACCAGGTAGTCGAGCTCGTTCTCCGCGACGTGCGTCCGGTTGAATGGAATGCTCTTCAGATCGGTTGCGCTCACGGCCGCAGTGAACACCCGGGGGAACGGCCGACACGCATGACGCCCTTATTCCTGGCGAACAATTACGTAAGCCTTGCATAATGGCGAGCCATCCGGCGCCCGGCAAAACATCGATTGTCGGAAATGGCAGACCATCAATGTCCCGAACCCTACGGGAACGGCATCGCCCCGCCATGAATGATCTTCGGAGACGAGAAACGGCGCGGGCGTCCGCACCCCGGGGAATTCCCCTTCCCGCTCAGTAATGTTGGCCGGAACCCCAAGATCACCGCCTTTCGCCCGCCCCTGTTCCGGCTCGGCCCACGGGCTGGCCGGAAGGCCACGATCAGCGTTTTCACGTGGCACACAGCGAGGAGAGGTCGATGAGACGGCGGATGTTCCGGATCGCGGTACTCACCCTGGGAATCTGCACGGTCGCCGCGACCGGCGTCCCGGGGGCCGCATGGGGGCTGACGCCCCTTCCCCCGGGAGGCCGGAGCGATCCGGGGGCCGTCCGGCCCGCCGGAGAGAAACGACTGGACGACATACCCGGACCGGTCACCACGATCACGACGGACGGCCCCTCGCCTCCGGGCAATCCACTCCGGCTTGAGGGCGCATCCCCCGCGACGGGCGCCGCCACCTCGGAGAACGGCGGGAGGAGCGACGCGCGCAAGAGCGACGGCCCACGGGATGACGACCCCACGGACGACGCCCCGGCCTCGCGGGAGACACGGGAGGAACAGCCCTCGCAGGGATCCCCCGCCCCCGAAACCGCCCTTCCCTCGGAACCCGCCACGGAACCGGCCGCAGAACCGGCCCAGACGCCACCGGCGGCCACCGTCCCCGAACCGTCCGCGCCCGCCCCGCAGGAGGCACCGGCCGGCGACACGCCTTCCGGTGAGAAGGCCCCGACCCCCACCCCCTTTTCTCCGGAAACGGAGAAAGGAACAGCGGAGGTCATAAAAAGAGGGCTCCGGCTCGCCTGCCCGCCGACCTCCGTCATATGCCTGGAGAACAGCCTCCCCGGTAACCCGTCCAGCCAGTGGGACATCCCGGGAGCGGGCAGCAGCAACATTCAGGGATACACGACGCAGATGAGCGTCAACATAGGGCAGACCGTCCAGTTCAAGGTGAAGACCAACTCCACCAACTACCGCATCGACATCTACCGCATCGGATATTACGGCGGGATGGGCGCGCGGCAGATCACGACGATCCTGCCCTCCGCCTCCCTACCCCAGACCCAGCCGGCGTGCGTGACCGACTCGGCGACCCAGCTGGTCGACTGCGGCAACTGGGCGGTGTCCGCCTCCTGGGCGGTGCCCGCCACCGCCGTGTCCGGCGTCTACATCGCCAACCTGATCCGGCAGGACGGAACCACCGGCGCCAGCCAGATGGTCTTCGTGGTCCGGGACGACAGCCGGGGAGCCGACGTCCTCATCCAGACCTCCGACGCCACCTGGCAGGCCTACAACACCTACGGCGGCAGCAGCCTGTACCAGAGCAGCGCCTCACCGGGACGCGCCTTCAAGGTCAGCTACAACCGCCCGTTCACCACGCGCGGCAGTAGCTGCTGCAACGGCTCGGTCGAAAGCTGGTTCTTCAACTCCGAGTACCCGCTGGTCAGGTGGATGGAGGCCAACGGCTACGACGTGAGCTACACCAGCAGCATCGACACCGCCTCGCAACCGGCGGAGCTGCTGGAGCACAAGATCTTCATCTCCTCCGGGCACGACGAGTACTGGTCGAACGAGATGCGGGCCAACGTCCAGAACGCCCAGGCCAACGGGATCAACGTCATCTTCCTGTCCGGGAACGAGACTTTCTGGAAGACCAGATGGGAAAACAGCATCGACGGGACGAGCACGCCGTACCGGACAATCGTCTGCTACAAGGAGACGCTGGCCAACGCCAAGATTGACCCGAGCAGCCAGTGGACCGGGACCTGGCGCGACCCGCGTTTCTCCCCGCCGTCGGACGGCGGCCGCCCGGAGAACGCCGTGACGGGGACGTTTTTCCAGGTCAACGGCGTCGTCAACGACACGATGACCGTACCCGCCGAATACGGTGACATGCGGCTGTGGCGCAACACGTCCATCGCGACGCTCCCCGCGGGCCAGATCGCGTCCTTCCCCGCGGGAACGCTCGGCTACGAATGGGACGAGGCGCCGGAGAACGCCACCACCCCGCCGGGGCTGGTGAGGTACTCCCAGACCCCGCTGAGCGTCTCGACCTACCTGCTGGACTTCGGCGGCACCTACGGCAGCGGCTCCGCGGTGCACCACCTGACGCTGTACAAGGAGCCGAGCGGAGCCCTCGTCTTCGGCGCCGGCACCACCCAGTGGGCGTGGGGACTCGACGCCAACCACGACAGGGCCGGCTCACCCACCGACATCAACATGCAGCAGGCGACGGTCAACCTGCTCGCCGACATGAACACCCAGCCCGTCACCCTGCAGGCGGGCCTGGTGCCGGCGACCCCGTCGACGGACACCACTCCCCCGACCTCGGCCGTCACCACCCCGGTGAACGGAGCGTCGGTGCCGACCGGGACGGAGGTCGCGGTCACCGGAACGGCGACCGACACCGGCGGCGGCGTCGTGGGCGGCGTCGAGGTGTCCTTCGACAACGGCACCACGTGGTTCCAGGCGACGGGCCGCTCCAGCTGGAGCTACGGCTGGACGCCGACCGTCCCGGGACCGGCGACGATCACGGTGCGGGCGGTCGACGACAGCGGCAACATCCAGTCGCCCCTGACGACGTCGACCGTGAACGTCACCGTGGGATGCCCGTGCAGCCTCTGGTCGCCGACCGCCACGCCGGACGAGGACTCGCACGACGACCCCACCCCGGTCGAGGGCGGGGTGAAGTTCACGACGGCGAGCTCGGGCTTCGTCACCTCGATCAGGTTCTACAAGGGAGAGCTCAACACCGGCACGCACGTCGGCAGCCTGTGGACCATCGACGGGCAACTCCTGGCCACGGCCACCTTCACCAACGAGACCGCCTCGGGCTGGCAGCAGGTGGAGTTCTCGGCACCCGTCCAGATCGTCGCGGGCACCACGTACGTCGCCTCCTACCACACCACCTCCGGCTTCTACTCGGTGTCGAGACCGTACTTCACGACCGCCCTGTCGAACGGACCGATCACCGCGCTCGCCGACGGCACGAGCGGAGGCAACGGCGTCTACGCCTACGCCGCGAACACCACCTTCCCCACCGGCTCCTTCGACGCAACCAACTACTGGGTCGACGTGGTCTTCGAGCTGTCGAACAGCCTCTGGGACAACACCGCGGTCCCGGACGACGCGTCCCACGACGACTCCCAGGCGGCCGCGCTGGGGGTGAAGTTCACCGCGAACCAGACCGGCACGATCAGGGGGATCCGGTTCTACAAGGGGGAGCTCAACACCGGCACCCACGTCGGCAGCCTGTGGACCTCCGACGGCCAGCTCCTGGCCTCGGCCACGTTCACCAACGAGACCGTCTCCGGCTGGCAGCAGGTGAACTTCTCCAGCAACGTGCCCATCACCGCGGGCACCACCTACGTCGCCTCCTACTACACCCCCTCCGGCTTCTACTCGGTGTCGAGACCGTACTTCACGACGCCCCTGTCGAACGGGCCGCTCACCGCGCTCGCCGACGGCACGAGCGGGGGCAACGGCGTCTATGGCTACGGTGACTCGAGCACCTTCCCCACCAACAGCTTCGACGCCACCAACTACTGGGTCGACGTCGTCTTCGCGCCGTCGGCCACCCTGTGGAGCAACCTGGACACACCGGCGATCGCCTCCAACAACGACCCGCAGCCGGTCACGCTGGGGGTGAAGTTCACCTCGTCCACCACCGGCATCGTCAGGGGGATCCGGTTCTTCAAGGGGCCCCAGAACACCGGCACGCACGTCGGCAGCCTGTGGACCTCCGGCGGTCAGCTCCTGGCCACGGCCACCTTCACCAACGAGACCCCGTCCGGCTGGCAACAGGTGAGTTTCTCGACACCCGTCCAGGTCACCGCGGGCACCACCTACGTCGCCTCCTACTACACCTCCTCCGGGTACTACTCGCTGTCGAGGCCGTACTTCATCTCGTCGCGCGTCAACGGACCGCTCACCGCGTTCGCCAACGGCATCCAGGGGAACAACGGGGTCTACACATACGGCTCCACGTCCTCCTTCCCCACCGGCGACAGCCTGTCGGCCAACTACTGGGTGGACGTGGTGTTCGACTATCTCTGATCCGGCCGTCCTCTGATTCGGCCGTCTCCGAGAGGCGCCCGTCTCCGAGAGACACGGACGTCCGCCCGTCCGGGCCTTGACCCGAGCCTGGCTCCCCGCGCGGGGAGCCAGGCTCTCAGGCTCCCTCGGGCAGCCGGTAGACGGCGTAGTCACCGGAGCGGAAGCGCAGGTCGGCGACCTCGCCGATCCGCGTGCCCGGACGCAGACGGCGTTCGTCGGCCAGCAGCCAGCGCACGCCGTAGCGGTCCCGCAGCAGCCCGGCCGAGGCCACCGACGGCGCGTCGAAGACCGCCTCGTTCGCCCGCATCCGCTCGCCGTCCCAGAACGGGCGATGCTGGGGCAGCTCCCCCGGCCGCCAGCGGTCCATGTTCGTCGAGGTGTAGGCCCAGCCCTCGACCAGCACGTGCCGCTCGGTCAGCGCCGAGGCCCAGAACTGGCTGCTGTCGCAGGGACTCTCGTGTCCCCAGCGGCAGTGCACGTTGGTGGCGATCAGGTCGTCCGGATCCGAGTGGTCACGCAGCCACCGCCCCGCGTCCAGGGCCCCGGCGGGGACCAGGTCCGCGCCTCCTCCCTGGGCGGCCTCGCCGCCTCCCTGGTAGGCGAGCGAGCCGCCGTGGACGAGGGAGAGGACACGCGCGTGCGCCGCGGCGGGCAGGCCGACGGCCGCGAGCATGACGAGCACGAGGGCGCGGGCGCGCAGCCGGCCCCCTCCGATGGGATCTCCGGCGGGATCGTCCCCGCTCCGCCGCCCGGCGCGGACCAGGACCGCGTAGACCACGACGGCCACGACCGCCAGGACGAGGTAGGGCCGGTACAGGGCGGTGTCCCCCTGCCCCGGGGCGAGCGGAACCCGGACGCCGCAGGCGAAGGGGATCAGCTGGGCGACGGCGGCACCGGCACCGGCGGCGAGCAGCGTCGCCCGGTGTGACACCCGCGCCCGGCGCAGCACGACGAGGAGCCCGTACACGGCGACGATCACCGGGTAGGGATAGGCCCCCCGCAGGAAGTAGAGCTGGCTGAGGCCGGGATGGGCCAGCAAGAGCGCCGCGCCCAGGCCCGCCGCGCCGATGCCGAGCATGAGGACGACCGCGGGCCGGACGAGCAGCCGCAGCCGGCTCAGCAGCCCCAGGGCTCCGCCCCACGCGACGGCCCAGCACGACAGGTAGACCAGGGTGAGGCCGAGCAGCGAGGCCGTGGGCGGTTCCGCCGCCTGGTCCCGGCCGGTCAGCTCCGCCCACGTCAGGCGCATGAGGTCCAGGGGCTGGACGACCGTTCCCTGGCGTACATGGCCGAAGAGCACGAACTGCGCGAACAGCAGGCAGGCCGCGGTCATCCCCAGCGCGACGAGCGAGGACCGGTGCGGCCTGCCCCACTTGAGCGCCTCCAGCACCGTCACGGCCAGCAGGCCCGCGGCGAGCATGGGCAGGTAGGTGGCCTTGGCGCCCATGACCGCGACGAGCAGGACCCCCAGCAGGACCCACGTGCCCGCGCCGTGCGAGCGCCGTTCGAAGAGATCGAGGAGGATGACGACGACCGGGGCGAACAGCAGTGCCCCGAACGTCTGGGTGGGGCTCAGCCAGGCGGTCTCCTGGATGCCTCCCCAGGTGAAGTTGGGGTTGGCCCCCAGGTACAGGTTCGGCGCCGCGACGAGGACGGCGCACAAGACGGCCGCGGACGCGGCCGGCCACGAGTTCGTGACACGCCGTCCCGTCATTCCCACCAGGACGACGAACGCCGCCAGCATGGGCAGCATCCCCAGCCTGAGCAGCAGCACCTCCGGTTCCACCCCGGTCACCCAGCTCGCCGCCGCCAGGTGCGCGTAGACGAACCAGTGGTACAGGAGCGGTTCGCCGTCGATCCAGGGCACCGAGGGCGGCACGTGGTTGCGCAGCTCACCGACCAGGGCCAGGTGGAAGGGCATGTCGACGGTGGAGACCCCCAGCGCGGGCCAGGCGAGGCCCTGCCTGCCGAAGACGGCGAGGGCGCTCCAGGCCACCAGGAACGCGACGACCAGCGCCAGGGACCACGAGTACCACAGGGGGGACCGCCGCGGGCGGTGTGTCCCTCTCCAGTGCCGGCGCAGCCGGGGAACGGCGAGGAAGACCGCGTAGACGGCGACCGGCCAGGCGAGCACGAGCAGCGGCGCCCCGGCGGCCCTGGCCGCGACGTAGGCGAGCACCTCGACGGCGTAGCCGAGCGTCGTGCCCAGCGCGACCTCCTCGGCCGCGGTGCGCGAGCCGCCGTACAGGGCCCGCAGCAACAGCAGCCCGGGAAGTGTCAGGCCCAGCGCGACGTAGGCGGCGAAGAGTGCCACGTCGGCGGCGGAGACGCCGTAGCGGCCCAGCACCGCCAGGACGAACGCGCCCACGGCCGCCGCGGGCGCCCATCCGGAGACGCGGGCGCGCCACGGTCCCGGATGGGGCGGGGCGGGCGCCCGTCCTCCCGGAGGTGCGGCCGTCCCGGTGTCGGTACCGGGCCTGGACGGACCCGCCGCGGGGTCATGACGGAGCGAAGACTTGATCATGATCGCAAGTCTGGCGATCCGAGCATCCCAGCCGTGCTGGGACGATCACGTTCCGCGATGTTTTGCCCGTCCTTTCCCCGGGACCGGGGGCTGCCACTGGCCGATGGCCCGACCTTGACCAAGACGGACTTCCCGGCCTTCCCCGGCCTTCCCCGCCCGGTCTTCTCACCCTCGCCCGCCCCCCTCCCCGCTCCTCCCCACTCCTGCCGACTCCCGCCGCTCCCCGCCGGGACCGCGCGACACGCCCGGCCCCGCCCTTGACCTCGAAGGCGCGTCAACACCCTTGGTTAGATGGCAATCACCTAAAGTGATCGCCGAGAGGGGGTGCGGCCATGGCGGTGGAAGAGCGGACGACGCTCCGGCGCGTCGTGCTCGTCATCAACCAGCTGGGCAGGGGCGGCGCGGAGGCGCAGCTGTCCCTGCTGGCGCGCGGGCTGCGCGCGAGGGGCGTCGAGACGCACGTGGTCCTGACCTGCGGGGGCGGGCCGCACGCGGCGGCCCTGCGCGCGGCGGGGGTCGGGATTCACGAGATCGGGCTCGTCCCGTCGCCGTCGCCTCGGGTGCTCGTCCACAACCTCCGGGCGGGCGTCCGCCTGGTCCGTCTGCTGCGACGGCTGAGGCCGCAGGTGCTGCACGCGTTCCTCTACGTCGACTACGTCCTGGGCGCCGTCGCCGCCCGGCTGGCGCGGGTCCCGGTCGTCGTGGCCGGCCGGCGCAGCCTGAGCTACTTCAAGCGGGAGCGGCGGTGGGTCTTCGCCGTGGAGCGGGCCGTGACCCGCCTCACCGACCACGTCGTGGCCAACGCGGTCGCCGTCGCGCAGGACGCCCGCACGCTGGAGGGGATGCCGGCGGACAAGCTGAGCGTGATCTACAACGGCCTGCCGGGGACGGCGTTCGAGCCGATCGAGCCCGAGCCGATCGAGACGCGCCTGCCCGTGGTCGTCTGCGTGGCCAACCTCAACCCGGTCAAGGGACACCGCTTCCTGCTGGAGGCCGCCGCCTCGCTCTCCCGGCGGGGCCGCCCGTGCACGCTCGTCCTGGCCGGTGAGGGGCCGGAGCGCGGCCCGCTGACCGCGCGGGCGGCGGCCCTCGGCCTCGACGTCCGCTTCGCCGGATGCGTCACCGACGTCCGGGGCCTGCTGGCCCGGGCCGACGTGGTCGTCCTCCCCTCGCTCTCCGAGGGCCTGAGCAACTCCGTCATGGAGGCGATGGCCGCGGGCAGGCCGATCGTCGCCACCGCGGTCGGCGGCACCCCCGAGCTGCTCGACGAGCGGGGTCTCCTCGTCCCCGCCGCGGACCCGGAGGCGCTGGCCGACGCGCTCCTGCGCCTGCTCGGCGACCCGGAGCTCGGCGCCCACCTGGGATCCGCCGCCCGCGCCTGGGCCGCCAAGAACCTCGATGTGACCCTCATGGTCGAAGAGCACATCGCTCTGTACCGACGACTCCTGGAGACCAGATGTGCGGGATAGCCGGAATGGTGTCGACGCTGCACCCCGATCCGGCGCTCGTCCGGCGCATGTGCGACGTCATCGCGCACCGCGGCCCGGACGGTGACGGTTTCCACGACGACGAGCACGCCGCGCTCGGCATGCGCCGGCTGGCGATCATCGACGTGGCCACGGGCGACCAGCCCGTCTACAACGAGGACGAGCGGATCGTCGCCGTCTTCAACGGGGAGATCTACAACTTCGCCGAGCTCCGGCGGGACCTGGCGCTGCGGGGGCACCGGCTGCGCGCGGCCGGCGACTCCGACTGCCTCGTCCACCTCTACGAGGAGCACGGCGCCGACATGGTCCAGCGGCTGCGCGGGATGTTCGCCTTCGCCGTCTGGGACCGCGACCGGCAGCGGCTGGTGCTGGCCAGGGACCGGGTGGGCAAGAAACCGCTCTACTGGCGCGCCGACCACACCTCCATCTGGTTCGCCTCCGAGCTGAAATCCCTGACGCGGGACCCCGGGATGCACCGCGAGCTCGACCCGGTCGCCCTGCACCACTACCTGAGCTACCAGTACGTCCCGGCGCCGTGGTCGATCTACCAGGACGTGCACAAGCTTCCCCCCGGCCACCTGCTCGTCTGGGAGCGGGGCCGGATCGAGGTGCGCCGCTACTGGGAGCTGGACCGCACCCCGCGCAAGGTGACCGACGAGCGGCAGGAGGAGGAGAGGCTGCGCGAACTGCTGCTGGAGTCGACCCGGATCCGCATGGTGAGCGAGCGGCCCATCGGGGCGTTCCTGTCGGGCGGGATCGACTCCTCCGCGGTCGTGGCCGCCATGGCCATGCAGAGCCGCGAGCAGGTCAAGACGTTCTGCATAGGCTTCGAGGAGAGCCGCTACGACGAGCGGCACAAGGCGCGGATGGTCGCCGAACGGTACGGCACCGACCATCACGAGCTCGTCGTGACGACCAACCTGCTGGACATCCTGCCCCGGCTCGCCTGGCACTTCGACGAGCCGTTCGCCGACTCCTCCGCGGTCCCCAGCTTCTACGTGGCGAAGCTGAGCCGCGGCCACGTCACCGTCGCGCTCAACGGCGACGGCGGCGACGAGTGCTTCGGCGGCTACCAGCGCTACGCGCTGATGAACCTGGCCGGCCGGATCCCGGCCCTGCCCCCCGCCCTGGCGGCCCTGTCCGCCCGGATCGGCACCCTGCTGACCGAGCGGAACGACTCGGGGTCGGTGCCCCGGCGGCTCGGCAGGCTGCTGCGGTTCGCCGCGGAGCGACCGGCACGGCGCTACCCCGACCTGATGTCCTGCTTCACGCAGGAGCAGAAGCTCGAGGTCTACACCGACTCCTTCCGTGAACGGCTGGCGGAGGTGGACAGCTACGCGCTGCTGGAGACGGTCTTCGAGAGCTCGACGGCCGACACCCACCTCGGCCGCATCATGGACGTCGACACCGTCACCTACCTGCCGGGCGACCTGCTGGTGAAGGTCGACATCAGCACGATGGCCAACTCCCTGGAGGCCCGCTCCCCCTTCCTCGACCACCACCTGATGGAGTGGGCGGCCGGCCTTCCCACGGCGCTGAACCTCCGCCGCGGCCAGACCAAGCTGCTGCTGAAGCGGGCGGTCGCCCCCTGGCTGCCGGCGGAGCTGCTGCGCTACCCCAAGCAGGGGTTCGGCGTGCCGCTGGCCTCGTGGCTCCGCGGCGAGCTGCGGGAGCTGGCCCACGACGTGCTCACCGACGACACCGCCAGGAACAGGGGCGTGTTCCGGCCGGCCGCGGTCCGCGGCCTGCTCAGACGGCACATCGAGGGCGCCGACCACAGCGGCCGGCTGTGGACGCTGCTGCAGTTCGAGCTCTGGCACAGGGCGCACGCGGTCGCCGGCGGCGCCACCGTGGCGGCGGCCGCGTGCCCCGCGCCCCTGCCATGAACCTGACCGCCGCCAGGGTCCTTCAGGCGACGGTCGGCAACGGGCTGCGGCTGGGGCTGGCCGCCGTGACGACCGTCCTCATCGCGCGCACCCTGCAGCCGGAGGGGCGGGGCCTGTACGCGATGATCGTGGCCACCGCGACGATCTCGATCGTCGCAGGCCACCTGTCGGTGACGAAGTCGCAGATCGCGCTCTGGCAGGACACCTCCCGGCACCGCGCCCTGACCGGCAACGGGCTGATCCTCGGGCTGCTCACCGGCGGCGTCTCCGCCCTGCTCACCTTCGTGGGCACGACGCTGTTCGCCCCCGGAACGGCGCCGGGCGCGCTGGGGACGGCGCTGCTGGCCGTACCGTTCGGGGTGGCGGCGATCAACCTCACCGGGATCCTGTCACTGCAGTCGCGCACCGGCCTGGCCAGCCAGGGGGTCGTCCTGTCCGCCCTGGTGCTGTCGCTGCCCGTGCTGACCATGGCCGTCACCGGGCACCTGACCGTCTCCTCGGCCGTCGTCTGCTGGGCGGCCTCGACGACGGCGCCGCTCGTGCTGTTCGCGTGGTCGCTCGGCCCCGCCGCGCTGCGGGGTGACGTGGCGCTCGCCCGCGGGCAGCTCTCCCTGTCCGGGCGCTACCACATCGGACTGGTGGCCCAGCACCTGCTGCTGACCGCGGACACGTTCCTGCTGAAGATCTTCGTCTCAACGGCCGAGGTGGGCCTGTACGCCGCCGCCGGGGCGTTCATGGCCCTGGCGTGGGTGCCGACGGACGCGATAGCGCAGGTCGTCATGGGGCGCCAGGCCGCCGGGGACGAGGAGGCCGCCCAGGAGGCGACCGCCCGCGCGATCCGCTTCAGCCTGCTGCTGTCGTCGGCCGTCACCGCCGCGCTGGCGGTCGCGTCGCCCGTGCTGATCCCGCTCCTGTACGGCACCGCCTACACCGGCAGCATCAGGCCGCTGCTGCTGCTGGCCCCCGGGGCGGTCGCGCTGGCGCTGATCCGGCCGGCCGAGCAGTACCTCGTACGGCTCGGCCGCCCGATGAGCATGACCGCCCTCCCCGCCGGCGCCCTCCTCCTGAACCTCGCGCTGAACGCGGTGCTGATCCCTCGCTGGGGCGCCTCGGGGGCGGCCACGTCGTCCAGCCTGAGCTACGCGGCGCTGGCGGCGGCCGAGGTCCTGTGGTTCGCGCGGACGGCCGGGATCGGGACGCGGGCGCTGCTGCCCCGGGCCGAGGATCTGCGTTCGCTGTTCTCGCTGCTCTCGCTGCTGCCCGGAGCGGGCCGGGTGCTCCGGCCGGCGGGCCGCGCCGGGGACGGCGGGGCCGTGACCGGCCGGGCCCGGACCGGCGAGGTCTCCTCAGGCGCGCGGGGGCGCGGTGAACACGTACTCGTTGCAGCCGATGCCGCCCCCGCAGGTCTTCAGGAAGCTCAGCGCGAAGCCGCGTTCCCTGAGGAATGAGAAGATCCGCTCGGGCGTGGCGACCTCGAACGGGAAGCCGCCGATCCAGTCGACCAGGTCGTGCCGGAGCGACATCCCCCTCGGGGGGAGGCGGTCGCCCCGCGGCCCGCCGATCCCGCACGCCGCCTTCACCAGCCTCCCCCCGGTGTTCCGGGCGCCGAAGTACGCCTCACCGGCCATGACGAGCGCGCGCCTGGTCAGCGGCCCGCCCTGGACGTAGCGTCGCTTCACCTTCCACCACAGGCGGCTGGCCGCGCCCTGGTCGTTGTAGATGGAGATGAACAGCGTCCCGCCGGGGGCGGCCAGGACCGAGGCGTTCGCGATCGCGCGCCACATCTCACCGGTGTGGTGCAGGACCCCCCACGAGTAGACGACGTCGAAGGTGCCCAGCGCCTGGACGTAGGCGTCGTCGAGGATCGACCCCTGCTCCACCGTCCACTCGCCCTGCCGGTCCCCGGCGTACCTCTCCCTGAGCCTTCCGCACGCGGCGACCGAGTCGGGGTCGTAGTCGAACGAGTGGACCCTCGCGCCCAGGCGGAGGGCCGCGAGCGAGAACAGGCCGCTGCCGCAGCCGATGTCGAGGAACGTACGGCCGGCCAGGTCGGCGACGCCGAGCGCCTCCCTCAGGGAGGAGACGGCCTGGTCGATCCGCCGGTCGTCCATGAGTTCAATGAATTTAAGCCAGTTGTCGCCGAAGGCGAAGCGATCACGGGAGACCGTCTCCATCCGACTCATCGTCACGGCTTGACTCCGATTCTGGAGAATGCACGAAAGATGGCAAGGCGTCCCGCGCAGGACAGAAGGTGTGAATGGAAGTCCTGGACCGGGAGCCTCATTCGTTCACGGCGGAAAGCGGGACCGGCCGTCCTTCCGGAGGCGAATTCTCAGGCTCCCGGCTTTCCTGTGGAATTCTGTTCCAGGCTACTGCCGCCAGCAGGCTGGTAATCATGACGATCGGCATGCGCTGGCGAAAGATCAGCCCAATGTTGGCCATGGTGGTCGCGTAGGCGACCGCGCTGGGGACGATGAACAGCACGAGGGCGCCCAGCATCACCCGGTCGGTGGCCCAGAGTCTCCGGGTGCCGCGGACGGCGCTCCAGAGAAGGTAGTACCAGACGAGCACGTCGACCTTGCCGAGTTGCAGGGCCATGCTTCCCCCGGTCCACGGGAACGGGGAAAGCAGGGTGTACAGGAGCTTGCTGCCGAGCGCGTTCCACGGGTTTCCGCCGTCGTCGAAGACGACGCCCGAGCCGCCGTCGTTGTTGGACCTGATGACCATCCCGGACTGGCCCTGCTCCAGCTGTTCCTGAATGCTTCCGGCGGCCGTCTCCTCACCACCTCCGGCGAACGTCGAGACGGAGGCCAGCAGCGCGGCGAGGATGAGGAGGCCGCGCACGGAGAAGACGCGCCTGGGGTTGACGATGCCGATGATCATCGGCACCGCGCACATGAAGACCATGTACGGGCGCACGTACCACAGGGCCCAGAGCATGACCCCGAGCACGAGCAGCTTGCCGACGGAGAAACGCCGCGCGCTGGAGGCGGCCAGGCCGAGGCAGCCGACGACCAGGAGGGCGTTGAAGCCGTCCTTGAAGGTGTCGGAGGTGTGCAGCAGGAACCCGGGCATGAACGCGGTGATGTGCAGCAGCCGGACCGCCGCGTCCTCATCGGCGCCGACGAGCCTGGCGAACCTGTACATGACCACGCAGAGCGCACAGGCGAGGAGGGCGATCACGGCCGTGCAGGCCAGGGGCGCCGGCCCGCCGCACAGGTAGATGACGAGCGCGAAGACGTTACAGGGCAGGCTCGCGCCGTAGACGGTGCCGAGTTGCTCGGAGGTGACGTACTGGATCCCGGCGTGCCGCCAGTATCCGACGACCTCGATGGCCCTGGCCTCGTAGCCGAGGTTGTCCCCGCCGTACCCGATCATGGCGCCCCGCAGCACCAGGACGTGGACGACCAGGCGGACGGCGAACGCGGCGAGCAGCACCACGAGCACCCGCCGGGCGACCCTCGTCTCCAGGCTCGCGTGAACGACGAGGACGAGCACCATCGCGGCGACGACAACGACGAGATATTCCACTGGCAGTCACCTTCAGCCGCTCTCTCATCACGCCCCGGGGACCGGCGCCCGGCCCGGTTCACCGGATCACCGGCAGGCGATTTCGCAACGGCGACGCTAGCGCCGGGAGCGCGGGAGATCGTTCCGTGCGGCCGCCCATGGCCTGCCGATTACCGGCGCATACGGATTCTTTCCGCTCCCCTCCCGCCCGGCGGCGGTCCGGCCGCCTCCGCAAAGGCCGACGGCCGTCACATGTCACCGATAAACCAGCGAAATACCCGAACCCGGCGGTTCATCCGCCAATCATTCGTCAATCCCATGAAACGCCGATCCGGCGGCGACGAGGTATCGCGGTTTGTCGGGACCACGACCGTATCCGGGCGGGTGCGCGCGCCGAGCGGAACGGCTCGATCATGCGTAGGTAGGGAGCGGGAAAACATTTCGCCGCCACCGTGACGGTGACGGCGAACAGGTCAAACGGCCAGCTAGCTTCTCCGAGGTGACCAGGCCCATCACTGAGGAGCCAGCAATGAAGCCGGATAGACGGATTCGTGTCATGGAAATCATCGCACGCATGAATGTCGGCGGCCCGGCCAACCAGGTCCTGGAGGTGTACGAGCGACTGAACCGCGAGGAGTTCGACCACCGGCTCTACACCGGGGACGTCGACTCCGGGGAGGGTGACCATCTGCGGCTGCGAGACGCCGACGTGCCGATCCACCGTGTCCCCGGCCTCGGCCGGGCGGTCAGGCCCACCGACGACCTGCGGGCCCTGAAGCACCTGGTCGGCGTCATGCGTGAGTTCCGCCCGCACGTCGTCCACACCCAGACGGCGAAGGCGGGCGCCCTCGGCCGCACCGCGGTCCGGCTGGCGGGCGTCGGCTCGGCCAGGGCACACGTCTTCCACGGCCATCTCCTGTACGGATACTTCTCACCGCCCAAGCGCTATCTCTACGTGCGGGCGGAGCGACTCCTGGCCACCATGTCCGACCGCCTGGTGACCGTCGGCTCCAGGGTCCGCGACGACCTGCTCGCGGCCGGGATCGGCCGTCCCGGGCAGTACACCGTGATCCCGCCGGGCGTCCGGCTGGGCCCGGTCCCCGACCGCGCGGCGGCCCGCGCCGCTCTGGGGCTTCCGATGGACGCGCCCATCGTGGCGTACGTGGGACGCCTCACCCGGATCAAGCGCCCCGACCGCTTCCTGTCGGTCGCGAGCGCCGTACTGCGGCGCATACCGGGATGCCACTTCGTCGTCTGCGGCGGCGGCGAGCTGTCCGGGGAGGTCGAGCGGAGCATCGAGCCCGTCCGCGACTCCTTCCACCTGCTGGGGTGGAGGAGGGACGTGGAGACGGTCTACGCCGCGGCCGACGTGGTCCTGCTGACCTCCGACAACGAGGGCACGCCCCTGACGCTCATCGAGGCGGGGATGGCCGGGACCCCGGTCGTCTCCACCCGGGTGGGAAGCGTCGCCGAGATCGTCAGGGACGGCCACACCGGGCTGCTCTCCGCGCCCGACGTCGGGGAACTGGCCGCGCACACCGTGCGGCTGCTGTCCGACCCGGCGTTCGCGCGCCGGATGGGCGAGTCGGCCCTCGACTGGACGACCACCTCGTTCGGCGTCGAACGCCTCGTCGCGGACACCGAGTCCCTCTACCGGTCACTGTCCGGCGCGGCGCGCGGCGCGCGGCGCGGCCCGATCCCGGAAGGAACACCCCGATGAGAATCCTCGTCACCGGCGGCGCCGGATTCATCGGCGCCAACCTCTGCCAGGCGCTCACGAACAGGCCCGAGACCGAGAGCGTCACGGTGCTGGACGACATGAGCAGCGGGGATCCGCACAACCTCGACGGCCTCGGGGTGAACGTCGTGAAGGGCAGCATCCTGGAGCGGGACCTCCTGGCGGAGCTGGTGGCCGACGCCACCCACGTGGTCCACCTCGCCGCGCTGCCCTCCGTGCCCCGCTCCCTGGCCGACCCGCTGGCCTCCCACACCGTCAACGCCACGGGCACCCTGCACGTCCTGGAGGCCTGCCGCAGGACCGTGCCGCACCTGATCCTCGCGTCCTCCTCCTCGGTGTACGGCGACTGCCCGGAGCCGCACAAGCACGAGGACCTGCCCACCCGTCCGCTCAGCCCGTACGGCGCCAGCAAGCTCGCCACCGAGGCCTACGCCCTGGCGTACGCGGAGAGCTACGGCCTGCCGGTCCTGCCGTTCCGCTTCTTCAACGTCTACGGCCCGCTGCAGGGCGCCGACCACGCCTACGCGGCCGTCATCCCGATGTTCGTGTCCGCGGCCACCCGGGGACTGCCGGTGCCGATCCACGGCGACGGCAGGCAGTCGCGCGACTTCACCTACGTCGGCTCGGTGACCGGCGTCCTGGTCGACGCGGCCGTGCGGCGGGTGACGAGCCGCAAACCGGTGAACCTCGCCTTCGGCACCCGCGTCTCCCTGCTCTCCCTGAAGGACGCCCTCGCCGCGGTCCTCGGCAGGCCGATCGAGGCGGCCTTCCTGCCGCCGCGCAGGGGCGACATCCGGGAGTCCCAGGCCTCTCCTCACCTGCTCGCCGAGTTGTTCCCCGGTGTCCGCCCCCTGTCCCTGGACGAGGGGCTCCGCATGACCGTGACGTGGTTCGAGAAGGCCGTGGAGTCACGTCCCGGCCACGAGCAGGGACCGGGCGCGCGCGTCTGACGCCGCGTCCTCGCCATCCGCAAGTACCCAGCCCCACCTACCGCACATGAATCGGGAGAAGTTCGGTGAGCACCTCAACAGCAAATACCTACCTGATAACAGGGGGAAGTGGTTTCGTCGGATCCCACCTGACCGACGCGCTGCTCGCGCGCGGTGACTCGGTGGTGGTCCTGGACAACCTGTCGACCGGACGCGCGGCCAACCTGCACCGGTCGGCGACCGACCCCCGCCTGCGCGTCGTCCAGGGCTCCGTCCTCGACGAGCTCATGGTCGACGAGCTGGTCCACCAGTGCGACGTGGTCGTCCATCTGGCGGCCGCCGTCGGGGTCAAGCTGATCGTCGAGCAGCCGCTGCGCTCCCTGACGACGAACATCCGCGGCTCGGAGATCGTCATCGAGGCGGCGCACCGCTACCGGCGGAAGATCCTCCTGACCAGCACGAGCGAGATCTACGGCAAGAACTCGGGCGGGCCGCTCACCGAGTCCTCCGACCGCATCCTGGGCAGCCCCGCGGTGGTCAGGTGGGCCTACAGCACGGCCAAGGCCGTCGACGAGATCCTGGCCAACGCCTACCACAAGGAGCGCGGCCTGCCGACGATCGTCGTCAGGCTCTTCAACACGGTGGGACCGCGCCAGAGCCCGGCCTACGGCATGGTCATCCCCCGTCTCATCCGGCAGGCGCTCGACGGCACCCCGCTCACCGTCTTCGGCGACGGCATGCAGACCCGGTGCTTCGCCCACGTCAGGGACGTGATCGACGCGCTGTTGCGGCTCCTCGACCACCCCGACGCGATCGGCCAGACCTTCAACGTGGGCTCCAATCACGAGGTGAGCATCCTGGATCTCGCCAAGCAGATCATCGAGCTCACCGGCACCACCTCGGGAATCGACCTCATCTCCTACGCCGACGCCTACGAGCGGGGGTTCGAGGACATGACGCGCAGGGTGCCCGACACCACGAAGCTGCGCGAGCTCACCGGATGGGTGCCGAGGCTCTCGCTCCACGACATCCTCACCGAGACCGTCGCCGAGGCCCGCGCCGATCTGGCGGCGTCGCAGCGGTGAACGGCGCCACCGTCCTCATCGCGGGAGCGGCCGGCTGCCTGCTGAGCGCCGGGGCCACCAGGGAGCTCGGGCGCCTCGCGCTGCGCTGGGGCTTCACCGACCGGCCGGGCGGCTACAAGGCACACGCGCGCCCCATCCCCTACCTGGGCGGCGTCGCGATCATGCTCGGCACCGTCGCCCCTCCGCTCGGGCTCCTGGGCCTGGTCGACGACCAGGTCACCGCCATCGTCATCGCCGCCGTCGCGGTCTGTCTGCTGGGCCTGGTCGACGACCTCGCCCCGCTGTCCCCGCTGACCCGCCTGGCCGTCGAGGCGGTGGCCGCGTGCGGGGTCGTGCTGAGCGGGGTCCAGGCGTCGGTGACCGGAACGTGGCTGGACGCTCCGCTCACCCTCCTGTGGATCGTCGTGGTCACCAACTCGTTCAACCTGCTCGACAACATGGACGGCGCCCTCGGGTCCGTCACGGCGGTCACCGCAGCCTTCCTGGCGGGCACGGCCTTCGTGTACGGCCAGCCGGTCGCCGGCCTGCTCCTGCTGACCCTGGCCCACGCGAGCGTGGGTTTCCTGCTGTTCAACTGGGCACCGGCGAAGGTGTTCATGGGGGACGCCGGGTCACTGTTCATCGGGTTCGTCCTCTCCTGCACGGCCGCCCTGCTGATCACCGGCCGGGACACGACCACCGTGGTCTCGGGCCTGCTGCTGCCGACCTTCGTGGCGACCGTCGACACCGGGGTCGTGCTCCTGTCGCGCAAGAGGGCCGGTCGGCCACTGCTGCGGGGCGGCAGGGACCACGTCTCCCACCGATTGTGCGACCTCGGCCTCGGCACGAGGCTGACCGCCGCCCTGCTCGCCGCGGCCGCGGCCGTCGCCGGCGCGCTCGGCCTGACCGTGGCGCTGGGCTGGGTCTCGCCGCTCATCGCGACGATCGCCGCCGCCGGACCGGCGCTCATCCTCATCGACCTGCCGCAGCGCGTGCGAGCCCGCCCGCAGGCCCAGCCCGGGAACCCTCCGACCATCATCCACGAAAGGCGGCGATAGATCGGTGGACGTGCTCTCCTACATACGGCTCGCGTGCAGGAACTGGCTGCTCATCCTGCTGGCGCTGGTCATCGCGGTGACCGCGGCACTCGTCGTCACCGCCAACACGCCGCCCAAGTACGTCTCGACGATCTCCATGCTGGTCTCGGGCCAGGACAGGGAGGGCAGCCTGTCCACCGCCTACCAGGCGGGGATGTTGTCGGCGCAGCGGGTGAAGTCCTACGCCAACCTGCTGACCAGCCGCAGGGTCGTCAGCCAGATCACCGGCGCCGAGGACGTCGAGCGTCTCCAGCGGAACATCACCGCGGAGGCGGTCCCCGAGACCGTGCTGCTGCGGGCCACGGTCACCGACACCGATCCCTCGCGCGCCGCGCAGCTGGCCAACTCACTGGGGGACACGTTCACCCGGCTGATCGACCAGATCGAACGGCCGACCCCGAACAGCCGGGCCACCGTCAAGGTGACGATCGTCGACGGGGCGGAGACGCCCGTGGCGCCGGTCAGCCCCCGGCCGCTGGTCAACATCGCGCTCGCCGTCGCGATCGCGCTGTTCGTCGCCGTCGGCTCGCTCGTCCTGCGCGACCGCCTGGACACGACCATCAAGACGAGCGAGGCACTGCAGCGGGCGTCGCAGAGCTCGGTGCTCGGAATCATCGACTACGAGCGGGACGCGCGGCGCCACCCCCTGATCGTCCGGGAGCGGGGCAGGTCCTCCCGCTCCGAGGCGTTCCGCTCGCTCCGCACCAACCTGCAGTTCATCGGCGTCGACCGGCAGCCGCGCTCCCTCGTGATCAGCAGCTGCCTGCCCGCCGAGGGCAAGTCCTCCACCTCGGCGAACCTGGCGATCACGCTGGCGCAGGCCGGCTGGCGGGTGGTCCTGGTGGACGGCGACCTCCGCCGCCCGAGCATCCCCGGCTACCTCGGGATCGAGGGGGCGGTCGGCCTGACGGACGTGCTGATCGACAAGGCCCGGCTGCGGGACGTCATCCAGACCTGGCACGAGCCGAACCTGTCGATCCTGCCCAGCGGCCGGATCCCGCCGAACCCGAGCGAGCTGCTCGGCTCCCAGGGAATGCGCCAGGTGCTCGGCAGTCTCACGGAGACGTACGACATGGTGATCATCGACGCGCCGCCCCTGCTGCCCGTCACCGACGCCGCGACGCTCGCGGCGATCACCGACGGCACGCTGCTGGTCGCGCGGTACGGCAGGACCCGGCGCGAGCACCTGGCCCGCGCGGTGGAGACGCTCTCGTCGGTCAACGGCCGCGTGGTGGGGAGCGTGCTGAACTTCACCCCGTCCAGGAACAGCCGGCGCTACGGCTACGACTACGGCTACGAACCCCAGGTCAAGGTGCTCACGAACGCGTGAGCAACCGGAGCGGGACGGCCAGCGAGAACTCGATCGTCCGTCCCGCCCTCCGGTGGGCCCACCGGGAACGTCCGTAGGGGTCGGGGATGTCGGGCCGCTCCACCCTGACCAGCCCTCGCAGCGCCCGCACCTCGTCGAGCAGGGCGCGGGCGCGCCGTACGGGGTCGTCGTGGCCGACGACCGCCTCGGGCGGTACGGCCCGGGCGAGCGCGCCGAACTCGGCGACGGTGAAGGCCCGCCCCGCGGCCGGCAGGTGCCCGGCCACCGACTCGGCCCGGTGACCGGTGGTCGCGGTCAGCACGAGGTCGGCGGCGGCGACGAGTTCCGTGGTCAGCGGCCTGGAGACGAACCCCTCGGGGTCTCCGCCGAGACGGACCAGGACCCGCCGCGTGTGTTCGGCCATCTGTCTTCCCGGTTCCGCGCGGGTGCCCGCGCTGCTCACCCGGAACGCGGGATACCGTCCGAGCGCCGCCGCGGCCAGCCGTTCGGCCAGCGGAGAGCGGCAGAGGTTGCCGGTGCACACGAACAGGATGTGGAAACCGGCGTCGTCCTCCGAAGTCGGCATCGCTCACCTCTCTCCTCGGTTCTCCTCGGTCTCTCCGGTCTCCGGCCTTGTCTCCGGCCTTGTCTCCCGCTTCCCGGCGGCGCGGGAGCGTGCCCGCCGGGGCGGGAGACCCGCCGCACACCGGCGAGCGCGACGGTAGATCGCCCGGCCCCGGCCGCCGCCCACGGCACGCCGGGCTTTACGTTTTCCTGCCGCGCCTCGCCCGCGTGCCTCGTCCGCGTGCCTCGTCCGCGCAGCCTCCACCGGGGACGGTCCGCCCAGGTGGCGAGGACGGCGGCGCGGCGTCCGCCGGAGACCTCAGCGGGTGCCGGAAGCGCCGCCCGGGACGGCGGGGGTGACAGTGGGCACGGCGGGGGTGACAGTGGGCACGGCGGTGGGGACGGCGGCGCCGGCCGGCGCGCAGCCCCGCGGGTCCTGGGTGACCGTGGTGCGCTGGGGACGGACCAGCGGCTGCACGGGGGTCAGCGGCTGCACGGCGTCCGCGGATGTCGCGGGTTCGGTCAGGTCGAGCTCGAGTGTCCTCGACTTCCGGGGATCGAGCTCCAGCAGCACGGAGTAGACGGGGTGGGAACGCTCGACCTCGCTGATGACCCGCACGCGGCGGCCGTCGAGACGCGCGGCGTCGAGCTTGGCGCCGACTCCGGCGTACAGCGACACCCACAGCAGGTTGGATCCGGTCACGTGCTCGCGCCCCGGGGAGTCGAGGCGGTCGGTGACGTAGGAGGGCAGTTCGCCGCCCGGCACGTCGTTGGCGAGCCGGACGCGCACCCGGGCGGGACGCAGGCCCGCCTGGCAGGGGCCCAGCTCGTAGTCGAGGGAGCGATCCAGGTAGTAGTCGAGTTTGCCGCCCGCCGAGTTGTTGACCACCAGTCCCGCGAACGGGCCGGGGCGCCGCGGCAGTACACCGGCGAGCGGGGTCGCCGACAGCAGCCGCTGCTCGGCCGGCCTGCGGCTCCAGATCTGGATCCTCCGCTCGCCCACCATGCGGGACAGCACGGACAACAGCCTGGTCGGCCCGGCGGAGGACTCGGGCAGCGCGTCGGCGACGGCGCCGGCGACGCCGACAAGGAACCGCTTGCGCTCCCCCGGGTCGGGATAGCGGGCGTAGGCCGCGCGTTCGGTGAGGTCGACGACGTTCTGCGCGGTCAGCGTCTCCCCGCCGGGGAGGGTGACCGGCCCGATGAGCTCCAGCAGGTAGGACAGGCCGACCGGGTCGGTCGCGACGGCGCCGTCCAGCCGCCCCCGGTTCTGCCGTTCCCACAGCTCGGCCCAGGTGCCCGCGGCGTAGGGGAAGTGCGGGGAGAGGTTGGAGACGGACAGCAGCCTGGTCGCGCTCGGCCCGTAGCGGGCGCGGTAGTCCGGGCCGTAGTCGGTGACGGGGGTCGCGCTCTCGGCGAGGCCGGTGTTGGCGGCCAGCCCGTGGACGCCGATCCGGCCGTGGTCGGCCTCCAGCACGCCGAACGCGCCGACCAGCCCTCCCGTGCCCCGGGCCTCGGCGTTGGTCTGGAAGGCCAGGAAGTAGCGGCGCGGGCCGTCGTGGCCGAGCATCGGAGGCAGCAGGGCGGCGGCGACGGCCGCGTCGCCGAGTCGTTCGCGCAGCCTGTCCGTCTCGCGCAGCGCGGTCTCGCGCGCCCGGTCCAGCGGCTCCAGCCCGGTCCGCGCCGGGGTGTCCGCCAGCCGGGAACCCGCCCGGGTGAGCCGGACGGTCGCGGCGTCCAGGACCGGCGCCGCGGCGGCGAGATCGGCCAGCGTCCGCCGTATGTCGCCCAGGGAGCGTGTCCTCGCCGCCGTGAGCGCCGCCCCGGCCGTCTGAACGCCGGCCAGCACGTCGGTCAACTCGGCCGCGGTCTCGGCCAGCCCGCGCACGGTGGTCGCGCCCGCTCCCACCAGGGGCGCATGTGCGAGCATCGTCCAGTCCAGGCCGCCGGTGAGCCGCCGCGCCTCGGCCGCGGGCCGGCGCGCGTCCGCGAGCGCCCCGGCCAGCGCGCCGAGGTCGCCCGCGTCCGCCAGGGCACGGAGCCGGAGCAGCGCGGTCCTGGTCTCCTCCAGACGATCGCGCACGCTCAGCCCCAAATGGACCGACCAGCCCCCGGCCAGCGCGAAGACGGAGACGGGGACCAGCAGACCGGCCGCGAGGACTCTTCGTCTGTTCCTAGTCGGCACTGGAAAGGTGGCTGCGGGCAAACCTCTTGAGGTTGTCGGTGAAGTCTCGGTCGGCGAACCCGTGCTTGGGCGTTACGAGGCGGAACCCGCCACCGCCGCCACCGCCGCCACCGCCACCGCCACCGCCAGCGCGACCGCCACCACCGCCGCCACCACCGCCGCCGCCACCGCGACCGCCACGGCCGCCATGGCCATTGCCGCCGTTACCGCCGTTGCCTCCGTCACCACCGCGATCGTGATCGTGATGGTGGCGGTGGCGTGGACGTGGCGGGTAGGGCGGCGGCGGTTTCATGTCCGTGGCGGCCGCCGAGGCGGACACGTGTATTTCGGCGACCGCCGTTCCCGCGGTCAGGGGTACGAGCCCGGCGGTTCCCAGGGCCACCCCGAGCAGAACAGGTATCGTGCGTTTTCCAGCCATTTCAAACTCCCCGCCAGCGTTGAATTCAGGCTCCGGAAGATGACATCCGTAATATGAGTGGCATCTCCACGGAACCCGTTATATCGACCACCACAAAGGGCGGTCCCCGCAACCTGCGGGCCTTACCGAAGGATCGCCGACTGTTCTACGTCCGTTGACACTGGGCGAACCGGCCTCCACCGGAGGCACACCGCGCGCCGCACGAAACGCGACATGAAACGCTGCGCACGCCGGAGCGGCGGCGCGCGGAACCGGCGCGGGACGTCATACGGATCGGGCCCACCGCACGCGGAACATCACGCGGAACGGCGCGCGGCACGGGAGGGGCGGCACGGGGGACGCCCCGTGAGACGTCAGGCGGGGCCGAGGATCAGCGTGCGTCCAGCCGGTAGAGCGGACCCGTCAGGCTGAGGGCGTACAGCTCGCCCTCGTTGTCCTCGCCGAAGGACGACAGCTGCTCGACGCGACCGATCTCCATTCCCGGCCCGGGACGGTCGGCGGCGACGGATCTCACCCATCCGGCACAGAAATCGCCATAAAGGAAATGTCCAGCGAGTTCGGAAATGCGCTCTCCACGGTACACATATCCGGCGATCACCGAACAGTTCCCGCCCTCACGCAAGGGATACTCGATGACCGGAGCGACCGTTTCCGCGGGCGCCTCACCGCGGAACGGGTGATTACCCTCCCTGCGATTCCAGCCGTAGTTCTGGCCGCCCTTTCCCCGCGGCGCGAAATCGACCTCCTCCCAGGAGTCCTGGCCGACGTCGCCGATCCACATGTCCCCCGTTTTCCGGTCGAAGCTGAACCGCCAGGGGTTGCGCAGGCCGTACGCCCAGATCTCGGGCCTGGCGCCCTGCCTGCCGGCGAACGGGTTACCGTCGGGCACCCGGTACGGCGTGCCGCGCGGATCGATCCTGAGGATCTTCCCCAGCCAGGTGCCGGTGTTCTGGCCGTTGCCGTCCGGGTCTCCCCCGCTGCCGCCGTCGCCGAAGGCGACGTAGAGGTGGCCGTCGGGCCCGAAGGCGAGCTGCCCGCCGTTGTGGTTGGCGTACGGCTGCCGCTGGAAGAGCACGTCCCTACGCCCGGTGGCCTTGCCGCCGGCGAAGGCCCACTCGGTGACGTGGGTGTGTCCCTCGGCGTCGGTCCAGTCGAGGTAGAGGAAGTCGCCTCCGGGGTGGAAGGCGACGCCGAGCAGTCCCTGCTCGTTTCCCCTGCTCACCTCCGCCGAGAGGTCGACGACCGGTTCCGGGGCGACCCTGCCGTCCGTCACCGCGCGCAGCCGTCCGCTCTGCTCGGCCACGTAGAGGGTCCGGTCGCCCTTGCGCACGGCCATCGCCACCGGCATGTCGAGCCGCGCGATCTCGGTGAACCGCACCGGGGTCACGGCCTGCGGGGCGGCCGGGGACCGCGCGGCGGATCCGGTGGACGTGGCGGGGCCTGACGGGGAACAGGCCACCGCGCCGGCCGCCAGGACCGCGCACAGCGCGGCCGCTCCCATCCCGGTCCGGCGGGAGATCGACACGTTCCTCATGCCCCCATCATGAACGCTTCCGGAGCCGGACGCGGATCGGATCCGCCACGACCCGGAGGGAGCGCGGCGGCCTCCCCCACCGGCCGGGCGAGTTGCCGGACCGGGGTCCGCGGTCTCTACACTTCGGGCATGCCCTCAGCACTGATCACGGGCGCGACGGCCGGCATCGGTGCCGCGTTCGCCCGCCGCCTGGCCGCCGACGGATTCTCCCTCGTCCTGGTCGCCCGCGACGAGGACCGCCTGACGGCCTCCGCCGAGAACCTGCGCCTGCGCTACGGGGTGGAGGCCGAGGTGCTCGCCGCGGACCTGGCGGCGGAGGAGGGGCTGGAGAAGGTGGAGAAGCGGCTCCGCCAGGGAGTCGACCTGCTGGTCAACAACGCGGGTTTCGGCCATCACGGCTCGTTCCTCGACGTCCCCGTCTCCGACGAGCTGCGGATGCTGAAGGTGCACTGCGAGGCGGTGCTGCGGCTGACGATGGCCGCGCTGCCCGGCATGCGGCAGCGCGACCGGGGCGCGGTGATCAATGTCGCGTCGGTCGCGGCGTTCTTCACCCGGGGCACCTACAGCGCGTCCAAGGCGTGGGTGGTCAACTACAGCGAGTCCACGGCCGCGGAGCTGGCGGGCACCCGCGTACGGGTGATGGCCCTGTGCCCGGGATTCGTCCGGACCGAGTTCCACTCCCGCGCCTCGATGGACACCTCCGGCATACCGGACTTCCTCTGGCTGTCGGCCGACGACGTGGTGAACGAGGCCATGCGGGACCTGGCCCTCGGCAAGCGGGTGAGCGTACCGGACCTGCGTTACAAGGTGATCGTCGGGGCGGGGAGGCTCGTCCCCCGCAACCTGGCGGGCCGGATCTCCCGCCGTCTCGGCCGTAAGTGACGCCACCGGGCCGTCCTCCCGCACGGTGACCCGGGCCGGGAGGGAATGCGTCCCTCCCGGAGGTGCCCGCGGCCGATGACGCCCGCGGCCGGCGAGGCCGCCGTCCGTGCACGGGCCCGCGACCGGCGAAAGGGCCCGTGCCGCGGGAGGGGGTCGCGGCGCGGGCCCTTCCGGTCCGCGGGATCGGTCAGATGTGGATGTTGGCCGGGTGGCCGATCGCCAGGCCGGAGACCGGGTCGAAGAAGTGCAGGTTGCGGGTGTCGACGACCAGCTCGACGTTCTGGCCGGGGCGGACGTGGCTGCGGGAGTTGACGCGGGCGGTCCACAGCGACTTGTCGCCGACCAGCGGCAGCGTCGCCTCCTCCTCGTCACCGGCGTCGGCCGCCGCGACGGTGTCCTGGTGCTGGACCGGCGGGGCGTCGATCAGGAACAGGACGTTGATCTCGGAGCCGAGCTCCTCGGTGACCTCGGCGCGGACCTGCAGGCGGCTCCAGCTTCCGGCGGCGCCGTTGGCGGCGGTGGCGTCGTCGAAGTCGGAGGGGCGGATGCCCAGGATGATCTTCCTGCCGATCCACTGGTCGAGGCCGATCTTCTCGGCGAAGGTCTCGTTGGGCACCGGCAGCTTGAGGCCGGCGAAGGAGACGAAGGCGCCGCCGTCGCCGCGGACCAGCTCGGCGTTGACGAAGTTCATCGACGGGGAGCCCATGAAGCCCGCGACGAACAGGTTGACCGGGTTGTCGAAGAGGTTCTGCGGGGTGTCGACCTGCTGGAGCAGGCCGTCGCGCAGGACGCAGACGCGGTCGCCGAGGGTCATGGCCTCGACCTGGTCGTGGGTGACGTAGACGGTGGTCACGCCGAGACGGTCGTGCAGGGTGTTGAGGGAGGCGCGCATGGAGACGCGGAGCTTGGCGTCCAGGTTGGACAGCGGCTCGTCCATGAGGAAGGCCTGCGGCTCGCGCACGATGGCGCGGCCCATCGCGACACGCTGGCGCTGACCGCCGGACAGGGCGGCGGGCTTGCGCTTGAGGTACTGCTCCAGGCCGAGCATCTTGGCGGCCTCGTTGACCCGCTTGGAGATCTCCGCCTTGGGCATCTTGCGGAGCTTGAGGCCGAAGGCCAGGTTCTCCTCGACCGTCATGTGCGGGTAGAGCGCGTAGTTCTGGAAGACCATGGCGATGTCACGGTCCTTCGGGGGCAGGTGGTTGACCACCCGGCCACCGATGGAGATCTCTCCGCCGCTGATGTCCTCAAGGCCGGCGATCATGCGCAGCGCGGTGGACTTGCCACAGCCGGACGGGCCGACCAGCACCATGAACTCGCCGTCCTTGATCTCAAGGTCAAGGCCGTTCACGGCTTTCACACCGCCTGCGTAGATCTTGTCGACTTTGCTGAGAACGATGGATGCCATGACAGTCCTTAGCGCCTCGGGCCAACCCCGCGTTCACCCGATGTGGATACGTTTTCATGCATCTCACCGGAAAGGGACATCCGTGTCAAGACTTTCCCCGGTACAGCCTAGTCAACGGCGCACCTGTTACCTCTCCGCGCTGGAACGATCACGGAAAATATGCTGGAATCGTTTCCATGAACATACGTCGTACCACCATCAAGGATGTCGCCGAGGCGGCGGGGGTCGGGGTGGCGACGGTGTCGCGGGTCCTGTCCGGCGGCTCCGCCAGCCCCGAGACCAGGGAGCGGGTGCTGAACGTCGCGACCCAGCTCGACTACCGCCCCAGCGCGCTCGGCCGTAATCTGCGCCAGCAGCGCTCGGGCGGGATCGGGCTGCTGCTGCCCGACATCACCGACACCTTCTACGGCCGGCTGGCGGACGGCGTGCTCGCCTGCGCGCGCTCGGCGGGCGAGCCGGTGATCCTGGGCGCGACCGGCGACGACGAGGAGCGCGAGGCCGAGCTGATCGGCATGTTGCTGGAGCAGGGCGTGGACCGGGTGATCGCGGTGCCCTCCGGCGACGGCGAGAGCTGGGCTCCCACCCTGCGCGCGGGAATCACCACGGTGTTCGCCAACCGGGCCGCGGCCGGGCGTGACGACGTGCCCTCGGTGCTGGCCGACGACCGCGCCGGCGTGCTGACCGCGGTGGACTACCTGACGGGGCTGGGCCACCGCCGCATCGCCTATCTCGGCGGTCCGGGGCAGGAGCAGCGGCTGTCGGCGTTCCGCCGGGCGCTGGGCCCCCTGGTGGACGAGGATCTCATCGTGCTCGCGCGCGGCACCAGGGACTCCGCGTACGCGGCCGCGGCCGGGCTGTTCCAGCACCGGCCCGACCTGACCGCCATGCTGGCCGGAGGCAACCTGCTGGGCGAGGCGGCCGTGCTCGCCGCCAGGGAACTGGACCTGCGGGTGCCCAGGGACCTGTCACTGATCATGTTCGACGACGTGCCCTGGGCCGAGCTGTGCTCTCCCCCGCTGACGGTGATCGCCCAGCCGGCGCGGGACATCGGCTACCGCGCGGCCGAGCTGGTCCTGCGCGCGGGCGCCAGGCGCCCGCGCGGCGTGCTGCTGCCCACCGAGCTGATCGTCAGGGGCAGCTGCGGACCTAGAGGGACTTCTCGATCGCCGCGATGACGGCGGGGTCTCCCGGCTCGACGCGCGGGCGGAAGCGGGCCAGCACCTCTCCGTCCCGCGAGACCAGGAACTTCTCGAAGTTCCACTGGACGTCCCCGGCCTCGCCGTCGGCGTCGGACGTCTCGGTGAGCGAGGCGTAGAGCGGATGCCGTTCGTCGCCGTTGACGTCGGTCTTGGCGAGCAGCGGGAAGTCCACGCCGTAGGTGGTCGAACAGAACTCCTGGATCTCCTCGGCGCTGCCCGGCTCCTGCCCCATGAACTGGTTGCAGGGGACTCCGACGACGGTGAACCCCGCCTCGCCGTAGGTCCGCTGGAGCTCGACCAGGCCGGTGTACTGCGGGGTAAGGCCGCACCGGGAGGCCACATTCACGACGAGGACGCTCTTGTCCCCCGCCAGCTCGGCGAGCGTGGTGGGCGCGTCGGCGAGAGTGCGGATTGGAATATCACGGATGCTCATGATCTGCAGCCTAATCCCGCTGTCACGTTTGAGAGTTATGTAGTCCAAAAAGTGAAATGTGATGGACGCCACAGGTGAGACGCCGAGCCCCTCACCAGCGAACTGATCGTTTTCTAACCAATCTTTGACAAGAGCATTGACAAACCCTGTCGGCTGGCCCGCCGGGAGTCGCTGAGGCATCGTGACGACGTCCCCCGAACCCGGCGAAAGGTCACTTTCCTATGCCGACGCTACGCCGCACCAGCGCGCTGCTGGTCACCTCGGCGCTCGCCGTCAGCACCGGCGTCACGTTCACGCAGGCCGCCTCGGCGGCGTCCTCCGCCCAGCTGAGCAACCGGGCCATCGCCGCGCCCATGGTGTCCGCCCGAGGCTGGAGCAAGGGCCAGTTCGGCTGTCTCAGCAGGCTGTGGGCCCGGGAGAGCAACTGGAACCACCGGGCGCACAACCGCTCCTCCGGCGCCTACGGCATCCCCCAGGCCCTGCCCGGCGGGAAGATGGCCAGCGCCGGCCGTGACTGGCGCACCAACCCCAGGACGCAGATCAGATGGGGTCTGGGATACATCAAACAGCGCTACGGCTCGCCGTGCGGAGCGTGGGCGCATTTCCAGTCACGCGGCTGGTACTAGATCCAAACCCCAAGACGGGGTGATTTTCACATCCTCCTGTTCCCTCGGTGAACCGCTCACCGTCAGGCGCTCCCCGCCGAACCACTCGTAGTCCGCGAAGATCGGGCAAACACCTTCTCTCCGCGTGTCACAGGCACCCGTCGCCGCTCCCCCGGCGTACTAGAAAGCCGCCTAGAGAAACACGTCGCGGTGTCTCATGCCGGAAACGGGCCGGCGAGACCACGCGGGCGTCCCCGCCCGAGCCACGGGCGCCGGATCGTCAAGCGCGCGGGGGATCCAGGTCTCCCACGCCCTCCCGCACGCGGCCAGCGGACAAGGATGAATGTGAACAGCTACCGCGTTCTGCGCAACACCGTTCTGACCGTTCTCGCCGCCTCGACCGTGGTCGGATCCACGGCGGTGGGCCGGGCCGAGGAGAGCGGCCGGATCGAGGAGATCGAGGCGGCCGAGGAGAGCGGGTCCGCCGGGAATACCGGCCGGATCGGCGAAACCGGTCTGCCGGGAGAGGCCACGACGACCGGGGAGATCAGCGAAGCCCAGGAGATCGCGGCGCCGCCCGCGAGAGTCCCGGCCATGAGAATCCACCGGGCCGTCTGGGTCACCCGGGCGAAACCGAAGGTCAGAAGAGCGGCGGCTCCTTCGAGGAGCAGCAACAAGGCGATCGCGTTTCGCCTCGTCGCCCGCCGTTCGTGGTCCCAGAACCAGTTCCAGTGCCTGGACAGTCTCTGGACCAGGGAGAGCAACTGGGACCACGAGGCGCACAACCCGTCATCGGGTGCCTACGGCATTCCCCAGGCGCTGCCGGGCTCGAAGATGAGCGGCAGCGGCGGGGACTGGCGGTCCAACCCGGTCACGCAGATCCACTGGGGTCTGCGCTACATCAAGAGCCGTTACGGGTCACCGTGCGGCGCCTGGGGTCATTTCCGGTCCAGCAACTGGTACTGACCGCACGGGGAGTGTCCAGGGGAAGGGAGCACTCCCCGGACGCCCGGGACCACCGGGTCCCGGGCGTCACCACCCACTCCGCCCGAGCCGTCCGCGGCCCCGGCGGACACCTCCCGGCCCGCTCCCGGGAGTTCTAAGCTGTCCGACCATGCGCTCCCTCCTGTCCGGCGCCCGTGTCCGGCGGCCCGCCCGACGCCCGGCCTCCCCCGCCTTGCGAACCGCCCTGGCGACCACCTGCCTCGCCCTCGCCGTCCTGCCCTCCGGGGTCGCGCAGGCCGCCCCGTTCAGGAGCCCGCTGCTGAAGACCGGCAGGCTGGCGGCCACCTCGTGCCCGGAGCCGCCGATCGTCGACGGAGGCGTCCCCCGGACGCGCGAGTACCTGACGGCGGCCGTGAGGTGCCTGAACGGATCGTGGTCCGCCCACTTCGCCCAGGCCGGGCTGCGCTTTCGCAGGCCCGCGGTCCGTTTCTACGAGGAGCCCGCCGAGCGCGTGTGCGGAGTGCCCTGGCCCACCGGAGCCGCGGCCTTCTACTGCACGGAACGGGGCACGCTGGTGTTCCCGCTGACCGGCGCCTGGATCGAGAACCGGACCGACCTGTATCCCCTCAAGGTCGCGGCCCACGAATACGGCCACCACCTGCAGAGCCTCACCGGCATCAGGGACGACTACGAGACCCGCGCCCGCTCCGATCGCACCCGCCGGGCCGAGCTCGGCCGCCGCTACGAGCTTCAGGCGGACTGCCTGGCGGGGGTGTTCCTGGGCAGCGTCCGGCACTCCCTGTCACGGACCGGGCAGGACTGGCGGGAGCTGTCCGAGGCGATCAGGGCCAGCGGCGACGAGGGCGAGTACCGTACCCACGGCACCGGCGCCGACCGGGTCCGCTGGTTCGAGCGCGGCCGCCGCGCGCTCTCCCCCGCCGCCTGCGACACGTGGACCGCCACACCGTCCCTGGTGTCCTGACCCGCGGAACGCGGTCGGCGTCTTCGACGAGGCGGGCCTGCAGGAGGGATCGGCGGGCCGGACCCGGCGGAGGAGACTGCGGCGCGCACCGTACGGCGGCGCCGCCGGGACCCGCGAGGAGCCGGGGCCGGCGGCGCCGAGAGGCTGGCTTTCCCACACTCCGGCCGCGGAGGGCGGCCGGAGCCTTCACGGGGAACGGTCAGCAGGGCTTGACCATGTCAATGATGTCGTTGAGCTGCCCGCCGTTGTCCATGCGCTTGTCGATGGCGAAGTTCGCCCTTCTGTCATAGGCGTACGTCCAGAAGACCTGCTGCCAGTGCCCCTCCCAGTTATAGAACTCGGCCCGCCGCCCGGGCGTCTGGTTGTTGATCTCGGAGGAGAGGCGGTCGTTCCACTTGGGGCCGGAGGCTCCGGTCCCGACCCAGGCGCCGTCGGGGTAACGCGCGCCGCCGAGGTTGTACTCACCACACTTCTCCCAGGCGAGTCCATATCCCGTCATGTCCGAGTGCTCCCAGGCACAGAGGTTCTTGTAGGCGCAGGAGGCGGCGAGGGAGGCGCCGACCGCGTCGCTTCCGGGTTTCACGGGGAGTAACAGGAAGAGGCCGTCGGCGATCTCGACCCGGTTGGGGCCGGCGGGCTTGGCGGCGGGGTTCAGCCGCAGAACGTCCTCGACGGTGAGCGGGGCGGACACCGCGGCCGGAGCCGGCGAGCTGGGGTCGGCCAGGGGGACGACCGGGTCGGCGTGCGCGGATCCCGCCGTGAGCGGGACGGCGAGAGCCGCCGACGCGGAGGCGATTACTGCGAGCATTCTGATGATTTTCCGCATGAAATTTCCCTTCTTGTGGGTCCGGGCGGCGTTCTGTGCACGCCCGGTGGTCGCGTGAACGGGATCGGGGTGTTCCGGCCAGGGAAGGTGTCCGGCTGAAAAGGGAGGTCGCCCTCTCCGGGTTTCGGCGGCCATCACCGCCGTTTCAGTCCGGGGCCGGAGGCCGACGGGGGGAGAGGGGCGTCGCTGTGCGCCGGACTCGCTTTCCTGCTTGGCGATATCCGCCCCCGTTGTGTTCCGGATCCTTTCTTCCTGGTGCGCCCGTCGCATTGACAACCAGATTTGTGATCGCCATCCCATGAGGTCAAGGGGGATCTTCGAGTTGGGACGATGGGATGAGAAATGGTCTTTGAGCTGCTGTTTTGGCGGACCATGGGATGTCGTGGTGGGATAAGTCGACGATTTGCCGGTCCCGAGGAGCGTGTGATGACTGAGCGCGATCTTGAGGAGTTTGCCGACTGCCTGCGGCGCATGAAGGAAAACGCGGGACGCACCTACGAAGCGCTTGCCAAACGCACGGGAATAAGCGGCTCAGCCGTGCATCGTTACTGTTCAGGAAAAGGAGTGCCGGCCGACTTCGGCACGGCCGAGCGCATAGCGAAGGCGTGCGGAGCGACCTCTGAAGAGCTTTTCGAACTCCACCGCCTATGGATTCGCGCCGAGACCGCGCAGACACGGCTCAGGGCGGCCGGAACGCCCTCGGGCCAGAAAGACGCGAAGGGCGGGCGTTCCCCGGAGGAGGAGCCCGAGAGCCGGGACGACGAGCGGGATCCGGGCTCCGCGGACGCGGAGAGGAAAACGGAGGAGGCGGGGAGGAAGACGGAGAAGGCCGGCCGTCCGGCTCAGGCCCTTCTCCGCGCCCTCTCCCCGCGGTGGCGGCTCGTCCTGGTGGCCGCGGTGGGCTGTGCCGTGGCCGTCGCCGGTGCGATGGTGATCACGGCCATGACGTCCACCTCGACGGAGGGTGTCGCGCAGCCGTCGGGCGAGCAGCCCCTTCTGCTGTCCCGCGCCTGCCCGCCGGCGATGGCGCTGGGGGAGCACGACGAGTGCGTCCGGGAACTGCAGAGACTCCTCATCGGGACCGGCGGGCTGCTGGAGGCGGACGCCGACTTCGGCCCCGGCACCCTCAGGAACGTGGTGGCCTTCCAGGTGGTGGCGGGACTGCGCCCGAACGGGCTGGTGGACGAGACCACGAAGAAGGCGCTCTACGCGGGGGGCGTGAAAATGCGGAGATGGCCTCCGCAGAGGGTCGAGCAGCGGATCAGGCAGGTCTTCCCCGAGGAGCCCGACCGCGCGGCCGGCATCGCCCGGTGCATGTCGTTCCTGGACCCCTTCTACTCGCTGCCCAACGTCAACGGCACGCGTAACTGGGGCGTCTTCCAGATCTCCGACCACCGGCTGGAAGAGCTCGGCGGCACCCCCCTCAAGGCGTTCGATCCCGAGTGGAACATCCAGGCGGCCCGTCGCCTGTGGAGCCAGAACCGGGACTTCAGCCACTGGGAGAACTGCGACCAGGCGTACCGGAAACAGCAGGAAGGGCGGCCCTCCGGGCGGGAGACCGCCCGCTGAGACGCGTCTGCCCCGCCCGTCGCCGGGGCGGGACCGGGGAGAGACGCCGGTGTCCTGCACCTGAAGTTCAGCCGCACGATATCGCCGACGAATTTCAGGCGCAGGACACAATTTCAGGCGCAGGACACTAGGAGTGGTCGAGGGCGCTCAGGCCCACCAGCAGATCCTGGCGTTCCCTCGTGGTCAGGCTCTCGTACGGCACGGCCGCCCCGCGGTTGGTCTCCGCCTCGATCCCGTCGCGGAGCGGCCCCGAGGGCAGGCCGACGATCTGGCCGGCGGTGAGACCAGCGTCCCGCCAGGCGGAGGCGTGGGCGTCGGCGCGGTGGTAGCGCAGCGCGGCCAGGCGGTTGAACAGCAGCACTCCGCCGGGCGTTCCCTCCGGTTCGTAGGGCGGCGCCGCCTGGGTGAAGGCCGCACCGGCACTGCCCTCGGCGGCCGCGACGAGCCGTCCGGCGAGACCGGCCAGCTCGGACAGCCGGTCGGCGTGGGCCGCCCACATCTCCCCGATCACCGTAGCGTGCAGCTCGTACAGCTCCGCGATGAAGCCGAGCGCCCTGTCCGTCGCGTGCAGCGTTCCGCCGTGACCCGCGACGAGCGCGCCCTGGGCGATCTGGATGTCGAGCTCGGTGCCGTCGAAGGGGTTGTAGCGGTAGAGCGCGGTCAGCCCGCCGGGGGTGAGCGGCCGGAGCGGAAGCACGCATCGAAGATCGACCAGCAGGTCCGTCTGAAGTCCCCAGCGCTCGGCGAGCTCCCGTCCGAGCGGCCGGCTCGCGATGTGGACGCCGAGGTGGACGGCGTCGATCAGCGGAGCGATCGACGCCGCGTAACCGGGCAGATCATCGAAGCGTGACATGCTGCGATATCCTGCCCCATTTTCCTCGGATCAGGAGCACTCAGGCCCGATAACGACGCGCTGGACGTCCTATCGGCTGGATATGTACATACATCTACGCCTTTTTCGCCCGCTCCCATTCGGTCCTCTCCCTGCCGGCCCTCCGCTCCCGAACGTGTCCCCGGCCCCGAAGTAGGTCGAGCGGTGCTCGCTGACCCTCCGCTCCGAACGCGTGTCCCCTTGCCCGCGAGAGACCCTTGGTCGTGACGGCCCGGTGAATCGGCCAGCGTGGGTCGGCTTCAGCGCGGGTCGGCGGCGAAGGCGAAGGCTGCGGCTCGGTCCCGCAGCAGGGCGGCGAGCTCGGGAGAGTCGATCACCTCGAAGGGCCATCGCACCCAGAGCAGGCCGCCGGCGAGCACCTCGAGACGTACGTCGGCGATGCGCCAGTGGGTCGCCGCCTGACCGGTGGCCGTTGTCGTCGGGGCGAAGTCCGCGGCGAAGCCACCCATGTACGCCTGTACCTGTTCGATCGGGGCGTGGATCAGGATCGTCGCCGTATGTCTCCGAGGCGGAGCGCCGAGCCGGCTGGTGACGAACGCGACCGGATCGCCTCCGGGGACCTCCCGCGGCTCGAAGCGCACGCCCGTCGCCGACGCTCGCGTGATCCGATCGACGCGCAACACCCGCCAGCCACGGTCGAGGTCGCGGCACACGAGGAACCACCGGGTCTGCCGGGGCACCAGGGCGGCAGGCTCGACGTGGCTCGGGGACTCCCGTCCGGTGTCGGCGCCCCCGGTGCTCATCACACGCAGCTGGACCCGCTCCGCATCCCGGCACGCCAGCGCCAGGACCGCCAGCACGTCGGCGTTCATCGGAGCCGGATACGCGCCGGCCACCGCATTCGGTGTGCCGCCGAAGGCGACCGAGGAACGCAGCGCCCGCACCCGCCGACGCACCGCCGGGGGCATCACCTGCTCCATCTTGGCCAGAGCGGTGAGCGCGACCTCGCCCCCGCCGGCAGCGCCGTTGGCAGCCGACGAGGCGAGGGCGGCGGCCACGGCGAGTGCCTCGTCCGGGGTGAACACCAGCGGCGGCAGGTCGCTGCCCGTGGACAGCCGGTAGCCGCCGTCGGGGCCGCGACGTGCCTCGATGTGATAGCCGAGGCCCCGTAGCCGCTCCACGTCCCGCCGGAGTGTGCGGCCGTCGACGCCGAGGCGGTCGGCGAGCTCGCCACCGCTCCAGGACCGGCGGGCCTGCAGCAGCTCCAGCAGGCGCAGCGCCCGCTCGGTCGTGCTCTGTTCCGACATACTCATCAAGGCTAGTAGAAATACGGACAGAAAATGTCCTAAACCTTCCTTAGGTTGGAGTTCAAGCCGGACGGACCGGCACCACTTCCCTAAGGTGAGCCATCTTGACCATCCTCGTCACCGGCGCGACCGGCGCTGTCGGCCGTCACCTCGTCACGACCCTGCTCGCCCGCGGCGCCGCCGTACGTGCGCTGACCCGCAAGCCCGATGACGCGGATCTGCCAGCCGGGGTCGAGGTCGTCACCGGCGACCTGGCCGACGCCACCACGCTCGGGTCGGAGGTGTTCGACGATGTCGATCGCGCCTTCGTCTTCCCCGCCCAGGGCGTCGACGCGTTCGTCACCGCGGCCACCGCCCACGGCGTCCACCGCTTCACCGTGCTGTCCTCCCTCGCCGCCGCGAAGGAGTTCCAGCGCGACCACGGCTCGGCGAGCCAGCTCCACCACACCGCGGTCGAGGCCGCCGTGACCGACCGCACCGACGCCTGGACGATCCTGCGGCCCGGCACCTTCGCCAGCAACCTGCTCTCCTGGGCCTGGCAGATCCGCTCCGGCGCACCGATCCGGGCGCCGTACCTCGCATCGGCACAGGCCCCGATCCACGAGTACGACGTCGCCGAGGCCGCCGCCGGGACCCTGCTCTCCGACGATCATCTGGGGGAGGCGATCCCGCTCACCGGCCCGGAAGCCCTGACCCGCTCCGAGCAGGTGGCGATCATCGGCGAGACCCTGGGACTGGAAATCCCGCTGGTGGAGATCACGCCCGGGGAGTTCCGCGCCGAGACCGCACAGTTCATCCCCGAGCCCGTGATGAAGATGCTGCTCGACTACTGGCACGACACCCTCACCGTCCCCGACGTCCCACGTCCCGTTACGGCAGTGACCGGGCGGCCGGGCCGCGCTCTGGCGGAGTGGGCCGCCGACCACCGAGCCGACTTCGAGGCCGCCTGACGGGGCCGGGCAGACGCGATGGCCGGGCAGGAGCCGCCGAAACCGAATCCGCCCGGCCATCGTGAGCCGCCAGGACCGAGCGGACAGGGAGAGGGCGCTTGGACCGCGCCGCCTGCCAGGTACCGCCGGCTGATGAGCTCCGCCGGATCCGCTTGTCGCGGTCGACGAACAGGTGCCCGGTGGCGCGTGGTGCGGCCATGGCGGGGGAACCGGCCCTCCTGCTCGAAGACCTTCGGCAGCGGGCTGAGCCCGGACGTGTCGCTCCTGTCTTGTTCCCGACCAGCTCCCAGCGGGCGGATCTACCGGACGACGACGAAGAGGGCCGCCCCCACGACGACGGTGAGGGTGCCGAGCCAGGCGACGACGGCGTCGACCCTGTCGTCGAGGGGATCGCCCTCGTGCAGGGCGCGCTGGACGCGCCGGTAGCGGACGCCGGTACGGGTCAGCAGGAGCGTGCCGCTCACCGAGGCCAGGGCGAAGGGGATGAGGACGAGCGGGGAGACTCCGGCGCGCAGGACGATGCCGCCCGCACCCAGGCTGCCGACCGCCAGCACGGCGGCGGTGCGGACCCAGGCGAGCCGGGTGCGCTCGTTCTGCAGGCCCTCGTCCCAGATGGGGATCATCGGCCCATGAGGATGAGGACCATGGCGAGCACGGCGACGGCCGCCACGCCGTACCCGAGGAGGGGGGCGAGGGCGGGCTCCGGCAGCGGCGCGGCACGGCGCAGGGCACGCTGGACCCTGCGCCAGCGGGGGTAGGCCATCGCGGCGCACAGGGCCGACAGCGACACCAGGGTGAGCGCCAGCGCGTTCCGCATCCAGGGGACGAAGACGTCGGCGGAGACGGCGGCCATGGCGACGCCGCCCGCGCTCAGCGCGAGCGACGTGCTCAGCCAGGTCAGGAAGGTTCGTTCGTTCGCAAGTGTGAAGCGGGGGTCTGGTTCATTCCCAGATGCGTCCATATCGCCGACGCTATTTCAGCACCATTTCCCATCGAGAACCCGGGAATGCGTGAAGCTCCGGCTAGCAGGCGTCGGTCAGCTGCTGGACCCACTTCACCGACTCGTTCCCCGCCTTCTGCAGGGCGTCGATGGCACTGTTGGCGTCGGTGACGTTCAGATCCTGCAGGGTGCCGGCGATGTCGTCGGCGGCCTGCTTGAGCGTGGTGTTGGATGCCTTGTCCGCCAGGTCGCCCAGCTTGGCGGCCCCGTCGTTCAGCGCCTTCTCCATCGCGGCCGGGTCGTCGGCCAGACCGGTGATCTTCTTCACCGTGTCGGTGACGATGCCCGCGGCCTGCAGGCACTGCTGGGCCTTGTCGACGCCGTCGGAGACCTGCTGGAGCTCCGAGCATCCGGTGGTGACGAGAACAGCGGCCAGTGCGGAGGCGGCGAGAGCGGGAATTCGTCGCGGAAGGGGGCGCATGGTCAGACCCTACCCAACGGACCGGTACGGCGAGCGCGATCGCGCCGGGCGGGCAGTGGGCAGGCACCGAGGGGACAGCGAACGGTCACCGAGAGGACATCGGGGAAACACGGCCACCGCGTCGTTCCACCGGGTGCGCGAACCGGGTCCGCGGGCCGGACCCGCAGGCCGGACGCGCAGGCCGGAGGCGCGGACCTGCCGCCCGGCCGGGAGCGGGAGCCGGGAGCGGGGCCGGACGGACGGCGGACGGACGGCGGACGGACGGCGAGGGGACATCGGGAGGGCCCACGGCGAAACGGAAGCCCGTTATGTTGAGCTTTGGGGGGTTTATATTCGGCATAGAGGGCACCCGAGCGGGATGACGCCTCCGGTCGTACGATCAGCGTCAAAGATCCATATAAGGGGAAAAATGTCCACTTGCGATCACATCGCACAAGCCCAGGACCCGTCCCCTCGCACCCCCGAAGGGTGCGAGGAGTGCCTGGCCTCCGGCGGAAGCTGGGTCCACCTGCGCAGATGCCTGTCGTGCGGGCACATCGGCTGCTGCGACTCCTCACCGAGCAAGCACGCGACCGCCCACTTCAAGGAGATCGGCCACCCGGTCGTCGCCTCCTTCGAACCGGGTGAGAACTGGCGCTGGTGCTACGTCGACAACGTCATCGGCTGAGGCGCGTCTCCCGCGACGCCACCGGGCGTCGCGGGAGACGTTCCTCAGTCGCGCTCCAGGGTGGCCTCCTCGAAGTCGAGCTCGTGCATGACCCTGGTGAGCACCTCGTCGTCGATGCGCCCCTCGTCGCGGAGGCGTACGAACACCTCTCTCCCTGCCGCCAGCATCTCTCTGCGCAGCCGCCGGTAGAGGGCGCTCGGTGTCTCCTCGCCCTGCGGCCCCGTACCGCCGCCCAGACGCTCCCAGGCGGTGAGCGCCCGGCGTTCGGCCCGTGATCTGAGCTGCTCGACGACCTCCTGGTGCACGTCGGAGACGCCCTCGGCGACCAGTTCCTCCAGCCGGGCCAGCTCGGCGGCGGCGGCCGCCTGCTGCGCCGCGGCCTCGGAGAGGTTGTCGTTGAAGAGTTCCTCCTGGTTGGAGATCCTCAGCCGCCGGATGAGCGCCGGGAACGACATCCCCTGGACCAGCAGGGTGCCGATCACCACCACGAAGGTGAGGAAGAGCAGCGTGGCCCGGCCGGGGAAGTCCGGCGGGATGGCGAAGGCGGCGGCGAGGGAGACCACCCCGCGCATGCCCGCCCAGCTGACGACGGCCACGTACTGCCAGGGCGGCGGGTTCGGCTCGCGCCTGCGGATCCTCTCGGACAGGATCCGGGGAAGGTAGATGCCGGGCACGACCCAGACGATCCGGGAGAGCACCGCGGCGGCGAAGACCGCCAGCGCCATCCCGGCGAGTTTCCAGGGATCGGCTCCCCGCAGCGCCTCCATGATCGGCCATAGCTGCAGGCCGATCAGTACGAAGACGACCGTCTCCAGGAAGAAGTCCACGACCCGCCAGACGGCGTCGGACAGCAGCCGGGTGCCGAAGCCCGCGCTGGGCATGTGGTGGCCGACGTAGAGGCCGACGACCACCACGGCGATCACGCCGGACACGTGGACGGCCTCGGCCGCCAGGTAGACGCCGAACGGGATGAGCAGCATGACGGTGTTCTCGACCAGCGCGTCCCGCACCCTCAGCAGGATCCAGGTCAGGCACCAGGCGAGCGCGAGTCCGGCCACCACGCCGCCCGCCGCCGTGTAGAGGAAACGGCCCACGGCGTCCAGCCAGCTGATCCCCTCCCCCAGCGCGGCGGCGATGGCCACCCGGTAGGCGGTGAGCGCGGTGGCGTCGTTGAAGAGGCTCTCCCCCACCAGGATGGCGACCACCTTGCGGGGCAGCCCGAGCCTGCGGGCCACCGCGACGGCGGCGACCGCGTCGGGGGGCGCCACGATCGCGCCCAGCGCGAACGCGGCCGCCAGCGGCAGGAAGGGAAGGAGCAGGTGGACGACCCAGCCGATGACCAGCGTGGTGAACAGCACCAGCCCGATCGACAGCAGGGCGACCGGGCGGCGCACCGCCTTGAGCCTCAGGTAGGAGCTGTCGATGGCGGCGGAGTAGAGCAGCGGCGGCAGGAACACCAGCAGGACCAGCTCGGGGTCCAGCTCGTAGCCGGGAACCAGCGGCGACAGCACCAGCCCCGCCGACACCAGCAGCAGCGGCGAGGGCCATCCCTTGCGCCTGGCCACGGCGGCCACCGCGATCGCGATGATCGGGACGACCAGAAGCTGTACGGCTGATGCCTGATTCATCCCACTCCTGCCCGGTTTTGGGAGATCAGACTACGGGACCTCCGCCACCGCGTCGGCCCCGGTACGCCGCCTCACCGGTCTCACCAGTCGCGGCGTTCCTCCCGCTCGGGACGGAGCCGCTCGCCGGTCGAGTGCGGCGGGTCCTGGACGTAGGGACGCGGCCGCCTCTGGTCGGACTGCCCGAATATGCCCAGCGGGTCCGACGGGTCCACGTCCTGCTCCTGGTAGGAGGGCGGCTCCTGATAGGAGGGCGGTTCCTGGTAGGAGGGCGGCGAGCCGTACAGGTCGCGCAGATCCGCCGGATGACCGGCCTGTGAAGCCGGCTGCCGGCCCCCGAACGCGTAGGGATCGGGCTGGGAGGGAGCGGGGTAGCCGTAGGGGTCGGCGGCCTGTCCCGTGCCGTAGGCGGGGAATCCGGCCGGGTCGGTCGAGTTTCCCGGCGTGGCGTAGGGATCGGAGGAGGCGTAGGGGTCGGCGGCCGGTTGGCGGCCCTGGGCCGGGAACTGGTCGGAGTGCGGGGCGAAGGGATCGACGGGCCGCTGCCTGGCGGGCGGCGCGCCGTAGGGGTCCGGCTGCTGGGACGGCACGGCGTAGGGGTCCGGCTGCTGTGAGGAGACGGCGTACGGGTCCGGTTGCTGGGAGGGCACCGCGT